>CANQQT010000011.1 GCA_947626065.1 uncultured Clostridia bacterium | reverse complement strand
CTTCCGCCGCTTTGCGGCGGCATAAATCGCAAATGAAATTCACTGGGTCTGCGAAGCAGACAAAAATGGGTTGGGCCCCGTTTTTAAGTGAATTTGGGCGTGAAACACTCCTATTATAAATCTTATGTAATCTCACTTTCACGCCGTCAATCTCCCTTCCGCCGCTTTGCGGCGGCATAAATCGCAAATGAAATTCACTGGGTCTGCGAAGCAGACAAAAATGGGTTGGGCCACGTTTTTAAGTGAATTTGGGCGTGAAACACTCCTATTATAAATCTTATGTAATCCCACTTTCACGCTAGTTCCTCCAAAGAATACCCGGCGCCTCGGAAGGCCTTGATCTGAATATCGGCGTGAAGAGCCGTCAGCTTTTTGCGGAGATAGGAGATATAGACCCAGACCACGCTGGTCTCGGCCTCGGTGTCAAAGCCCCAGATTTTTTCCATAAACCGCTCGACGGAAAGGATACAGTGCGGGCTTGCGATCAGCATTTCCATCATCTGAAATTCCCGGTTGGCGAGGCGGAAGCTGCCGGAGGGGGTGGAGAGCTCAAAGGTGGCGCGGTTCAGCGTCACGTTGCCGAAGGTGAGACGGGAGTCCCCGCCGGTCGGACTGCGGGTAATGGCGCGGACGGCGGCGAGAAGCTCCTTGGCGTCGAAGGGCTTGGTCAGATAGTAATTGGCGCCGCTGTCGAGCCCGAGAACCTTGTCGTCCACCTCGGATTTCGCCGTCAGAATCAGAACCGGGATGGGATTTCCCGACTCCCGCACCTTCCGTAAAACCGTGATGCCATCCATTTTCGGCATCATGACGTCGAGCACGGCGGCGTCGTAATTGCCCGACCGGAGATAGGCAAGCGCGTCCTCCCCGTTCTCCACCGCGTCGGCGGAATAGTGGCTCTTTTCAAGGATTTTCACGATCGCCCGCGCCAGGGGGCGCTCGTCCTCCGCAAGTAAAATTCTCATGTCAAACCCTTCCTTTCCGTGATCCGCAGGGAGCCGGAAGGCCTTTTTCCCTTCCTTAAAGATATCGTAACACCGGAAAATTAACTGAACCTAAAAAAACAAAAATTTTTTCGCACTTTTAAGTTCGGTTAAGCTTTCGGTTTTATACTGGAGGCAGAAAAGAAGCGAAGGAGGCCCCACACATGGCATTCCAAACCGTTTTTCAGCGGTATGAGCTGAAATATCTGCTCAATGAGGAGGAAAAGCAGGCTGTCCGCCGCGCCATGGCGCCCTATATGAAGCTTGACCGATATGGGCGGACGACGATCCGGAACCTCTATCTCGACACCGAAAATTACCGACTGGCCCGCCGCTCCCTCGAACAGCCTGTTTATAAGGAAAAAATCCGACTGCGCAGCTACGAGCTTGCGACGGAGGAAAGCACCGTCTTCGTCGAGCTGAAAAAGAAATCTGAATCGGTCGTCTATAAGCGGAGACTGGCGCTGACCGAAAAAGACGCGATGCGCTGGATAAGCGGGGAGGCCCCCTGCCCGAAAGAGTCGCAGATCGCCGCCGAAATCGACTATTTCCTGCGCTATTACGGGCCGCTTACCCCCGCCGCGTTTCTCTCCTACGAGCGGGAGGCATTTTACGCCCTCGACGGAAGCGATTTCCGGGTGACCTTCGACGAGGAAATCCTCGCCCGCCTCGCGGGCCTGTCCCTCAGGGCCGAGCCGGGAGGCTTCCCCCTGCTCCCGGAGGGGAGAACGCTGATGGAAATCAAATGCTCCGGCGGAATCCCGCTCTGGATGACAAAAATCCTGACCGGACGGAGGCTCTATAAAACCTCCTTTTCCAAATACGGAACCGCCTACGAAAAGCTCATCTTCCCGCAAAGGAATGCGGTGAAGGAAATTTGTATTTCACTCCCGAAGGAGGCCGTTTTTTATGCTTGACAATCTGCTCAAAGGAATTTTCGACTCCGATTTTACCGTGGTGATTAAGCTGTCGGACTTTTTGCTCTGCGTCGGCGTGTCGCTGGCGCTGGGACTGCTCCTCACGGTAAGCTATATGTACAAAACGAGGGACAGTAAGAGCTTCGCGGTCACGCTGGCACTGCTCCCGGCGGTGGTCTGCGTCGTCATCATGATGGTCAACGGAAACATCGGCACCGGGGTCGCGGTGGCCGGGGCCTTCGGGCTGGTGCGCTTCCGCTCGGCGCCGGGATCGGCGAAGGAAATCTGCGCGCTGTTTTTGGCCATGGGAACCGGGCTGATCGCCGGGATGGGCTATCTCGGCTACGCCGTTCTCTTTACCGTCATCCTCAGCGCGGTGTTCCTGCTCTACAATCGGCTGGGCTTCGGGACGAAAAAAGGAGCGGAAATCTACAAAACGCTGTCGGTCACGATTCCGGAGGATCTCAATTATTCCGAGGTGTTCGAGGATATTTTCGCGACCTACACGACGGAGCACGAGCTAGAAAGGGTCAAAACGGCGAATATGGGAAGCCTCTTCCGGCTGACCTATCGGATCACCCTGCGCGACCCGCAAAAGGAAAAGGAAATGATCGATAAAATCCGCTGTCGCAACGGAAATCTTGAAATCGCGGTTTGCAGACAGGAAACCACGGCGGCGGAGCTGTAAAATCCCGCAAAGGAGGCCTTGTTATGAAAAAATTCTCTTTCACGCGTGAATTTTCACGTGCCGCCGGACGCACCGTTCCCCTTTCCACTCGGCGTGAAATTTCGCGTGCTGTCGGACGCACCATTTCCCTTTCCACTCGGCATAAATTTTCACGTGCCGTCCTGATTTCTGCCCGGCACGTCGCCCGGCCTTCCGCGCTTCTCGCCGTCCTGCTTGCCGCTCTGCTTGTCCTCGGCGGATGCTCGTCGGGGCCGTCCGGCGGAATACCGACGCCCGGAGGAAACGGAACGCAAAACGCCGGAGGGGATTCCCCCGAAAAGGCCGACACCTCCGGAATGGATTTTTCCATCGGAAGCGAGGAAGAAAAGGCCCCCGCCCCGGAGGAAGGGGAGGCGGTGGATCTGTCTGCCCTCTCGGCTGAAACCTACGAAATCACCTCGGGCGGCGTCTATACGCTGAGCGGAACCAAAACCGACACGGTGATTCTTATCGACGCGGGGAACGCCGACGTCACGCTGATTCTGAACGGGGTGACGCTGGAGAACAGCAAGGGCCCCGCCGTCTATATCCGGGAGGCGGATAAGGTCATCCTCTCCCTCGCCAAGGGAACGGTAAACACCGTCGCCGACGGCGCCGCCTACACGGTGTCCGACGGAGGCTCCAACCTTGACGGCGCCATTTTCAGCAAGGCCGATCTCACGGTAAACGGGGGAGGAACGCTGATCGTCAAGGGGAACAACAAGCACGGAATCGTCTCAAAGGACGATCTGATCATCGCTTCCGGAACCGTCGAGGTCACCGCCAAAAACGTGGGACTGAACGGAAAGGACTGCGTAAAAATCGGGGATGCCGACATCGAAATAAACGCCGGAAGCGACGGAATCCGGTCGGATAACACCGAGGATGCCTCGCGCGGCTACGTGTCGCTCGTCGGAGGGAAGGTTGTCATCACGGCGGGGAACGACGGGATTCAGGCGGAGACCGTCATAAGCGCCGAAAACACCGAGCTGAACGTCACCGCCGGAGGAGGAAGCGGAAAAACGCTGACCTCTTCCGAGGAATCCTATAAAGGAATCAAGGCCGGATCGGATATTTATATCGCAGGCGGCGTCTTCTCCGTCGCCTCCCGCGACGACAGCATCCACTCAAACGGAACGGTCACGATCGCGGGAGGGGAATATACCCTGTCCTCCGGCGACGACGGCATCCACGCCGACACCGATCTTGAAATCTCGGGAGACGGGACGAAAATCACAGTGGAGAAGAGCTACGAGGGGATCGAGGCCACCAACCTGTATATCAAGGGCGGAACGGTCTCGATTATAGCCGACGACGACGGACTGAACGCGGCGGGAGGAAACAACGCCGCAGGGGGAGGTCAGGGAGGCATGATGCGCCCGGGCTGGGGCGGCTTTTCGGGCTCCACCGGAAGTATGACGATTTCCGGCGGGGATATCTATATTCAAATGGGTGGAGACGGCGTCGACTCCAACGGAAGCCTGACGATTACCGGAGGAAAAATCACAGTCTCCGGCGCGACAAGCGGAGACACCGCCATTCTCGACTACGAGTCGGCGGGAGTCATCACCGGAGGAACCTTCATCGGGCTGGGCGCCTCCACCATGGCGCAGAATTTCAGCAGCGAATCGACGCAGGGCGCGATTCTGTCAACCGTCGGCTCACAGGCGGCGGGAACCGTCGTCAAGCTGACCGACGAGGAAGGAAACGTCCTGATTGAGCATACCGCCGACCGGGCCTTCAACTGCGTCATTCTCAGCCATCCCGCGCTGAAGCAGGGCCAGACCTATACGTTGACGGTCGGAGAAGCCTCGACGACGATCACCATGACAAGCACCGTGTACGGCTCAGGAGGCGGCGGCTTCGGAGGCGGCGGCTTTGGCGGAGGAGGCTTCGGAGGCGGCCCCGGTGGAGGCTTCGGGGGCCCCGGCGGGCGCCGATGATTCGACGGTAGGAATTTGCGGCGAATGGGGGACACCCGATTCGCCGCCATCTTATCCGAAGGGGAGGGGATACCCATGAACGATTTTTCCGTCGCTTTGATTCCCGCCTATCGACCCGAGCCCATCCTGCTCGATGTTCTGAAACAGCTGCATCATGCGGGGATGTCTACCGTTATTGTGGACGACGGAAGCGGCCCGGAGTATTCTTCTTTGTTTGAGAAGGCCGCCCTTTACGGAACGGTTTTAAGACATTACCGAAACCAAGGAAAGGGCGCGGCGCTCAAGACGGGACTTCGCTTCATTCAAGAGCAATACGGGGAAAGCACCGTCGTTGTGACGGTGGACGCCGACGGACAGCACCGGGTGGAAGACGCACAGCGGTTATGCGAGGCCGCCCGGCAACACCCCGACGCCTTGATTCTCGGAAGCCGCAGACTGCCGCCCGCCGCGCCGCTGCGCAGTCGATTCGGCAACTGTGTCACACGCGGCGTGTATCGGCTCTGCACGGGGTGTTCCGTGCAGGACACCCAAACCGGCCTGCGCGCCTTTTCCGCCGGGCAGATTCCGCTGCTGCTGAAGATCGCCGGGGAGCGATACGAATATGAAATGAAGGTTCTGTTGGAATTTTCCCGCAGAAAAATTCCGATTTTGGAGATTCCGATCGAAGCGGTCTATCTCGACCGGAACGCGTCCTCTCATTTTCGCGCGGTGCGGGACTCCTATCGGATCTACAAGGAAATCCTAAAATTTTCGGCCTCTTCCCTGCTCGGATTTGCCGTGGATTACGGACTGTATAGTCTGCTGATTTGGACAACCGGGGGAAATCTGCTGATTTCCAACGTAGGCGCGAGAATCGTCAGCTCGATTACCAATTATACGGTCAATCGAAAATTGGTTTTTCACAGCGAGAAAAAGGTTCTCGCCTCCGCCGTACAATATTTCCTGCTCGCCGCCCTGATCCTATGCGGCAATACGCTTGTGCTGGAGATACTGGTATCGCAAGGCGGACTTCATCGGATGCTGGCGAAGATTCTCGTTGAGATCCTGTTTTTCCTCATCAGCTGGACGGTGCAGAGACGCCTTGTTTTCGGGACAAGAAAAAAAGGGGGATAGCGTTTGTGAAGAGAAAACATGATCTTTGGGGGATCCTTTACGGATTTCTTCTGACGGGGTTTACCGTATACCTTTTGCTGGATACCTTTGTTATCGCAAGAGTGTACCTTCCGGTGACGCCGGACAGCGCTTACTCCCAAACGGAGCCGGGGCAACGTCCATCCGCTCCGGTCACCGGACGGGAGGAAACGGAAGGCCCTTCCTCTTCGGAGAGCCGGGGTGACTCTGAAATCATCACCGAAAGCTCCTATCAAGACGAAAATATCGCCATCGCCATCACGGAATACCGGCAGAACGACACCTCGGTTTACGTGGCCGATATCCGCCTTTCCTCGGCCGAATATCTGAAAACCGCCTTCGCAAAGAACGCCTATGGCAAAAACGTCACGGAAAAGACCTCGACGATTGCGGAAAATCATCAGGCGATTCTGGCAATCAACGGCGACTATTACGGGGCGCAGGAGAGGGGGTACGTGCTCCGGAACGGGGTGCTGTACCGTTCCACGGCGGCGCGCAATCAAGAGGATCTGGTCATTTACAAGGACGGTTCCTTTGCGTTGATTTCAGAGAGCGAGGTTTCGGCGGAACAACTGCAAGAGAACGGCGCGGCGCAAATTCTGTCGTTCGGCCCGGGGCTGGTCAAGGACGGAACCGTTTGCGTATCGAAGAACGAGGAGGTCGGCAAAGCCATGGCCAGCAATCCGAGAACGGCAATCGGAATCCTTGACGAGCTGCATTACGTCTTTGTTGTGTCGGACGGACGCACCAAAGAAAGCGAGGGGCTGTCCTTATACGAGCTGGCGGCGTTTATGCAGTCCCTCGGCGTCCGGGACGCCTATAATCTCGACGGCGGCGGCTCGTCGACCATGGTCTTTCGCGGAAAAGTCGTCAATAATCCCACCACAAACGGGAACAGCATAAAGGAAAGGAGCGTGAGCGATATTGTCTATATCGGATACGAATAATCGCCAAGCGATAAAAGTCACTCTCGTCTATCTCATCATCTCCTGCTTTTGCGCCTTGTTCGGAGCGGTTTATGAGCTGTTCAGCCATGAGGTGTACTCATTTTATATGATTTATGCGTTTGCCTTTCCGCTGGTCGGCGGCGCGCTGCCCTTCGCTATGTATGCGCTGACCGGCGCAAAATACCCCGACGCGATTGCGAGAAATCTCTATCATGCCGGGATCGCCACGCTCACGGTGGGAAGCATCGTCCGGGGCATTCTCGAAATCTACGGAACCACAAACGCCCTGTCCCGATTTTACTGGATTGCGGGCGTGGGATTCGTCCTCCTCGGCGTGGCCGTCGGCTTCCTTCCGCGGGTGTTATCCCGGAAACCCAAAGGATGAGACCGTAGCGGCGTCCGAATAACCGACGGGCTGCTTGATTGCGTTTGATCGTCCCATCCGTAGAAAATCGTGAAACGATATTTTCATTATACACCCGAATTGTGAAGAAATCCACCAAAAATCCCCAAAACAGTAAAAAGCGCTCCGCTTCCCTACCGCAAGGCCACAAAACCCAAAAATCGCAAAAACCAGCGCCATTTTCCTGCCACAAGATCCCAAACCGCAAAAAGCACCGGAACCTGCGCCCGTTTCCCCACCGAACCCCGCGAAAACAGCAAAAACCGCCCCTCCCCCGCCGCTTCACCACCAAAGAACCCCCACCGACAAAAAAACGCCCCCGCCGGATCCATTCGGACCCCGGCGGGGGCTTCTCGCGCTTTTGCGCGTGCGTGTTACGCGTGCGTATTGCGCGTGCGCATTGTGCGTGTGTATTACGCGTGTGTATGCGTTTTTGTAATACGTGTTTACACTTGCTTATTATGCGCTTTGGCGCTTGTTCTCTTGCAGAGAGCTTTTCCCTTTCTTACAGAGAGTCGCTTACCTGCTTATCCCTTCACAAGGGAGTAGATCAGAAGAGAAATGTTGGTCTCGTCAAGCTCCTTCACGCGGGCCATCTTCTCCTCAGCCTTGGAAATCTCGCCCTTGCCGAGGTAGCCGAAGGCCGCCGTCACGGAACCCTTGATCTCGTTGATGCGGTCGCGGTCAAGCTCGAAGGGAGCGGGGCAGGGAGAGCCGACGCCGTAATAGTCGGGACGGAAGCGGTTGGCGATCTTCTCTTCCCCGAGTCTCACCATCTCGGAAAGCAGAGCCTCCGCCTCTTCGGTCTTGCCGAGCTTCTTGAGGCACTCGGCGCGGAACCAGCTCAGCTCGGTGGGAGCGGCGGTGTCGGTGGAGCCGAGGGCGAACTGCTTCGCCGCTTCGGTCTTGTCCCCCGAAAGCTCGGCGGCAAGGCCGAGGCCGTAGAAGAGGTGCATTTCCTGCGCGAAATAGTTCTTTTCCTCGCCGTAGCAGAGCGGGAAGGTGAAGCCTTCGGTGAACTCCTTCTTCGCAAGCGCTCCGTCACCGGCCTTCAGCGCCTCGTTGCCGCGAATCCAGTGCAGAAGCGCGTGATGTCTCGTCAGGTTGCCTTCGCCGCCCTCGTAGGTGTGGAAGGAATGGCCGAGGAGAATGTTCTTCGCCTCCTCGTATCTGCCGAGAACCGTCAGAAGCACCGAACGGTCGAGGGTCGCGTCGTCGCGGGAGAGCGAAAGCGCTTCAAATTCCTCATGGAGAGCGAGCCGATCCGCCGCGCTCTTGCCGCCGTTCTTGTAGAGCTGAACCAGCTCGAAGAAGGTCTGAGAGCTTTCCGGCATCAGGGCGAGCGCCTTTCTCAGCGCCTTCTCGGCGCCGGCGAAGTCCTTGCCGTGGTCGAATTTCGCAAGGCCGAGGTTACGGTAGGCAGGGCCGAAGCTCTTGTCCATCGAAACGGAGGTCTCCCATTCGGCGGCGGCGTCTGCATAACGGCGCTTGTCGTAGTAGAGGCAACCGAGGTAATAGTGCGCACGGGCGGTACCGGCGGCCTTCAAAACCGCGATATCCTCAAGACGAGACGGGAAGCAGTAAGCCCACGGGAGGTTGTCCCCGGCGGTGACCTGCGAAACGTCGCCGGTCAGATACGCGCGGTAGTAGCAGATCATCGGATCCTCGCGCTCGGCCTCCGAAAGGATGGACAGAGCCTTGGCCTTGTTGCCGGCCTTCATCTGACGGATGGCGCGGTCGAGAACGTATTCGACGCGGCGCGTGCCCTCTTCGTAGAGCGGGTCGAGCGCCTTCCGCTTCGCAAGGGCTTCCTTGTCGCCCGCCGCGTCGGCGAGAAGCTCGAGGGCGTCGAGGTTTTCGCCGTTGTATTTCAGGCAGGTTTTCAGATGCTCAATGGCGAGCTCACGGTCGCCCCGGATGAGGTCGATTCGCGCCAGCTCAAGGTAAGCCGGGGAGGCGTAGGAGTTGTTCCAAGCGGCGTTGTAGAAGTCGCGGTAGGCCCCGTCGATGTCGTTGAGATAGAGCTTTGCAAGCCCGCGGCCATAGTAGAAGGAGGTGTCCTCCGGGTTGAAGTTGCGGAGGGTGATCCGCTTCTCGGCGACGTCGAAGTAGGAAATCGCCTCGGCAAAGCGGCCCTCGGCCAGACGGACAAAGCCCATCGCTTCGTTGGAGCGGCTGTCGCCGGGATCGCGGCGCAGAGCCTCAAGGAAGTAATCGGTCGGCTCCGCCGCGAAATGGCGGTACTGCTGGAGATGACGGCCATTGAGGTAGAGCTCCTCCACCGTCGGAATGTCCTGCGGAGGAAGGGCGGGAAGACGGGGAGAAATCGGCTTCTTCTTGCCGCGCACCGGCGTCTTGTAGGTGAGGAGCGCCCGGCCGTTCTCAATGAGCGTGAAGGTCAGATCGGTGAGGGGAGCGGTCACGCCCTCCACCTCGGCGGTAAAGGGAGTTTCGGGGGTAAGATCTGCCGTCTGCTCCCAAACGGTCTCAGCGCCATTCCGGATACGGAGAACCACGCCCCTGCGCACGGCGGTGGAAATCACGCCGAGGAAGAGGGAGCCGTTTTCCTTCTTTTCGAGGTTGATAGCCGCCTCGGTGTTGGCGCACTTGACCTCGCCGATGCCGTGAATCGGATACCAGTACTGCTCAAACTCGCGGGACTCGCCGGGCATCAGCCAGGTGAAGTCGGGCTGGTTGTCTGTGTAGCAGCCGGTCATGATTTCGATGTATTTCGAGCCGTCGTCGGTCAGGTTGGAGCACCACTTGTCGCCGAACTTGTGGTTGCCCCAGTGCCAGAGCTTCTTGCCGGGGCTGGTAAAGTGGTCGGCGATCGTCACCATGCCCTCGTCGTTCTCGCCGTCAACCGTCGAGACGAAGTCGAAATCGCTCTGCCCCTTCGAGACGAGGTAGGAGGAGGGCACGCGGATGTTGGAAATTTTATGAATGTCGGTGCCGTCGCCGAAATCGTAGGGACGGGCGGTGTGATAAACGCCCTTGGCGATCGGCCAGGAGAGAACCGCGCGGCGGTCGTGGTCGTTGACGTATTCGACGTCGGGCGGGAAGACGACGCGGGTTGAATCGCTGATCTGAACGGCGGTATTGGCCCACCACATAAAGGGCTGGGGAACCGAGGTCGTGTTGAAGACGCGAACCTTCGCCTTGATATAGGAGCGGCCCTCGCAAACGGTGATACCGGCGAAGCCTCTCATCCGGTAGAGCGGATCGGTCTCGCCGGTCCAGACGGTACCCTCCCCGTCCTTCTCCTCCACCGTCGCCTCAAGCGGAGCGAAGTGGGTGGGGCGGTGGTGCTGAGGCCAGTTGAATTCGACGCCGCCGGAAATCCAAGGCCCGGCAATGCCGACCATCGCGGGCTTGATCACCTTGTTGTGGTAAACGAAGTCAAAGCCGTTCTTTTTATCGTAGGCGCGCTGAATCTTGCCGCCGAGCTCCGGGAGAACCTCGACGCGGATGTACTCGTTTTCAAGTACGGCGGCGCGGTAGACCTTGTCGGTCTTCTCGTCGGTGATGCCGTTGCAGAAGGGGATGGGGTAAAGATGACCGGAGGCTCCCTGATAGGGCTTCTTTTCAAAGAACATCGGGAGCGGCTCGGCCGCCTTCGGCGAATAGGTGGGAAGCGGCAGATCCTGGAATTTTGCTGATAAGTGTTTCATGTGCGTATCCTTTCGGTGTGATAGGGTTTTCTATTCTTTCCGGCAGTGCCGGGGAAGTGTGAATTTCGGGGGCGGCGGTCAAAGGCCGCGGGCCGTTATTTTTTCTCCTGCGAACGCTTGAAATCCTCGTCGGCAAGCGCCGAGAAGCGCTTGATAATCTCAATTTCCTTCGGGTCGTAGGGACGATGATTCGGACGGTAGAGGTCGTGGAACCATTTGGTGAAGTCGGCGTCAAGCGCGGGATTCTTTTCGTAGGCCTGCCACGTGCCTTCCCACGGCTCGTAGGTCTGGTATTTCCCGGCGACAAAGCCCCAGTTGTAGCAGCCGATCTTCTCAAGATAGAAGAGCGGGAACATTTCCTGCACCGTATTGTGAAGGACTCTTCCGAGCCACTCGGTGTTGATAATCGGGCGACCGTATTCCTTGAGGCGCTTGATGATGCGGACGTTGGTCTGATAAGTCCCGTAGTTGTGATAAGAAATAATGTCGGAATGGTCTATGCAGTACTGCTCGATCTCGGAAATCTCGACGCTCCGGTCGGGACTGCAGCGCCAAGTGCAGGCCGTCAGCGGCTGGGAGGGATTGACGTCACGCGCAATCTCAAAGAATTTCTGGAGATGCTTCATCGTCGCGGGAGCGCGTTTGGAGGCGCCCGCCTCGTTGTAGATGTCCCACATCACGACGCGCTCGTCGTTCTTGTAGGTCTCGATCATCTCTCTTACCCATTTATAGTGCCGCTCGGCGATTTTCGGCTCGTCGAGAAGGTGATAGCCCATCCCGGCAAACTGCGCGTGCTGGGAATGCTTCCGCCCGCCGTGATAACCCCAGTCGTAGGTCTGAGGCCCTAAATGAAGCGGCTTCCAAAATTCCGATTTCGGGGGCATACAGTCGTTGCCAAAGACGACCATGGAAGAAATGCCGTGCTTCCAGGCCGTTTCAAGATAGCGGTCAAACCGCTTCATGAAGCCGTCGTGCTCCTGATCCCATACGATAAATTCGGGGATAATCCGAATGCTGTTGAAGCCGGTTTCGGCGGCAAGCGCCAGCTCCTCGTCGGCAGTCTTGAGGCGCTCCTCGAAGCCGAGCTCCTGCCACTGATCGATCCGGTTGGCGCAGTCGCTGCTCATGAAGTTGCAACCGCGCAGCCACGGATGGGAATTGTACCATTCCCACGCCTTTTCCTTTGACCAAACTCCGTTCATATTTTTCCTTTCCTTCCCCGCGAAGACCTTCGGGCGGGGAAAACAAAAGCGGTCGGTTTTGGGGGAAACCCGAAGGCTTCCGAATTTTATTATACAATACGTTCTCCCGGGGGAAGCCAACGATTTCCGACTTTTATTATACAATATTCTTTCCCGGGGAAAGGCCGCAAGCTTCCGAGCTTTATTATACAATATTCTTTCCCCTGAGTAAAGGCGGAGTTTTTCGTGCTCCGGGGCAAAAATTTCGGCCCCCTTTCGGCATTTTGCCCGATTTTCGGCGAAGGGGTAGATTTTCCCGTGATTTTTTGCAAAAAACTCCGCCCTTCCGGAAGCCGCCGCTTTTTTTACCTCGAAAAGGGCAAACTTTTGCGCAAAAATATACACAAATTTTGGTCTTGACGGCGCAAAAAAATTTTGAGCGACAAGAGGCCGGAGGCAAATTTTTTCAAACTGTTTTTGCAGAAATGCGGAAAACCGATTGATTTTTTGAGAAAACCGTGTTATAATAACAGTAGAAACAACCGTTCAGGGTCAAAAGAACAGGGATGGACTTTGCCATGAAAATCTGTATCTTTGAGGAGCCGGAATACCAAAACAGCGGCTGGTGTCAGAAAATTTCCGACAGCGTCATCAACGAAATCAAAAATCTGCGCATTCCCTTCGAGCTGTTCACGGCCCCCGCCATGCCGCATCCGCCGGAGGAGGGGAGCTTCGCCGTCATCATCTCCTCAAGCCTCTCCTATACCGTCAACTGCGCCACGCGGCTGCAAAAGGCCTTCGCGGGGAATCTGATTCTCGTCTCCACCATGATGTGGCCCTCCGTCAATCTCAACGTCAATTCCATCTCCTCCAACCCCATCGACATCATGCACCTCATCATCGACTATCTCTGGATCCACGGAAAAAGCCGGATCGCCCTCTTCGGGATCAATCCGCAGTCGATGAACGATATCTCAAAGCAAAACGGATTCTCCCTCTCGGGAGGGCGCGTCAGGGACGTCTTCCGCATTGAGGACAGCCTCGAGGACTGCTATCAAAGGCTCGCCGCCCGCCTCAGCGACTACGACGCCATCGTCTGTTCCAACGATCTGACGGCCTACGCGCTGCTCTATTATCTCAAAAAGCGCCCGGGAGGCTATAAGGAGGGGGATCCCTTCCTCATCAGCTCGGTATCCTCCCCCCTCACGGAATACGCCTCCCCGACGATCACCGCCATCGAATTCGACTACGCGAAATACGGGGCGGCCATAAGAAAAATCATCAATACCTATTTGAAGGATCCGCACTATTTTTCGGCGGTCAGCATCAGCGTGCCGTTGAATCTCAAGGTGGGAGGAACCACCTGCTTCCAGCCCTGCCGGGCGCCGTTTCTGCCGCTCTTCGATCCCATCGATCTCTCGCGCTTCCCGAGTCGGACAAACCTCTCGGCAAACGACAACAGCAAGTTCTATTCCGACCCGCTGATCCGGGAAATCCAGCTCTTCAAGAGGCTGATTTCGGCGGAGGATCGCGTTGACGTGCGGATGATCGACCTGCTCTGGAGGGATATCCCCGTCAAGGAGATCTGCGAGGCGCTCTTTCTGTCGGAAAGCGGATTCAAATACCGGTTCAGCCAGATTCGAGCACGCTACGGAGTCCGCGACCGCAAAGAGCTTTGCTACATTATGAATAAATATAAGAATTGAGCCTACGCAGAGCGGGCCGCCCACACGCAAACCCCTGTACGCCCCAGACGCCCCCGGACGCCGCCGGATACTCGCCCGGCGCACGGCAACGTGAAATTCCCATCCCCCGGCAACTCCCGCCGGGGGCCTTTTTGTTTTCCCGAAATATACGCACGCCGCCCACACAAACCCGCAAAAAAACGCCGCCGAAGCCCCGCGGGGGCAAGCTCCGACAGCGGTTTTTCGATTTTTCGTTTCAAATCCCGGCCCGGCGGCCCGGCCAACGCCGTAAACCGTCAGCACCGCAGGAGCCAATGCCCGCAGGCTTCCCCCTTCGCGCAAATCCCGGTACGCCCCCGGGCGCTCGCCCGGCGGCCCTTACGGAGAAACCGCCGGAGGCGAAGATCTTTTCGGTTTCCGGGCAATCCGGCGGAAGAGGAGGAGCAGAAGGAAGGCGACGAGACAGCCGAGGGAGAAGCCGAAGATATCGATCCAGACGTCACGCACCTCCGGGGAGCGGTCGTTGAACATTTGAATCGTTTCGTCGACGAGGGGAAAGAACATCCCGCAGAAGGCGAGGAGAAGCCCACGGCGACGGGAAGAGAGCTTTTCCAGAGAGAAAAGGAGGAGAAATTCCCCGCCCAAAGCGAAAAATTCGGTAAAATGCCCCGCTTTCCGAACAGGGCGAACCTGCGTCCCGGCGGAATCCCGCTCAATGTGGAGGAGGTTCATGACAAAATCGCTGATTTTTGTCGACTGCGCACGGGAAAGGCAGGAATTGCCCCAGATGAAAAGAACGGTGGCAACAAGGAGGATAATCAGAAGGTTTCTTCTCAGTTGTAAGCTCATGGCGTCGTTCGCCTTTCTTTTTGATTTTACCGGTTCGCACACGAAATTTTTTGCCGCATTTTTGCCATTTCCCGGGCCACACCGGCGCTTTTTGCCGCTTTCCGGCCCCGTCGGCCTTTTTTGCCACGTCGTTTCCACGCAGAACCGCGCCCGGCCCACCGGCCTTTTTTGCCACGTCGTTTTCACGCGGAACCGCGCCCGCGCACGGCGGTTTATTTTGCCGCGTTTTTCGCCGTTTCGCGCCCCGTCGGCCCTCTTCTTCGCACCACTTCGCGCGAAAAATTCTTAACAGCCCCACCGCGCGGCCATAAGTCGCCGCCACCGGTGCTTTTTGCCGTTTTCTTTCGACCCGCCCGGCTTTTTCTTTGAGTCCGGCGCTTTTTTGTTGTGTTTTCGCCATTTCGCGGGCCCACACCGGCACTTTTTCACCGTTTCCCAGCCCGCCCGGTTTCAGCAAAAATTCCCGCGCCACAGCAGGAGCTCTTCCCCGCCCGATTCGAGGCGCTTACGCCCCGGCGCCCGACCGCTTGCCCCGCGCCTTCCCGGAGGCGAAAGCCCCGCTCCCGAGAAGCACCCCGGCGATCCCGCCGGAGCCGAAAATCAGCCAGTGATCGACACAGCCGATCCCCCGTCCCAGCGCGAATTGCAGCACCTCAAGGAGAAAGCCGAACGTCAGCGCGAGGAGCGAGGCCCGATAGCGTCCCCAGCCCCGCCCGGCACGAACCAGAAGTCCCCCGAGCGGAAGGAAGAGCAGAAAATCGAGGAGCGCAAGAAGCACCCGCGTCTCGTGAAAGCCGCCGCTTCCCTCAAGCACGTATCCGAAGGAAAAGTGGAAATCCCCGACGGCCCCCGCCGGACGGCTCAGAACGTAGAGAGAAAGAAGAAAAAAGAGATACGCGGGAAGAAGCCGTTCCCTGCCCCGCCGCGCACCCGTCCCGGCGGCTTTTTTCAGGCACAAAATCAGGAGAATAAGCGCCGCAAGCGAAAAAGGGGAAAGGAGCGCCCGCCCGAGGAGGGCAAGCGCCTTTTCCCACTGCCGCGCCTCCGAAAAGAAGGCGAAGGAGCGGCCAAAGAGATTAAAAACCACTCTTTTTCAGCTCGGTGAGGTAGCGCCTCAACGCATTCTGCCACGTCGGAAGCGGCACAAAGCCGGCCTTCACAAGGCCGCTCTTGTCGAGGCGGCTGTTGAAGGGCCGCGCCGCGCGGGAAAGGCCGTACTCCTCGGTGCTGACCGGGAGAACCGCCGTATCCAGCTTGGCCAGCCGGTAGATCTCCTTCGTGAAATCGTACCAGCTGATGAAGCCGCCCTCGTTCGTCGCGTGATAAACCCCGTACTTGTCGCTCTCAATCATATCGACGAGAAGCCGTGCGAGGTCTTTGGTGTAAGTCGGCGTGCCGAACTGGTCGTTGACCACCCGCACCGAATCGTGGGTACGGCCGGCCTTCAGCATCGTCTTGACAAAGTTGTTGCCGTGGAGGCCGAACACCCAAGCGATGCGGACGATGAAGAAACGGTCGAGAACCGCCTGCACGGCGAGCTCCCCGTCCCGCTTGCTCTCCCCGTAGACATTGACGGGGGTAAATTTCCGACAGTCGAGGTCGGAGCTCCAGGGCTCGGTCCCGGTGCCGTCGAACACGTAATCGGTGCTGATGTAAATCATTTTGGCGCCGATTCTCGCGCAGGCGGAAGCGATCGTCCCGGTCGCCTCGACGTTGATTTTCCGAACCGCCGCGACGTTGTCTTCCGCCGCGTCGACCGCCGTCCAAGCCGCGCAGTGGATGACGGCGTCGGGCCGAATGCGGAAGAACGCCTTATCCACAGCGCCCGGTTCGGTGATATTGACCGGGCGATAGCGCGGGAAATCGGAGGACGGCGCGAGGTCGCTCCCCGTCGCATGATGCCCTCTGCGCAAAAGCTCGTCCATCACGTCGTGGCCGAGCTGACCGTTGACACCCGTTACAAAAACCTTCATGAAAGCCTCCCTGAATTTCAGTTCTTCATTCCATTATATAACATTTTGACGGCAATTACAAGATTTTTTTGATTTTCTTTCAAAAAAATTCACTTTCCGCCGCCGGAGGAAGGATTCTTTTCAATTTTTCTTGACGCGGCGGGGGAAATATGGTATACTGTTTATGTTTGCGCCCGCGCCTTCCGCCACTTTGTGCCGCCGGTGCCGCGAAATTTTGCGAAACCCGACCCGCCCGCCGGAAGCCCCGCGCCACCCGAGCGCCGGAGCGGAAAGTGTCCGCGCCTGCCGCCGCTTTGTGCCGCCGCGCCGTGGAATTTCGCCCGCGCCGCCGGAAGCCCCGCGAACGGAACGGAAACGCGCCCGCGCCCCTGTTCTCTATTTTCCCATTTTACCCATTTCACCGAAAGGAACCCCTCATCCCCCATGATTACCGTTACCAACCTCGCCTTTCAGTTCGGCGGACAGCTTCTCTTCAAGGACGTCGATCTGAAATTCACCCCCGGAAACTGCTACGGCATCATCGGCGCGAACGGCGCCGGAAAATCCACCTTCTTAAAGCTCCTCTGCGGAGAGCTGGAGCCGACCCGCGGCGCGGTGTCGATCCCCGAAACGGTGCGCCTCTCGGTTCTCCGGCAGGACCATTTCGCCTTCGACGCCTTCACGGTTCTCGATACCGTGATTCAGGGAAATAAGCGCCTCTACGACGTCATGAAGGAGAAGGACGCCATCTACGCCAAGGAGGATTTCTCCGACGAGGACGGCCTTCGCGCCTCCGAGCTGGAGGGAGAATTTGCCGAAATGGGCGGCTGGGAGGCGGAATCCGACGCCTCGAAGCTGCTGCAGGGCCTCGGCCTCCCCGAAACGGTGCTGAACGAGCCGATGACCGCCCTGAAGGAGAGCGAAAAGGTCAAGGTTCTCCTCGCGCAGGCCCTCTTCGGAAATCCCGACATCATCCTCCTCGACGAGCCGACCAACGGCCTCGACATCGACGCCGTCACCTGGCTTGAGGACTTCCTTTCCGATTACTTCGGAACCGTCCTCGTCGTCTCCCACGACCGGCACTTTCTCAACAACGTCTGCACCAACATCGTCGACATCGACTACGGCGCCATCAAAATGTACGTCGGAAACTACGAATTCTGGTACGAATCCAGCCAGCTGATGCAGAAGCTGATGAAACAGCAGAATCGCAAGAACGAAGAGAAAATCCGGGAGCTGCAGACCTTCATCTCCCGTTTCTCGGCCAACAAGTCGAAATCCCGGCAGGCCACCTCCCGAAGAAAGCTCCTCGACAAGCTCACGGTGGAGGAAATCCCGGCCTCCAGCCGCCGCTATCCCTTCATCGGATTCGATATGGACCGGGAGCCCGGCAAGGACATCCTCACCGTGACCGATCTCTGCCATGCCGAAAACGGCGTGCCGCTCCTCAAGAATCTCTCCTTCACCCTCGGAAAGGGAGACAAGGTCGCCTTCGTCGGGAACGAGACGGCGATCACCGCCCTGTTTAAGATTCTGACGGAGGAAATCACCCCCGATTCCGGGGAATTCAAGTGGGGAATCAGCATCAGCCTCTCCTACTTCCCGCACGACAGCTCGGCCTATTTCAACGGCTGCGACGATTCGATTCTCGACTGGATGAGACGGTGGTCGAAGGATCAGACCGAAACCTATCTGAGGGGCTTCCTCGGACGGATGCTCTTCTCGAACGAAAGCGTCTTCAAGCCGGTGAAGGTGCTGTCGGGAGGGGAAAAGGTGCGCTGTATGTTCTCCCGCATGATGCTCTTCGGCTCCAACGTCCTGCTCCTCGACCAGCCGACCGACCACCTCGACCTCGAATCGATCACCGCCGTGAACAACGGCCTGTCGGCCTTCCGGGGGAACGTGCTCTTCACCTCCCACGACTACGAAATCGTGAACACCGTCGCCAATCGGATCATTGAAATCCGGGACGACGGGAGCTATACCGACCGGAGCGGAAACTACGACGAATTCGTCGAATATAAGAAGGCCCTCGGCGTCAAAACCATCACGCTGTGACGGAAGACGCGCCGAACCCCGACACTTTCCACCTCCCCGCGCAAGCCCAAGGTCGCAAACCCCTTGAGCCAACGCGGGGAGGCCTTTTTTCACCGTCCCCTGTCGCTTCCTGCGCCAACGCCCCGCCCCTCGCGCCCTTTCCTCCCCGAAATCCCCGTTTTTCCCCGGAAAGCCTCGCCTGTTCATTCTTTGTTTACATTCCGGACGGGATTCTGTCATTATTTTCATACCGAAGTCGGTTTCGCGGTTTTTCGTGAACGGAGTTCACCGATTGACAACAGAATATTTTACCTCCGTTATTTTGCGATTAACAACCGTATGGTATCCTGTTATCGGTGCGGAAGGAAGCTCCGCGCCGAAAATCTTTACCGAAAGGTTGGGTAGACAGATGAAAAAAACATTGACTGTACTGCTTGCGGCCGCGCTGATCGCGGTGACCGCGCTCTTTGCATCCTGCGCAAAGGAGGGCGGAAACGGCAAGGAATCCGGCACTGCCGCCGGAACCGAGGCCTCGACGCAGGCCGGAACCGAGGCGGCCACCGAAAAGGAGACCTCCGAGGAGACCGACGAGGAGACCGGCGACGAATCCGCTGACGAGTCCGCCGACGAATCCGCCGACGAATCCGCTGACGAGTCGGTAACCGACGCCGCCTGATTCCAAAAGAATCAAAACCCCCGCAAGAGATACCCGGCAGAACTTGAAAATTTTCAAGTCCTCGCGAAGGGTTCTCCCGCGGGGGATTTTTCTTTTGTCTCAGCGCCGCTCAGAAGAAGAAGCGCCTTTTCAGCGATTCCCGGAAGGGGCGGCAGATGCCGATGACGAGAAGCATCAGGCCGAGAAGCGTGCAGGCGGTCAGCGGATAGACCGACCAGCGGAACATCCGCACCCCGAAGGTCAGGCGGATCATCCCCTCGGTAAGAACCGAAAGCCCGCCGACAAGGAGCGTCGCGCCCCCCAGAATGAAGAGCTCCCCGCCCCGCGTATAGCGCAGAAGCGCGACGACCGCCGTCGTAATCAGCGCGGCCCCGCCCAGCACCGGAAGCGCGAGGGTGAGGAACCAGTGGCCCCCCGTCGCGAAATTGACATAGAGGAGGTAGAGCCCCGCCGCCGCAAAATCGACCGGGACGAAAATCACGGGATTCGGTCGGCGGAACCAGCAGGGCAGAACGGCGATCACGTAGAGAAGCGCCAGCGCCCCGGAGGCGTACCCCGACCAGACGACTTCCCCGTTGATCTTCATATCGCAGAGCAGACAAAGGCAGAAGGGGAGGAAAAAGAGGCAGGAAAGCACGAAGAGAAGACCGTTGCGCGGGATGCCCTCGCTCACCTCCCCGGGGTAGGGCGGATAGGGAGGGGCCGCCTCCTTCCCCGCTTCCCCTCTCTCCCCGTCAAGGGTGGGAACCGGAGTGCCGCAGAGGGGACACTTTTTTTCGCTGTCGGCGAGCTCTACGCCGCATTTGAAACAGTACATAAGAATTCCTTTCAAGTCAGGGTGAACGTCGGCTGTCGTTCACTTAACGGTCGCGCCGGTGGCGCTTTGTCGGCTATTGTCCGTCGGTTGCCGTTTTCCCGGTCGGCGCCCCGCCGGTCATCTTTCGCCGCGCGGTGCCGGTCAGCCTCTTTCGTTGCTCTCGACCGTCACGTGGAGGCCCATTTTCACAAGCTCGGTAAAGAAGCGTCTCTCAAGCTCCGCTTCCCGGATATTCCGGATAAAGTTGATATAAAGCTTCCCGCCGTAGGAGCATACCCCGCAGTTGCAGGGAGAATCGGCCTGTACGCCGAGGACGAAGTCGAAGCGGGTCACATACGGCTCCATACCGGAGGGGAGGGTCACCGCCCCCAGATTGGAAAGGCAGATGCTCGATTTCTTCTCCCCCACGACGTTGTAAACCAGCTTCATCGCCAGATTCTTGACGAAAAGCGGCATGATCCGGAGAACCGTCAGACGCTCGGAGCGGACGTTGGGGGTGAATTTCGCCGCCATCTTCTTCGGCGTCAGCTCAAGCCCCAGACTGTGGTGAATCACCCGAAGCATCTCCTCAAAGCTGTAATCCCCCATTTTCGGATCGATTCCGGGGGTGATATAGGATGCGAAATTCCTCAGCGTGCTGCTCGGGAAAAGCCGCCGCAGATTCACGGGAATGAGAATCCGCACCTCCCGGCGCTTTTTCGGGTCGTGAACCTTTTCGTTCTGAATGTCGTAGATGGCCTTCATCATGACGGCGGCGAGGAAAACCGTCAGCGTCGAGGAATGGCTTTTGGCCTTGGCAAGGGCTTCCCCGGCGTCGAGAATCCCCGTCGTCACGTGGAGGAAGCGGTCGGGCTCCCGCGTGCCGGTCAGACGGTAGGCATTCTCCTCCTTCCGGCTCGCCGCGACGGGGGAATCGTATTTCCCGAAGCTGTCCTCAAGCTCGGAAGGGGAAGGCGGCGCCGTCACGTCAAGAACCCCCTCCCCGCAGGGAAAGGTCGCCCCGTAGCGGCATTTTACATATTCCGCCGCCAGCGTTTTCGTGAAGATCAGCCCGCCGGTGCCGTCGGTCACCGAGTGGAAGAATTCCACCGAGAGGCGACAGCGGTAATAGAGCACGCGAAAGGCGCATTTCCGTATCGCCCGGAAGGACATCCGATTCAGCGGGTATTCCTCCTCGAGAAGGACCGGGGGCGCTTCGGGAAGCTCCTCCAAATAATACCAGAACATCCCGGCCCGCAGACGCACGGCGATCGAGGGAAAGCGGGGAACCGTCCGATCCAGCGCCTCCTTGAGCAGGTGAGGATCCACCGGGTCGGCAAAGGTGACGGAAAGGCGGAAAACGTTCGTCCAGTCCTTCCGCTTCGCCGCCGGGTAGATCTTCGCCGCGTTGTCAAGCTTCATCCACTTCAGATTTTTCTTCATGGGAAATCTTTTCCTTCACAAACTGGCAGAGCGCCTCCATATCCTCCTGCGTCTCCGCAAGACCGTAGACGGGGTAGGCGTGCCACATTCCGGGCCGGATGATGTGTCGGCTCGGACTCCCGGCCTCCGTGAGGCGGCGGTGAAGCGCCGTCGCGTCGTCGAGCATCACCTCGTCCCCGCCGGAGAAAATCAGAGAAGGCGGAAGGCCGCCGAGGTCGGAAAAGAGGGGAGAAACGAGGGGATTGCGCGGGTTGTTGGTGTAAGAGGAGGCGAAAAATTCCAGCCGCTCGGGGGTCATCGAGGGGTCAACCTCCCGGTTGGTGCGATAGGATTCCCCCGACTGCGTAAGATCCGTCCAAGGGGAAATCGCCACAAGCCCCGCCGGAAGGGGAAGGCCCCGCTTCTTTAAAACCGCGCAGATGCTGTAGATCAGCCCGCCGCCCGCCGATTCCCCGCAGAGAATCATCTTATCGGCGGGAATGCCGACCGTCTCGGTGAGATAGCGGTAGGTGTGGAGGCAGTCGCGGAGGGCCGCCGGGTAGCGGTGCTCGGGGGCCAGACGGTAGGCGGGAAAATAGACGCGAAGGCCGGTCTGCGTCGCCAGAACCGAGCCGAAGCCCCGGGCGTATTCCATGTTCCCGGCCACGTAACCGCCGCCGTGGATATAGAGAATCGCGGCCTCCTCGTCGATCGGGCCGTCGGCCTTCCCGGGGGCCTTCGCCGCCGGAGTCAGCATACCGCAGAAGAATTTGCGGAAGCGAATATAATCGAAATGCTCCTCATGACGGAGCGGAAGAGAAATCAGCTCGCCGATGGCGTCCTGCGCCGCGCGGGCCGCGCGAATGGAGCAGCCGGTAATCAGCGGCTTCAGATGCTCCAGCTGCTTTCTCACGAATTTTGCCGTCAATTTCATGAATCCGACAACCTCTTTCTGTTACTTCCCAACAGTATAGCAGATAAAAGCTAATTTTTCAAGTACAGGTTGTAACTTTTTCCGGAATGGAAAATTTTCCGGAGCGGAGAAGAAAACGGCCCACGTGCCGCGAACCCCATTTTCCCGCGAAATCATCCCACGACCGGAAGCGCGGCACGCTACCGAAGACTTTTCCACCTTTTCTTGACAAGCGCCGCCTTCGATGGTATAATAGAAGGAAGACCAATCGCACGCCCGACGCCCGCCGGGCGAAGAAAGGATTCCACGATGAAAAATCCTTCATTTTTAATAAAATATTCTCAAGAGAACCGCGCGTCCGAAAATCGAATACTTGAAAAACGCCCTTCTGAAAACATTTTGCCCGAAAATCGCACGGTTGAAAAGCCCGTTTCCGGAAAAACGGCCCGGACGAGGAAAAACGGCCCGGACAAAGGGATAAATTCGGCGAAATCCGCCGCCAGAAGGACGGACGCGAGAAAACGCACCGCAACCCCTTCCCTGCTCCGTACCGCCGCGCTCCTTGTCGGCCTGCTCTGCCTGCTCGCCGCCGCACCGGCCTGCGCCGGAAAGAAGGGGAACGACCTTCCCGCCGTCGAAACGTGGGGAGCTCCTCTCAGCGACGCGAAAAAATCCACCGTCGTCACCGGGGGATTCACCGTCGAGGTGCACAGCACATATGCTGAAATCACAGGCTACAGCGAAAGCGGGAGCGAGATTTCCCTGCCCGCCACCGTCGCCGGCGTCCCGGTCCGGATTTTGGGGGAGTCGGTCTTCAAGAACAACCCAACCGTCACACGCGTCACCCTGCCGGAGGAGCTCCGCATCATCGACCGCTACGCCTTCGAGGGAACGACGGCTCTGGAGGAGGTCGTCTTCAACGAAGGGCTGGAAACGGTCGGGGACTACGCCTTCCGAAACTCCTCGATAAAAAGCCTCAACCTCCCCGACTCGCTCGTCAAAATCGGGAGCTACTGCTTCTACAAGACGAAAATCTCGACGCTCAACCTCCCGGAAAACCTCCGACGCGCCGACAAATACGCCTTCTACGGATGCGAAAATCTCACGGCGGTGACCTTTCCCGCCACCCTCACCGAAATCTCCGACCAGATGTTCTATTCCTGCACCGCCCTGACCGAAATCGTCCTGCCGAAGACGGTCACAAAGGTCGGAGCCTATGCCTTCAGCTCCTGTACCGCGCTGAAAGCCGTCGTAATCCCGAAGGAAACGACCTCCTTCGGAGAGGGAGCCTTCACCGACTGCCCGGCCCTCACCCTCTACGCCCCCGCCGGGTCGGAGGCCGAGAAAAACGCCTCCCGGAATCACTATCCCTTCGAGGCCTGCGACTATGAGGAAAGGGCCGGGGCTTTGGGAGGGGCGACGTGAGCCGGAGAGGGCCGGAGCTGCTCTGCCCGGCGGGAAATCCCGAAAAGCTGGCCGCCGCCCTCCGCTACGGAGCCGACGCCGTCTACCTCGCCGGAAAGCGCTTCGGTATGCGCGCCGCCGCCGACAATTTCACCCCCGCCGAGCTGAGGGAGGCCGTCTCGCTCACCCACGCCGCCGGGGCAAAGCTCTACCTCGCGCTGAACGTCCTGCCGCATGAGGAGGAATACGAAGAGCTCCGCGCCACCCTCGCCTCCCTTGCCGATTGCCCGCCCGACGGCGTCATCGCCGCCGACCTCGGGGTGATCGCGGAGGTGAAAGAGGCCCTTCCCGCCGTCGAAATCCACGTCTCGACGCAGGCGGGAGTCGTCTCCGCCAAGGCCGCCGAGCAGTACCGCCGCCTCGGCTGTTCCCGCGTCGTCCTCGCCCGGGAGCTGACGCTGGAGGAAATCCGAGAAATCCGCCGCCGCACCACAAAAGAAATGGAGCTGGAGGTCTTTATCCACGGCTCGATGTGCGTCTCCTTCAGCGGGCGCTGTCTGCTCTCAAACTATTTCACAGGCCGGGACGCCAACCGGGGAAACTGCGCCCAGCCCTGCCGCTGGGGCTATTCCCTCTTTGAAATCGAGGAGGAGACCCGGCCCGGGGAGCGCCTCCCGGTGGAGCAAACCGAACGCGGAACCTTCCTCATGAGCAGCCGCGACCTCTGCATGATTTCCCATATCCCGGAGCTTGTCGAAGCCGGGGTCGACAGCCTCAAAATCGAAGGGCGCATGAAGAGCGCCTATTACGCGGCGGTCACCGCCAACGCCTACCGCATGGCCCTCGACTTTTCCCTCGCCCATCCCAATGAGACGCTGGAGCCGGCCCTTGAGGCCGCCCTGCGGGAGGAGCTTGATAGCGTCAGCCACCGGGAATACGGAACGGGATTCTTCTTCAACTCCCCGGAGAAGGAGCCCTACGTCACCCCCGACCGGGGCTATATCCGCGAAAAATCCTATATCGGCGTGGTGGCCGCATACGATCCCGAAACCGGCCTTGCGGAGGTTGTCCAGCGCAACAAGGTCTCCCTCGGGGAAGAAGTGGAGCTGCTCACCCCAGGGAAGGTCGGAAGACCCTTCACCGTCACCTCCCTCATCGGGGAGGACGGGGCCCCGCTAACCTCGGCGCCGCATCCCAAAATGAAATTTTTCCTGCCGATCCCCGGCGGCGCAAAGGAAGGGGATATCCTCCGCCGCTGACGAAGCGCAAAAGCTCGGTTTGCTGTGTGCGGCTACCCCCAAAAAACGCCGAAACCGCGTTTCTTGCGCACGGCGACCCCAAAAGCCCGCCGGAACCGCGTTTCTTGTGTGCGGCGGCCCCAAAAACCCGCCGAAACCACGTTTCTTGTGTGCGACTACCCCAAAAGCCCGCCGAACCCACGTTTTTGTGCACGGCTACCCCCCAAAAGCCCACCGAAGCCGCGTTTCTTGCGCACGGCGGCCCCAAAAGCCCGCACCCCTCAAATTTCTTCCGAAAGGACCTGTTTTCATGAAAATTGCCGTACTTGCCGGGGGACTCAGCCCGGAACGGGACGTTTCGCTCAATTCCGGAAGCCTGATCGCCAACGCCCTCTGTAAACGGGGGCATACCGTCGCCCTCGTCGACGTCTACCTCGGCACGGAGGAGGAGAACCTCCCCGCCCTCTTCACAAACAGAACCGACCGGTTCTATACCATTCCCCCCGTCGCCCCCGACCTTGCCGCCCTGAAGGAAAAGAGCGGAAACGGGGAGGCCTTAATCGGCAAAAACGTGCTGGAAATCTGCCAACTCGCCGATGCCGTCTTTCTCGCCCTCCACGGGGCCATGGGGGAAAACGGACAGCTGCAGGCCCTCCTCGACTGCCACGGAATTCGCTACACCGGAAGCGGCTATATCGGAAGCCTCCTCGCGATGGATAAGGACATCACCCGGCGCATCCTCACGGCGGAGGGGATCCCGATGGCGGAGGGACTCACCGTCACAAGGCAAAACTGCCGCGAGGAGGAAATCCTTGCCAAAGTGGGCCTGCCCTGCGTCGTCAAGCCCTGCTCCTGCGGCTCCTCGGTCGGCGTCTCGATGGTCGATACCGAAAAGGAGCTGAGCGAGGCGCTCGCCGAGGCCTTCGCCTACGAGGACCGAATTCTTGTTGAGAAAAAAATCGTCGGGCGGGAGATGACCGTCGGAATCCTGCGCGGGAAACCGCTTCCCCCCGTCGAAATCATCCCGAAATCGGGCTTTTACGATTACAAAAACAAGTACCAGTCGGGCGCCACCGAGGATATCTGCCCGCCGGTGCTGACCGAGGAGGAAAGCCGCGCCCTCGCCGAAACGGCGCTGAGAGTCGCGAGCCTTCTGCGACTCGGGAGCTACTGCCGGATCGACTTCATCCTCGCGGAGGGGATTCCCTATTGCCTGGAGGCCAATACCCTGCCGGGAATGACGCCGCTCAGCCTCCTGCCGCGCGAGGCCGCCGCCGTCGGCATCGACTACGAAGAGCTCTGCTCGATTCTGATCGAAGACGCGCTGACGCACTGAAAGAACCGCACACCGGAAAACTACACGCCGAAAAAAACGAACGCCGAAAAACCGCACGCAGAAAGAAGTGCACACCGAAAGGACAGCACATCAAAAGGGCCATACGCCGAAAGGACTACACACCAAAAAGACCTCGCGGCTAAACCCGCACGCCGAAAGAACCATGCGCTGAAAAGAAAGGAAAAAACCAATGAAAACCGTTGAAACGAAGAACGCCCCCGCCGCCATCGGCCCCTATTCACAGGCCATCGTCAGCGGAAATCTCCTCTTTACCTCCGGGCAGATCCCCCTCGACCCCGCCACAGGAAAAACCGTCGGGGAAACGGTGGAGGAGCAGACGGAGCAGGCGCTGAAAAACCTCGCCGCCCTCTGCGAAGCCGCCGGAAGCTCCCTCGCCCGCGTCGTCAAAACCACTTGCTACCTCACCGATATGAAGGATTTCGCAGCCTTCAACGCCGTCTATGAATCCTTCTTCCCCGGGAAACCGGCGAGGAGCTGCGTCGCCGTCGCCGCCCTGCCGAAGGGCGTGCTGGTCGAGGTCGAAGCCGTCGCGGAGCTGTAAAAGACGCCCGGCAGAAACACGCGAAAAACCCTCCACCCCACGGAGGGCTTTTTTCGTTTCCCGCCGCACAGGATTTTTCGTTTTCCGAAAGGCCCGCCAAAAAACGTACCGCCGCGAGAAAGGCCAAATGCTCACACCGCCAAATTTGACCGCACACGCCCGGCCCATCCGCCGCGCCGAAAATCCCCCCAGATCAAAAAAACACGTTTTCCCCTCTCCTCACGCGAGACCTCTGTCGGATTTTTTCAGATTATAGATTAAATGTATGCCACCGGCCTCAGGCCGGTAGCCTCAGGAGGAGAAATTTTTTTGGAAATTTTCGAAAATGGGTTGACTTTAGAGGAAAAATGTTGTATGATACCCAAAGTGAAATTTTGCTTCGTTTCTTACAGAGGCACCCGTAAGTCCTTCAAAAGGAGATGATTGTCATTTTACCGCTTGAACGACCGACGCCGGAGCTTCTCTCGGCCCTTAAAGAAAAGGGAATATCCGAGAACTCCATCTATGCCCTGGTTTCCCTCGACCTGAACGTCGACGGAAACTACGGAGAGTGCTGGCTGATTGCCGACCGGGAAAAGGGGATTCTCCACCGCTTCTCCTCGTCAGACCACGTGTCGGAGGACGAAAAGTACCCCCACGACAAAACGAAGCCCCGTGCTTCCTTCGACCACTATACCACCTTTGACCTGAATGCCTATACCGGGTGGTACGTCGATAACTTCGTCTCCTCCAACCGCCTGCTGGCCCGGGAGGGAGCCCCCTTCGTCCCCGACCCGGGGCTTGAGTGGAAGGAAGCGAGGAAACAGCGCATCGCACACGGGAAGGATCTCAAAACCGTCGTCCTCGCCTATTGCACCAACGCCAAAAAGAAAAGGCTCTTTGCCTTCATCGATATCCTCGAACGGCTCCAGCAGGGAGAAGTCTTGAGCGACGACGACCCGCTGTTCGACCAGTTCAACCTCAAATGCCCCAAATGCGGAAGGGTCTATGAGGATCAGGAGCGGAGAATCTGCAAGTACTGCACCAACCGAAAGGCCATCTTCAAGCGCCTGCTCGGATACTGCACCGATTATAAGCCGCTGATGATCACCGTCATCGTCTGTATGATCCTCACCTCGATGATCTCCCTCATCAACCCGATTTTAAACGGTAAGGTTCTCTTCGACCAGGTCATCACCCCACCGAACGCCGAGGGAACCCTCGGGAAGCTCCACAGCGAGCACTGGGTCGTCGCGGTCGTCGGCGTCATCTTCGCCACCGCCCTGCTCTCCCTCGCCATCAGCATCATCCAGAACCGCGCCAACCATAAGCTCTCGGCACGCGTCACGCAGAGAATGAAAATGGACATCTTCACGGCCCTGCAAACCCTCTCGATGTCCTATTTCAACCGGAATCCCACCGGGCGGATCGTCCACCGCGTCAACAACGACGCCGCCAAGGTCCGGCAGTTCTTCGTCGACGGGATCCCGAACCTCGTCATCAACAGCCTCAACTTCATCGGACTCACGATCTTCCTCTTTTCGATGAACCCGAGACTGACCCTCATCGTCTTTATTCCGGTCCCGCTGATCGTTCTTATCTTCAAGTTTTCCCTCCCCCGCCTCTGGCGCTCCTTCGGGAAAATCTGGAAGAGGGGATCGGATCTCAACGCCATGCTGAACGACTCCCTCCTCGGAATCCGGGTGGTAAAGGCCTTCGCAAGAGAGACCGACGAAACCAACCGCTTCCACAGGTACACCGAGCGGCTCATGCAGGCCAATATCGCCTCCAATAAAATCCATATCTCGATTTTCCCGGTCGTCGCCCTCCTCATCGCCCTGTCGAGCAAGGCCATCTGGGGCTTCGGAGGAATTGAGGTCATGGGAGGGAGAATGACCTACGGGGAATTCACCACCTATTTCGGATACCTCGGAATGATCTTCGGCCCCCTCAACTTCTTCACCAACTTCACAAACCAGATGACCGACGTCGTCAATTCGGCGCAGAGAATGTTTGAAATCCTCGACACCGTGCCGGAAATCGCCGACGCCCCCGACGCCGTCAGCATCGACCCGGTCAGAGGAAGCGTCGAATTCAAGCGCGTCTGCTTCCATTACGCCCCCAACCGCCCGATTTTAAAGGACGTCAGCTTCAAGATCGAGCCGGGACAGCACGTCGGACTCGTCGGGCATACCGGATCCGGGAAAAGCACCATCGCAAACCTCATCACAAGGCTCTATGACGTCATCTCCGGATCGGTGGAAATCGACGGAGTCAACGTCAAGAACATCGCCTCCGAGTCGCTCAGAAAGAGCATCGCCATCGTCTCACAGGAAATCTTCCTCTTCCACGGAACCATCGCCGACAACATCCGCTACGCAAAGCCGGACGCCGACATCGGACAGGTCATGGAGGCCGCAAGGGCCGCCAACGCCCACGACTTCATCATGGCCCTGCCCGACGGATACGAAACGGTGGTGGGAGCCGGAAGCCGATCGCTGTCGGGGGGTGAGCGTCAGCGCATCTCGATCGCCCGCGCCCTGCTCCTCAATCCTTCAATTCTGATTCTCGACGAGGCGACCGCCGCCATGGACACCGAAACCGAGCGGCAGATCCAGTTCGCGCTGGAGCGCCTCAGCCAAAACCGTACCACCATTTCCATCGCCCACCGCCTCTCCACCTTAAAGGACTGCGACTTTCTCATGGTCATCGATAACGGATGCGTCACCGAAATGGGAACCCATTCCGAGCTGATTGAGAAAGAGGGAACCTATTACCGCCTCTACAAGCTGCAGGCGGAATCCATGAAGCGCGTGCTTCAGGGAATGTAAAGGAGAACGCCGAAATGAACGAAAAGGAAAAAAAGGACGAGCTGCTCGACGACGGAATCAACCTTGACGACGGAAAGCGGACGTCGATAAGACTGACGCCGGAAAACGCCTCCTTCTTCCGCTCGGAGGGAGGACTGATTTCAATGGAGCTGCGCGGGGAAAGCGGAGAGGTTGAGCGCTTCGAGCGCGTCGCCGTCTTCCGCTCCTTCCCGATCACCGCCCCCGACGAATTCCTCTCGGTGCGGGAAATCAGCGTCATCAAGAACGAGCACGGCGACGAAATCGGCATGATCCGGCACGCCTCCGACTTCGACGAGGAGACGCAAAGGCTCTTTGCGGAGGAGCTCGACCGCCGCTACTTCACGCCGGAAATTCTCAAAATCGGCTCGGTCAAGGAAAAGTTCGGCTATTCCTATTGGGACTGCGAGACGACGGCGGGACACATCGTCTTCGTCATCAACAATCCCTTCAGCAATATCCGCGCCATGACCGACGGGAAGGTCTACATAAACGACATCGACGGAAACTGCTTCACCGTCTCCGACCCGAAAAAGCTGGATTCCGCCAGCTACCGGAAAATCGAGATTTATCTCTGAGACCCCGGGAAAAATTTTTCAAAGGACGGTAGCGTCATGAAACTGATGTACGATCTGCCGGAGGCAGACGCAAGAACCCTTGCCGACGTCTCTAAAGGCGAAGGACTGATGTACTGCGTCCCCTACAACATCGAAGGGGAACGCTTCGTCAAGGGCTTCCTTGCCGTAACCAACCGCGCCCTCTATAAGCTGCTCGACGGGGAGTTGCTCCTCCGCGTCCCCTTCGCAGGCTCCGACGACTTCCGCATTGAGGTCATGTACGGAAGCTGCGGCTTCTACGTCCGCACAGAAGGCGTCTCCCGCCTCATCTGCCGCTTCATTTCGGGAAGAAATCTGGCACGCTATTCGGTGATTCTCCGCGCCTGCGAAATCCTCTGCGAGCAGCCCGATTCCGAACCCATTACCAACAGCCTCCCGGAGCGCTTCTGCCCGAAATGCGGACGCCCCTACGTGAACAACACCACCATCTGCCCCTACTGCATGGACAAGTGGGAGGTCTATAAGAAAATGTTCGCGATGACCAAGGGCCTGCGCCTGATGATGTGCTTCCCCTTCATCGTCGCCATTTTCAGCGTCATTTTCTCCTTCGTTGTCCCGTGGATCGAGGCAAAGGCCGTCAACGGATACCTCGAACCGCTGACCGGAACCGCGAGCGGCGACCGGGCGGGCTTTCTGCTGATCGTCGTCGCCATCGTCTCCATCGACCTCTTCCAGAGAGCCCTCAGCGTCCTGCAATCCCGCTTCTCTTCCCTCTCGGGAAACCGGTTTATCCAGATGCTGGAAAACCTGCTCTACGAAAAGCTGGAATCCCTCTCCCTCTCCTCGCTCCAGAGGCGTTCGACGGGGGATCTGATGAGCCGGGTCAATACCGACACCGGCGTCATGCAGGATTTCGTCACCAATCAGCTCCCGAACATTTTCGTGCAGGGAGTCTCCTTTCTGGTCGCCCTCATCGTCATGCTCACCATCAATCCGCTGATGTGCCTCTTCATCTTCGTGCCGGTGCCCTTCTCGGTCTTCCTCGTGAAGAAATTCTGGTCGACGATGAACCTGAAGAACCGGAGAGGATGGAATCTGGAAAACAAGGTCAACCGACAGCTGCAGGACACCTTCAGCGGAATCCGGGTCGTCAAGTGCTACGGGCAGGAGAAGAACGAGGTCGAGCGCTTCCGGCAGACAAGCATGAAAAGCGCGAAGCAGACCGAGCGCAACGAAATGCTCTTCGATACCTTCTTCCCGATCGTCTCCTTCGCCATCCGGCTCGGAAGCTATCTGATTCTCTTCTATGGAAATATGCTCCTCTTCCGGGGGGCCATGGCCCTCGGAACCCTGCACCAGATCAACGCCTACGCAAACATCGTCTATTCCCCGCTGGTCTGGATGACCTCCGTCCCGCGAAACGTCTCGCGCTTCTTGACCTCCGCGAGCAAGGTGTTTGAGATTATGGAGGAGACGCCGGAGGTCGGGGACATCGGACTGCCGATCGACATCAAGATTGAAGGGGAAATCAAGGTCAAGAACATCACCTTCGGATACGAGAGCTACGACCCGGTGCTGACCAACGTCTCGGTGGACATTCACCCCGGGGAGATGATCGGAATCGTCGGGCATTCCGGATCCGGAAAGACCACGCTGATCAACCTCATCATGAGGCTCTATGACGTCAACAACGGAGCGATTGAGATCGACGGGGTCAATATTCGGGATATCTCGCAGGCGGCTCTGCGGTCACAGATGGGCGTCGTGCTGCAGGAGACCTTCCTCTTTGCCGGAACAATCCGGGAGAACATCGCCTACGCCTGCCCGGGAGCCAGCGACGAGGATATCGTCAACGCCGCGAAGACCGCCAACGCGCATGACTTCATCATGGATCTGCCGCAGGGATACGATACCGTCGTCGGAGCGAACGGATACTCCCTCTCGGGAGGAGAGCGCCAGCGCATCGCCATCGCCCGCGCCATCATCCACAATCCCAAGATCCTGATCCTCGACGAGGCGACGGCGGCGCTCGATACCGAGACAGAAAAGCTGATACAGGACGCCCTGCAGAAGCTGGTGCGCAACCGGACGACCCTCGCCATCGCCCATCGGCTCTCCACACTCCGAAACGCCGATAAGCTGCTGGTGCTCGACCACGGGCGCGTCGCGGAATTCGGAACCCACGCCGAGCTGCTGGAAAACAAAGGGATCTATTATAAGCTCGTCATGGCACAGCAGAAAATGGGAGCCATGCCGAAGGCCGACAAGGAGAAAAAGGTCGCCACGGCGTAAAGCGCCCCGCCCCCCCGCAAGGCCGCAAAAATCGCCTGCCCGCAACCCTGCGGGCGGGCTTTTTCTTTGAAAAAGGAGCAAACTACCCGGCCCCGGCCAACCGGCCAAAAACTCCCCGCGCCGCCCGTTCTCGGCCCCAATTTCCCGAAAAACGAACCCGGCCCAGCGCCGCGCAATTGCCCCGCGCCGCGCAAAAACCGCAAAAAGGGCCCCGCTACCTGCCGCGTACCGCGCCTCAAAAACCGCAAGAAAGGCCACACCGCCAAAAGACGCGCCCGGTTCCACAAAGCCCAAAATCGCCTGCCCGCATTTTCTCAGCGGACAGGCGATTCCGTTTATTCACTTTCTGCTTACTTGTTCCGCAAAAACTTCCCGAGGAATTCCATACACTCCGACTTGTAGCGCTCCTCCTCGACGAGGAAGCTCAGACCGTGCCCCGCCCCCTCAGCGCAGAAAAGCCGGCACTCGGAGGAACAGGCCTCAAAATTCTTTTGACTCATCGCAAAGGGAACGAAATCGTCGCCGCTTCCGTGGGCGAAGAAAATCGGGAAAGAGGCCCTCGCCACCGCGTCCGTCGCCGAGGCGCCCTTCATGTCGAACCCGGCGGCAAGCCGCGTCACAAGGCGGAAGGGCTCAAGAATCCATTTCCCCGAGAGGCCGTAGGTCTTCTTCGCCACGTCGCAGACAATCTCCCAAGGAGAGGTAAAGCCGCAGTCGGCAATGGCGGCGCGGACGTTTGAGGGAAGCCCAATTTCCCTGTCGGAGGCCATCAGAACGGTGGTCGCACCCATCGAAACGCCGTCGAGGACAACATCGGTGGACTCCCCGAAGCGGCTCAAAAGATATTCGCACCACGTGCGGCAGTCGTAACGCTCCTTCACGCCGAAGGTGATGCTGCGTCCCCCGCTCTTCCCGTGACAGCGCTGAGTCACCGCGAGAACGTCGAAGCCGTTCTGGAGGAAGAAATCGAGCGCCCCGCAAAAGTCGGAGGAGGCGGCGGAGTGATAGCCGTGCATACAAAGGACGACACGGCCCGCCGGACAGGGAGAGCGGTAGAGATTCCCGAAAAGCGTCAGACCGTCGAAAGAGACGACCGAGACCTCCTCCGAGGGATAGGAGGCGACCTTTTCACGGTCGGAGAGAACGCGGGCGAGGAGCTCCGGGCTGTCGGAAAGGGCCTTCGTCACATCATAGGTTTTCCCCGGCCCGAAAAAGCGGCGGGAGAGGAGGAAGAGAAGAAGAAAAAAGAGAAGCGCCAAGCCGAAAAGAACGGCGACAAGAATCAGAATCCATTTTCCCATAAAAAATCCTTTCTTCGGTTGCAAACCGACCGTCAGCGCACCCGCGCCCGCCCAAAAACAGCAAAATCACGCAAACGCACCCGGCGTTGCCCGGCGGTAAACCAGCGCGAACACACCCGACCCGGCACCTGCCGCGAACGGCGCACCCGCGCAAACGCGCCCGGCACCTGCCCCGCGCCTCTGCCCGCAGACAATAACCACCGCAAAACCGCGTACACCCCGGGCGTTGCCCGGCCCGGCCCGACGACATTATTATACCACAGTTTTTTCCTTTTTTCAATCGGTTTTGCTTTATTTTCATAAAGCTATTGAAAAATCCCCCCGCTCTATGGTATAATAAAAGAAATCCCCGCCGGGGACCCCGGATTTCCGCCGGATTTCCGAAAAATCCCGGTAATTTTCAAAAAAACTCGCAAAATCCCGGACAAATCCCGAACCACCGGATAAATACAGAAGAAATCCGAAAGGCCCCGGAAAGTCCCGGAAAATTTCAGAAAATCCGGCTCCCAACCAATTCTAAAGCCCCGGAACGCCCGGGCAAATGCAAAATCCGCAAACCCGGACAACTCTAACCCCAAAAATTCCAAAAAAATTCAAACGTAATGCCCGAAAGGAGCCTTCCCATGAACGATGCCGCCTTTTCTCCCGATCGCTTCGCCGCCGCCTGCCAAACCGCCGACGCCATCCGCGCCGAGGTGGACAAGGTCATCACCGGAAAACAAAGGGAAACGGCGCTCCTCCTCTGCGCCTTAATCGCCGGAGGACACGTCCTGATCGAGGACGTCCCCGGAGTCGGAAAAACCACCCTCGCCTCCTCCCTCGCGAAGGCGGCGGGCCTGCGCTTCAAGCGCGCGCAATTCACCCCCGACGTCATGGCCTCCGATATCACAGGCTTCAACATCTACAACCGGAAAACCGAAAATTTTGAATTTCAGGAGGGCCTCGTCAGCACCAACATCCTGCTGGCCGACGAGATCAACCGCGCCTCCCCGAAGACGCAGTCCTCCCTGCTGGAGGCGATGGAGGAGGCGCAGGTCACCGTCGACGGGACGACCTACGCCATCCCCGACCCCTTCTTCGTCATCGCCACGCAGAATCCCGCCGGATTCGTCGGAACCTATCCCCTGCCCGAGGCACAGCTTGACCGCTTCTCGCTCCGCATCCGCATGGGCTACCCCACCGAGGAGGAGGAGGTCGCCATTCTGCGCGCAAGAAAGAGCGGAGACCCCATCGAAAACGTCTCCCCGGTCGGGGATGAGAACACCGTCCGGGCGCTCATCGCCTGCTCCGAGAAAATCCGCGTCGCCCCCGAAATCGAGCGCTACGTCGTCTCCCTCGTCGCGGCCACCCGCACAAGGCCGGAATTTTCCCTCGGAGCCAGCCCCCGCGCCTCCCTCGCGCTGATGAAGCTCAGCCGCGCCGCCGCGCTTCTCTCCCACCGGGCCTACGTCGTCCCGGAGGATGTCGCGAACCTCTATAAGGAGACGCTCTCCCACAGAGTCTGCCTGACAAGGGAAGCCGCCGCCGAGGGGAAAAACGCCGAGGGAATCCTCGACCGTATCCTCGGCGAAACGCCGGTGCCCTTCTTTGCCAAGGAGCGGGGGAGAACGGTATGAAGAAAGAGAAAAGGCCCGCCCAAACGGGAAAAGGAGCGGAGACCCGCCGCCTTCCCTTCGCGCTTCGCGGCGGATTTTTCCTCTATCTGCTCCTGCTCCTCGCGACCACCGTTTTTACGCAGGTTTTCCGCTCCCCCCTCTCCTCCGTCGCCCTGCTCTTTCTCCTCCTGTTGCCGGTGGCCGATCTGCTCCTCTTTCTCCTCTCGGCCCGCATGGTCTCCTCTTCCCTGTCCGAGAGGCCGGAACGGGTGGAAAAGGGGAAAACCCTCTATCTCACGGCGCGGGTCGTCAACCGGGGGCCCTTTCCCCTGCCCTTCGCCGAGGGATACCTCGCGGTCCCCGACGGGGAGGGCGTGCGGATTGAAAAGGAGAGGAAGCGCTTCCCCCTGCCGCCCTTTTCCCACTGCGACTTTCTGTTACCCGTCAAATTTCTCTATCACGGATTTTATACCGTCGGAATGGGGGAGCTGCTTCTCAGCGATCTCTTCCGCTTCTTTTCGCTGAGAAAAAGAATCCCCTGCGCCGTGAAAATCACCGTCCCGCCCCGCCGACTCCCGCCGCTTCCCGCACTGCTCTCCCTTACGGAGGAAGGGGAAAAGCCGAGGCCCCTCACCGAGGTGGGAGCCTCAAACGGCTACGGGGACATCCGCGCCTACCGTCCCGGGGACGGAATCAAGTCCATCCACTGGAAGCTCTCCACCAAAACCGAGGAGCTGCAGGTGAAAAATCCCGTCAATGAAAAAAAGAATACGCTGACGATCCTCTGCGGCTTCGGAGGGCGTTTTTCCTACGCCTTCCCGCCCTTTGTAAGAAGCGCTTCCGACGACCGCGTCGCCGACGAGGCCTTCACCGCCGCCGCCATCGCCGCCGAAAAGGGAACGGCCGGGCGGCTGGTCTGGGCCGCCTGCGAAGGGCAAGACAGGGAAAGGGCTGCGCAAAGCCTCCCGGGGCAGTGCCGAACCGCGGAATTCAGCGACCCGCTCTCCGCCGAGGGCCTCGCGACCCTCCTCTGCGGGATTTCCTCCTCCGAAACCCCGCCCTCCTTTGCCGCCCTGCCGGCTTCCCTCACCGAGGAGGCCTCCCTTCTGCTCGTCCTGCCCTACGCCTCCCCCGAGACCGAGGGGCAGATCCGCGCCGCGCTCTCCTCCTGCCGCCCCGAGGCCTTCACCCTCTGCCTCATCGACCTCTCCTACCTTCTTGACGGCGAGGAAAAGGAAAAATACCGGCGGGATTTTGCCGCGCTCCGCACGCGCCTTGCGGCGGCGGGAATCGTCCACACCGTGCCCCCGCTCGGAGAAGGGAGGGAATCGGTATGAAAAAAATCGCCGATGAAAACGAAAGAGTAAGGGCGGTCGTCACCCCGAATCACCCCCAGCTGTCGGCCTTTTTCGCGGCGCTCGGGCGCTTTCTTGTCGCGGGATGCGCCGTCCTCGGACTCTGTCTCCTCGTCAACGACTCGCTGAAAATCGGGGCCTCCTTCCCGGCAATCCTCCTCCCGGTGCTCCTCTTTATGGCGGTCAATTTCCTTCTTCTGCATTCCGGGAAAACCTTCGTTTTCGGCCTGCTGCTCCTTATCGCCGCCTTCGGGGAATCCTTTCTGCTGTCGGGACTGCCCCCGCTGCAGATTCTCGTCGGGAGCGGAGCGACGGTCTACAACGCCTTTATGGCCCGCGTGGAAGCCCTCGGCTTCCTCCCCCTCGTTTCCCTGCAGGGCTTCCCGGCGGTCACCTCCTTCGATATCTTCTTCACCCTCGCCTTCCTCCTCTGCCCCTTCTATTCTCTGCCGATGCGCCGGAAGGTGAGACTGCTCCCCCTGCTCCTCTTCTCGGTGCTCTTTCTCTCGCCCTTTTTCGCCTACAATATGCCGGATATCAGCGTCGGCTTCTGCCTCCTCCTCGCGGCCCTCACGGCGGCGATCGCCATGCGGGTTGGGGAAAAGAGGAGCCGGGAGAGGGCCCATTCCGGCCTTCTCGGACTCACAGCCCTCCTTCTCGCGGGACTCCTGCTCCTCCCCTCGGCCCTGCTCCTCACCTCCCCGTGGAGGCCGATTCCGGCGATTCTGAACAAAATCGAGCCCATCCGACAGCTTCTTACCATGATTGCGGAGGGAAAGAGCGTGGAGCTTCTGGGAGAGGACGGGACGGCGGAGCGGGACACCACCGCCACCCCGCGGCGCTTCAGCGGAAAGAAAATCCTTGACGTCGCGGCGGAAAGCGCCGCCCCGCTCTATCTGAGGGAATGGATCGGCGCCGAGCTTGCGGACAACAAGTGGACGCCGCCGGAGGATAACGAGGATACCTACCGAATGCCCAACGCCGCGGAGGTTACAAGGCAATTCCTCTCTCTCTTCGACCGCGTCGATCCCCTCCTCACAACGCCGACGGCGGCGAGGGATCTCGGCCTTACCGAGGAGGAAATTTTCGTCCTCCCGCACGCCGGGAGGCGGATCATCCCGATCCCCACGATGCTCATGTCGAACGTCACCTCCGCCGCGGGAGGGAGCTATCCCGGGGGATATTCTGTCCTCTACGACGGGATTTATCTGACAAACTCGCTGACCCTGCCGAGGGCGGGAAGCTATTCCGCCGTCTCCCTGCGCCCCGACGGGGTTCGGGGGGAATACGAGCGGCAGAACATGAGAATCTTCCTCGACGCCTATCATAGGTGGTGCCTCTGGCTCGTCGACGGGGACTCAGACCACCTGTCGGGGAACGCGCTAGCGCGGATGCTGTCGAAGAACATCAAAAACGGAGAGGCGGTGCGGGATATCGGCTACCGATACGCAAGCTACGTCGCCTCCCTCTATCGGGAGGTCGAGCATACCCGCGCCATCGAGGAAACCGTCGTTGACCTCTTTGAAAAGACCGATATCGCCCAGTACTTCAAAACCTACCCCCATACGGCGAACGTGACCCCCTCCTATTTGCTGAACGGAACAGCGGTGCTGTCGAACGGGGAGGAAACGACCTTCTACTACCTGCCGGAGGATGACGCGGCGATCTACGCGGAGGATATCGCCGATACCGTCGCGGAATACCTCGCCGAGAACTATGCCTATAGCCTGAACCCGCCGGCGCCGACCTCCGCCGACTCGGTGGAGGAATTTCTGCTCCTCTCCCGGGAGGGCTACTGCGTCCAATTCGCCACCGCCGCCACGCTGCTGTTCCGGAGACTCGGATACAGCGCGCGCTACGTGGAGGGATACATCGCGCACGATTTCACCGCCGCGTCGGAACGAACGAATACGGAATGGATGCCCGAGGCGGCCTATACCGCCGAGGTGCACGATAACGACGCCCACGCATGGGTGGAGATCTGGGTCGACGGCTACGGATGGATGACAGTGGAGGTCACGCCGCCCTACCGAAACGCCTTCCGGCCAAGCCCCGGAGGGGATACGGACGGGGAGGAAACCGAGGCCCCCGTGACCGAGCCGGAGAATCCGGAGGAGAGCGAGCCCCGCGAAACCGACGAGAGGCTCCCGGAGGATACGAACCGGCCCCTGACAACGGAAACCGAGGAGATGCCCGGGCCGGTGGGAAAGAGCTTCCCGACCCTGCCCCTGATTCTCCTTGCGACAGGACTGCTCCTCGCGCTGACCCTCTTCCTAATGCTCCAAAACGGAGAAAGGAAGCGGAGGGCCAACCGGGAGCTCCTCGAAAAGGCCAGAAAGCCCGAGAAAATGACGGAGGAGGAGAGAAAGCAAACAGCGGAAGCCCTCTGCCGGTGGCTGGAAAAGGCGCTCGCCGCTTGCGGACTGACCCCGAAGGTCGGGGAAATGCCGACGGCCTTCGCAACCCGCGCCGACGAGGCGCTGGAAGGCCTTGAATGGAGAGTAACCCCCTCGCAAGCCCTGATGGCTGTGCAGAGACAGGTCTACGGAGGCGGAATGGAGAAGGAGGACTTCCCCGCCGTCGCGGAATTTCTCGACGCCCTCGCGGAGGCCGCGCCGAAGAAGATGAATCGCTTCCGCCTCTTCCTCGCACGCCGCCTGCGCGGAATCCTCTGAGCAAAACCGGAAAGGCCCGGCGTACCCAAAACCCAACGCAAATCACGGCCCGACAAACGAAAAACCCGGGCCGGAAGCGAAAAAACACCGTTAAGAAAGGTTCCCCGAAAGGGGAAAAGGTTGCCCCATGCTGTTTGACCTTCCCGCCCCCGAGGCGCTGAGCGGAGCCACCCTCGCCTACCTTGGCGACGCGGTTTTTGAGCTCATCGTCCGGCAGTTTCTCCTGACCGAGGGAAAAACCGACGTCGGAGAGCTGAACAAAAAGGCGCTGTCCTACGTAAAAGCCGCCGCGCAGAGCGAGGCCGTCGAAAGACTCCTGCCCCAGCTGAGGGAGGAGGAGCTGGCGGCCTTCAAAAGGGGAAGAAACTGCCACGGACTCGCCATCCCGAAAAGCGCGAGCGCCGGACAGTACCACCGGGCGACGGGGCTGGAGGCCCTCTTCGCCTTCCTCTTTCTCAGAGGAGAAAACGAACGAATGAAGGAGCTCTTCACCCTCGGATTCCCACCCGAAAAAGAGGAGCCCGAGGAAAAAGAATAGCGCCGCACGAACGAAAAAGCGGCGGGAAACGCACCGCGCACCCGGAAACACCCACCCCAAAACCCGGCCCACGGCCCAAGCCCGCCCCGCACGGCAAACCTCTGCCGCGCCCGTTTGCGCCGCTACGCGCCCGCCAAGAGAAACCCCGCGAAAACGCGCCCACGCAGACCGGCACACGGCCAAAGTGCCGCCAGCGGCCCCGCAAACCGCCCCGCGCCCGTTTGCGCCGCCACACGCTCACAGCGCCCCGCAAATCTGCCCAAAAAAGCAAAACCCCTGCGAACCGAACCCGATTCGCAGGGCCTTTTTCCGTTTCCCCAAAAGCGCGAGATTCCGCCGGGCATTCCCCTGCATACCGCCGGAAAGCGCCGCGCGGGACGCAACCGACAAAGCCCCGCGGCAAAAGACCGGCACACGGTCAAAGCCCAGTACCGGCGCAGAAGCAAGCACGAGCTGTGCGCACACTGTGCATATATTGTGTACATATTGTACGCATATCATGCACATTCCGCGTGTTTGCGCACGCCCCGCGCGATATCACAAAACCGCGCCGCGCGGTCTATTCCCCCTTTTTTTCGCCGGGGGAATTCTTCCGCTGTTCCTCAATCGCCGCAACCGCCAGACGGTCACAGCGCTCGTTGTAGGGATGCCCCGCGTGCCCCTTCACCCAAAGAAAGGTCACGTCGTGCACCTCAAGAAGCTCAAGAAGCCGCGCCCATAAATCGGAATTGAGCGCCGGCTTCCGATCCGACTTTATCCAATGGTTCTTTTTCCAGGAGGCCGCCCAACCGCGGTTGATCCCGTCGACAAGATATTTGGAGTCGGAGGTGAGAAGGACTTGACAGGGCTCCTTGAGAAGCTCAAGTGCCGCAATCGGCCCGAGAAGCTCCATCCGGTTGTTCGTTGTCTGAGGATCCCCGCCGGAAATCTCCCGCTCCCACGTCTTGTATACAAGAATCGCGCCGTAGCCGCCGGGGCCGGGATTGCCGCTACAGGCCCCGTCTGTGTAGATATCCACGTGTCGCATCGCCGTTTCCTTTCGCGCGGTCAGGCCCGCCGCCGGTAAACGCAGACCGACCAGCGAAGCCCGGGATGGGAATCCCCCGCCTCCGCGACCCGCTCCTCCCCTTGCTCGGAAAGCTTCCAGTCGGGGGAAGCGTCGAGGTCGGGAAGGAAGGCGTCGGCCTCGAAGGTTCCCTCAAATTTCGTCAGAATCGCGGTATCGCAGTAGGGCAGAAGAAGGCGGTAAACGCTCTCCCCGCCGAGCACAAAGGCCTCCTCCTCCCCCGCCAAGGCGGAAAGAACCTCCGCCGCCGAGTGAAGAACGGTGGCCCCCTCGACGGTGAAGTCGGCGCTCCGGCTCAAGACAAGATTCCGCCGGTTTTTCAGGGGCCGCCCGCCCGGGAAGGTGGAAAGCGTCTTCCGGCCGAGGATGACGGTGTGGCCGGAAGTCACGGCCTTGAAGTGGAGAAGATCCCCCTTCACCCGGCAGAGAAGCTCCCCGCGGTATCCGATTCCCCACGCGCGGTCAACCGCCGCAATCAGCTTCATATTACGCTCCATTCCGCCGCCTTGCGGCGGCCTTCTTTTTGTAAGGATTCAAAGGGATACGCCGAACCCGCACCGCTCAAACGGCAAACCGGCGAAGCCGCCGCCAAAATCCCGCCCCAACGGGCCGAAATCCCGCCGAACCGGCCAGCGCCGCAAAAACACGGGCGAAGTCTAAAAAGCCGCTCAAACGGCGACCGGGAAACGCGCGATTTTCTCGCCGTGGAGATAATTCTCCACCGTGAAGCTGTCGGGCGTGAAGCGATAGAAATCGGTCACCGACCGGTCGAGCGTCACCTGAGGCGCCGGGTAGGGCGTCCGGGAAAGAAGCTCCTCCACCACGGGAATGTGGCGGTCGTAAATATGCGCGTCGGCGATGACGTGCACCAGCTCCCCCGGCCGAAGGCCCGAAACCTGGGCGAGCATCATCACAAGCGCCGCGTACTGCGCGACGTTCCAGGCGTTGGCCGCCAGCATATCCTGCGAGCGCTGATTGAGAATGGCGTCAAGACGGTCGCCCGTCACGTTGAAGGTCATGCTGTAGGCGCAGGGATAGAGCGCCATTTCCGACAGGTCGGCGAAGTTGTAAAGATTCGTCATAATCCGACGGGAGCAGGGATTGTTCTTCAGATCGTAGAGGACACGGTCGACCATGTCGAATTCCCCTTCGGGGTAGCGGTGCTTGATCCTCATCTGATAGCCGTAGGCCTTCCCGATCGAGCCGGTTTCGTCCGCCCAGGCGTCCCAGATGTGACTGCCGAGGTCGTGAACATTGTTCGACTTCTTCTGCCAGATCCAGAGAACCTCGTCGACCGCCGAGCGGAGGCTGATCGGGCGGAGGGTAAGAAGGGGAAATTCCTGCGAAAGATCGTAGCGGTTGACGACGCCGAAGAGCTTTTTGGTATAGGCGGGCGTGCCGTCCTCCCATTTTGGGCGAACCCGCTCGTCGGTGACGAGGGTTCCCTTGTCAAGAATCGCACGGCAGGTGGAAATAAACGCGGTATCGGCAGAGCTCATGCCGGATTCTCCTTTCGGCAAGTGAAATTTGAAAAGCACACAGGCAAGGCGGCCCGCACGCGAACGGAAGCGGCGCAAAACGCGTCCCACATTCCGCGCACACACGGGAACAGTGCAAAAACGCGCCCACCGTTCCGCAAACACAAACGGAAACGGCACAAAACCGTGTTCCCCGTCCACGCACACGCACGAAAACGGCGCGAAAACGCACCCACCGCTCCGCAAACACGAACGGAAACGGCACGAAACGCGCCCACCGTTCCGCAAACACGAACGAAAACGGCGCGAAACCGCGTTCCCCGTCCACGCACGCGAACGAAAACGGCACGAAACGCGCCCCGAAAACGCCGGAGCCTGTCCCATTATTGTACCGCGTTTCGGCTTTTATTGCAAGACTTTTTCTGTGAATATTTTAAAAAAGTGAAAAAAGAAGGCCCCGCCGCCCGCGTCTCAAGCGAAAAACGCCGCCGTTCCCCGTCGAAAATTGTCGCATTTCCCTGTTTCTGAGAAAATCGGAGAGAAAAGTTTGTGAAAGTTGCCCTTCTTACGATTTTGAAAAAAAATCTCTTGCATTTTCGGGGGATTATGGTATAATAGGAGATAGAATTTGCGGCCCGGAAAAGGAGCCGCTCCTTCTTTGCCATTGTTCAATGGCCGCGCTTTCGCGCCCAAAAGAAAAACTTATCTGCCGAATGTCGGCAGGGGAAAGGATCAACCGGCAATTGCCGAAAAACCGCACATATGTACGACAAAGTTGTAGAAATCATCGCCTCGCAGCTGCAAATTGACGCCGACCAGATCGACGAACACACAAAAATCATGGAGGATTTGGGAGCCGATTCCCTCGATATCGTTGAAATTCTCTCGGCGATGGAGGACAGCTTCGGAATCACCATTCCCGACGAGGATATCGAGGAGCTCATCACGGTGAGCGACGTCGTCGAATACGTCGAAAGCAATATGTAAATGGCCGCGCAAGGGCCGCCCGACGCGCCGCCCACAGCGCTCCGCGCCAAACTTCGCCGCGTCGCCCGTTCGCCAATCCCGGATTTTCCCTAAAAAACATCCCCGAACCCTTCCGGGCCCACGCTCCGTTGGAGATTGAGGAAGCAACCCCATCCCTTTGGGCGAAGCATATCGCAGTCCGGACGCCGGACAGTCCGGACGCCGGACAGTCCGGACGCCGGACCGCCCGGGCTTCCGGGCCCGGGGCCAAAATCAAAGAAAAAGAGCCTGTCGCACAAGCAAAAGCGCTTGCAAGACAGGCCCTTCGTTTTTTGTAAAGGGCTTCTTTGCCTTTGAACTTCCCCCGGGCCGCCCGACGCGTCAGCCCTTCGACGCACTACACGGCGCCCCGCGCTGACCCCTGCCGCGCCGCCCATTCGCCAATCCCGGATTTTCCCTAAAAACATCCCGACACCCTTCCGGCCTTCACCCCGTCGGAGATTGAGGAAGCGACCCCATCCCTTTGGGCGAAGCATATCGCCCGGGCCCGGGACGGGCGGCGGATTCTACTTTGCGCGGAGCTCCGAAACGCCCCACATACAGAGCGGAGTCTTTTCGGCCGGAACGGTCAATTTCTGTTCCTTCATCAGCTCCTCAAGAAGAAACGCCGCGACGTCGAGCCGGTGATGGATTTTGGCAACGTCCCCGCACTGCTCTTTTAGAGGCGCCGGCGCGTGCTCCGAAAGAATCTTCTCGGCCTTGTCCGAGATTTCAATCATGCAGGCCGCCACCTCCGACGTCACTTCTTTAAGAAGAGAACAAATCTCCTCATATACGGAGCGGTCAAACACCGGGAAATTGGCGGAAAGCACCCCGTCACGGCAGAAAACAAGCCGATTCTCGATCAGCCACGGAAGCGTGGGATTCTCCCAGTCGGCGCGCTGACCTAAAATCGCGGCGCCAATCGCCTCGGCCTTCCGGCGAAAATCGCTGTGATCGTAGAGCTGAGCCGACGCGATCGCGCGGTAGTTCTCCGAAGAAAACCACGCCGTCGCGCTCTTGTTCCACGTTTGAAGCGTCATGCCGGAAAAGTGGTGGTGGGCATAGTCGTTGTCATAGCCGAAAATCCAGCCGTGACCCCCGAGGGGAAGCGTGCGCGGCTCCCCGATGGGGGAGAGCTCCTTCGCCGCCTCGTATCCCCGCATAAACGCCAGATTCAGTATCCCGAACAAAAGACGGTTGTCGTCATAGTCTCTGCCGTGGAAGGAGAGCTTGCGTATCTGCGGCAAAAGGCTCAGCGTCTTTTCAAACACCGAGGAGGCGACCCGGGGATAGAGCGGGGAGGTGTCCCGGACGAATTCCTTCTCATAATCGTCGGTGAGAATGACGAGGTTCGTCTGAAACCTTTCCCCCGTCTTTTTTAAAGCCCCCGCCGCGTGAAGCGCCTCAAGCTCCTCTTCGAGGTAGGGCATGGAGACCCCGAGCTCCATCGAAAGCGCCTCCGCCGTCATCGGCTCATAGTAGGCCGCAAGCACAATCGCACCCGGCATTTTCCGCTGAAAAAGACTGCCGTATTTGTTGCTGTCCCCCCAGAAATCAAGCCGGAACGTCCCGGGATTATAGCTTTTTTCTCCGAATGTTCTTGTCATACCGATTCCTTCCTTCAATAATTTACGCGTTTTGAATAAGTGGTATTTTACCGTGTCCTCGCTGAGATGAAGCTCCCGCGCGATCTGAGAGCAGGTTTTGTTCCCGACGTAGTAGGCGACGCAAACCTCCCGATGCGTTTTCTTCAAAAGGGAAAGCTCCCGACGGAGAAGAAAAATCTCCTCGCTTTCGGTTTCCCGGGAGATATACTCCTCCTCGGGAGAAAGGCCGTAGGCACTATCCTCCGTCAGCGCCACCTCCCGTAAGCGGCGGGAGCCGTCGCGAAGAAAGCGGCGGAACGTGTTTTCGGCGATTTTCCAGACGAAGCCCCAGAAGGCGCCGTCGTTCTGTAAGTTGTTCACCGAGCGCATGACTTCGTAAACGATCTCAGAGGTAAGATCGTCCACTTGATTCTTGTCGTAGAGCTTGGAAAAGGCATAGCCGTAAATGCGCGTCAGATTCTCGGAAAGAAGCTCCGAGGCCCGTTTGCCGGTCATTCCTGTCCTCCGTTTTTGAAAGCTTTCATTTATATAGTATCCGCCTTGCCCGGGCGGTTAGCCGAATTCTGAAATTTTCATAAAAATTGCGCCTCGCGCCTTTGCCGCCACCGTACAAGGCCTTGTACCCCCGCGCCGCGCCTTCGCCGTACCCGCGCAAAGCCTTGTACCCCGTTGGAGATTGAGGAAGCGACCCCATCCCTTTGGGCGAAGCCGTCCACAGTCCGGACGCCGGACAGTCCGGACACCCGGGCCGCCCGGCCCCAACGGTTAGCCGAATCCTGAAATTTTCATAAAAATTGCGCCCCGCGCCTTTGCCGCCACTGCGCAAAGCCTTGTACCCCGTTGGAGATTGAGGAAGCGGCCTCATCCCTTTGGGCGAAGCCATTTGCAGTCCGGATACCGGACCGCCCGGGCTTCCGGGCCAATCGAGTAGGGCGGAATAGCTCCGCCCTCTCACACCACCGTACGTGCCGTTCGGCATACGGCGGTTCGGTTCTT
>CANQQT010000010.1 GCA_947626065.1 uncultured Clostridia bacterium | reverse complement strand
AAGAACCGAACCGCCGTATGCCGAACGGCACGTACGGTGGTGTGAGAGGGCGGAGCTATTCCGCCCTACTCGATTGTGCATGAATGCTGTGTCACGCTGAAATGGCCGCCCGAAGGGAATTTTCCCGTCCCCTCTCGGTCGTTTCCTCAAAAACCGTTTTTGGGGTTGGCGCGGCGAATCGCGCCTATTTTTCCTTTTCCACAAGTTGTCCCGACCGCGCCCCCTCCTTCACCCGCGCCGTCAGACGCACAAGAACCGGAACCGCCACGGCGGCAAGCACAAATTCCGCGCAGAGCTGAGCGTAGGCAAGCCCGTAGAGCGGGAAAAGCCGGTTCAGCAGGAAGAGCGCCGGAATCTCAAGCACCACCTTCCGGAGCACCGCGAAGAGAAGGGCGTTCCTCCCGAGGCCGCAGGCCTGAAAGATGCCGACGCCGAGAAAATCGGTGCAGAGAAAGGGCATGGCGAGGCAGAGTCCCTTCAGAAACCGCGCCCCGTAGGAGACGACGGTGGGATTTTTCATGAAAAGCGACGAGAGAAGGTCGGCGCCGAAGAAATAGAAAACCGTCGTCACCGCCATGAAGCTGAGGATAATCCGCGCGGCGTAGAGAATCGTTTTCTTAAAGCGCCCTGCGTTGCCGGAGGCGTAGCTGTAGCCGACAAGAGGCATGACTCCCTGCGAAAAGCCGAGGGCAATCTGCACCGGAACCATGTTCACCTTCTGCGAAATGCCCATCGCCGCGACGGCGTCGGGGCCGTAGGAGGAGGTGAAGGAATTGAGAACCGTCATGCCGGTGACGTTGAGGAGATTTTGCACCGCCGCCGGGATTCCGACCGCGCAGATGCTTCCCATCAGGCGGAGATTACCCCGGACGCGCAGGGGATTCAGGCTGACGAAGGTGCTTTTCCGCTTGATAAAAAAGAGAAGGAGAAAGTAGAGACAGGCGACGCAGTTGGAAAGGAAGGTGGCAAGTCCCGCCCCCGCCGCGCCGAGATTCAGACCACCCGGAAGAATGAAGAGCGGGTCGAGAAGGATGTTGAGAAGACAGCCGCTCATCGTCCCGATTCCGGCGTGAAGAGCGGCCCCCTCGCTGCGGAAGAGATAGGCCATCACCACGTTCAGAATCGAGGGGACGGCCCCGAGCGTCACCGTCCATTTCAGATAGTTCGCCGTCGGGGCAAGGGTGCTGCTTTCGGTGCCGAGGAGGGAGAGGAGCGGGGCGCGAAGGAGCGTATAGAGAAGGGAAAAGAGCGCGGAAGAAAGAAGCGCGAAGGTGAAGCCGAGCGCCGAGCTGTTCCGCACGGCGTCGTAATTCTTTTTCCCGAGCTCCCGGCTCATCTTGCTGGAGGCGCCCACGCCGAAAAGATTGTTGACGGCGTTGAAGGCTAGAAGAACCGGAGAGGCCAGCGTGACGGCGGAATTTTGAATCGGGTCGTTCAGCATTCCGACGAAATAGGTGTCGGCGAGGCTGTAGAGAACCGTGACGAGGGAGCTTAAAACCGTCGGAATGGCGAGGGTTAGCACCGCCCTTGAAATCGGAGCGGATTCAAAAAGGAAGAGCTTTTTCTCTTCCCGGGAAGAAAGGGTGTCGGTCGGATTCATGAAGGGCCTTTCTTGCCGGAGGCGCGGAAAAAGGGCCGCGCGCGGCGTAGCTGTTCAAAGCCGGAGGCTTGCGGAGATTTAAAAGAGGTCGGGCCGACGCGCTTTTAAAAGCGCGAGGGCCTCTTGCGGGAGAATCCCGTCAAGGCGCTGACGGTAGCGGATCATATCCCGGACGTAGGAGGAGGAAATGTGAAAATATTCGGGACGCGCGGGGAGGAATACCGTCTCAGGAGAGTTGCCGAGGCCGCGGTTGATCGTCGAAAGCATCATCTCATAGGGGACGTCGGAGGCGTCGCGCACCCCGCGAACGATGAAGGAAATCCCCTGTTTTGTGGTGTAGTCGCAGAGTAAGCCCTCAAAAACGTCAACGGTGACGTTGGGGAGCGAGGCGCAGGAGGCGGAAAGAAGGTCGCGGCGGAGGGGCGCGTCAAGAAGGGAGCTCTTTTCGGTGTTGGAAAAGACGACGGCATAGACCTCGTCGAAAAGAGAGGAGGCCCGGGCGATGAGGTCGAGGTGCCCGACCGTTACCGGATCGAAGCTCCCCGAAACAAGGGCTTTACGTTTCATTTTGGCAATCCTTTCCTTTTTTACATTGAAAATGAGAAAGCGGGGAAGGCGAGAAATCCCGCCGCCGAAGGAATACGTTTTTCGGATCTTACGCGCCGAAGACCGGATCCTTTTTGAGAAGCGTGATCACGGCCTTGCCGTATCGGACGTGGCGGAAGAGGGAAAAGCCGGGCAGGGAGAAGGGCTCCGGGCGGTCGCTTTCAAGGACGAGGAAGCCGCCCTCCGCTGTGACGGGGGGGAGAAGGGGGAGGGCCGTGTCGAGAAAATCGCTTTTGTAGGGCGGGTCGAGGAAGAGGAGAGAAAAGGTCTCCTTCCCGGCAAAGGCGCGAAGCGCCGCTTTGAAATCACAGCAGAGGACCCGGGTTTGGGGGAAAAGACGGGTTTTTCGCGCGTTGCGCTTGATGACCTCGCAGGCTGCGGGGTCGGAGTCGACGAGACAGGCGCTTTCGGCGCCCCGGCTGAGGGCCTCAAGGGCCAGTTGTCCCGACCCGGCGAAGAGGTCGAGAACCTTTTTTCCCGTGAGTTCAAATTGAAGAATGCTGAAAATCGCTTCCTTCGCGCGGTCGGAGGTCGGGCGGGTGCCAAGACCTGCCGGGGCCTCCAGCTTGGTTCCTCTTGCACTTCCGGTGATGATTCTCATAGGCGGTCGGCGTCGATAAAACGCGCCTCTCCTTTTCTGCTTTTTTTGCGGCCTTGCGACCCGACTTGAAGCGAATTTTTCGCCTTTATCCCTCGGGCCTCCGGCAATTTTTCCGCCCCGCGCCGTCCGGCCACGGTTGAACCTTTTGTCTGTTTTTCTTTTCACGGTTGCCGTGCCGTTAGCCCACTTTTCCGGCGAAACCGGCATTTCTTCGGCGAAAACGGTGCTTTTTGTACGGAAATGGCACTTTTATTTCTCGTCGCCGGGTATCCGGCAATTTTTCCGCCCCGCGCCGTCCCGGCCACGGGTTGAACCTTTTGTGCGTTTGTTCTCTTCGGAGAGTCGGAAATTCTCCGGTTGGCGGCCGACCGGAGTTCAAGAGTCCTTCTTTTGGCTCTTTTCGGAGGAAAAATAGGAAAGAATGCTGTCGGCTTCCCGAGGGCCGATGCCCTTGACGGAAAGAAGCTCTTCCCGAGAGGCGGCGGCGACGCCGCTCCGCCCGCGAAAGGCAGAAAGCAGAGCCTTGGCCTTGGCGGGGCCGATGCCCTCGATGGCCTCAAGCGAGGAGGTTTTCAGCGTCTTTCTCTTCGCGCCGGTCATGCGGGAGACGGTGTAGCGGTGAACCTCCTCCTGAATTTTGTAAATCAGAAGGAAAACCGGCTGTTCCCGCGCGATGCTGATTTCGTTTTCGTCGTCGGTCAGCGCCCGGGTTTTGTGGTATTCGTCCTTCACCATGCCGAAAACCGGAAGGGAAATCTTCATCTCGGCAAGAAGGGAGCGGATGACCGAAACGTGCGTTTTCCCGCCGTCAAGGAGAATCAGGTCGGGAAATTCGTCCTCCGGATGGGAAAGCCGACGCCTGACCGCCTCGGTCATCGAGGCGTAGTCGTCCTGCCCGGTAGTCGACGTGATCTTGTAGGTCCGGTAGGCGCTTTTTTGAAATTTTCCGTTTTCGACGCGTATTTTCCCGGCGGTGATGACCTCGTTTCCGTAGTTGGAAATATCGAAGGCCTCGATCTTTTCGGGGAGAACCTCAAGACGTAGCAGGGAGGCGAGCCTTACCAGCGTGTTGTTCTGCTTCTCCTCCTCGTCGTTGTACTGCGCGGCGTATTGCCGAGCGTTCTCCCGCACCATCGCGCAGAGCGCCTTCGGGTTGCCCTTTTCGGGGAAGCGGAGGGAAACGCGGTATCCCGCCCGTCGGCGGAGAAGCTCCGACAGGGCGTCGGTGTTTTCGGGGCTGAGGGGGAAATCAAAGAGAATTTCCCGTGGAATGTATTCCCGCACGTTGTAGAGCTCGTAGAGGAAGGAGGCGATCGCGTCGCCGTCGAAAATTCGGTCGGCCCCGAACAGGAAGCGTTCGCTGTCGGTCACGGCGCCGCCCCGGACGTAGAAAACGGCGAGGCAGGAGGAGGTTTCGTCGGAGTATATAGCGACAATGTCCTGCTCCACGTCGGGCGCGGCGACGACCTTCTGCTTTTCCCAAAGACGCGAAAGGCAGGAAATGCGGTCGCGGCAGAGAGCCGCCGTCTCGAACATCAGATTTTCGGAGGCGTATTCCATCTGCGCGGTCAGAGATTTCTTGACCTCGGAAAAGGAGCCGCCGAGGAAGGAGGAGACGTCGCGGAGCGTCGCGCGGTAGTCCTCCTTTGATACCTTCCCGGTGCAGAGGCCGCAGCAGAGACCGATCTGATAATTCAGGCAGGGCCGGGTTTTGCCGATGTCCTGAGGGAATTTCTTTTTGCAGTCGGGAATGCCGAAGGCCCGGCGCACCGTGTTGACAATCGTGTAGGCGGGATTGATGCCGGAGTAGGGGCCGAAATATTTGGCCCCGTCGGAGAGACGCTTGCGGACGACGAGAATGCGGGGGTATTCCTCGTTCAGGGTCAGCTTGACGTAGGGATAGCTCTTGCTGTCCTTGAGCTTGATGTTGAATTTCGGGGTGTGGAGCTTGATCAGACGGTTTTCAAGCGCCAGAGCCTCAATCTCTGTCGAGGTGAGCATGACCTCAAAATCGCGGATTTTGGAGACCAGACGGGCGGTTTTGACGGTGTGGCGGTCGAGGTCGGTGAAATAGGAGAGAACCCGGTTTTTCAAAGCCCGGGACTTGCCGACGTAGATGATTTTGCCCTCGCCGTCCTTCATCAGATAGACGCCGGGGGAAAGGGGAAGACGGGAGGCCTTGTCCCGTAGCTCCTCCAAAGGGCTTTCCGGCTCCGACATGGGTTGCCCTCCTTCCGAAAATAAAAAAGCGTAAAATCGCGGCGGACACGAATCGCGGTGGATCGATTCGCACGAATGCGATCGCACGAATGCAATTCGCACAGATGCGAAGAGAAAGCGCGCGCCGTGCGGGTGAGTGCGACAACGCGCCGCCGGTCAAACCTACCGTCCGTTCCCCTCACCACAGGGGGCGAGGAAGAGAACCGCGCCGGGAAACATCACAGCGCGACAATGTGCCGTCAGTCCAACCGCCCCGGCTCTCTGTCCCCCGCCCCACCGCCGGACAGAGCAGGAAAATGTGCCGGTAAATATCCGCGTGCGACAACGCACCGCCAGTCAACTGCGCCCGGCCATTCGCCCCGCGCCGCCGGGTAGAGCAGGAAAATGTGCCGTAAATATCCGCGCGCGACAACACGTCACCGGTCAAACCGCGCGCGGCCATTCGTCCCGCGCCGCCGGGCAGAGCAGGAAAATGTGCCGTAAATATCCGTGTGCGACAACGCACCGCCAGTCAACTGCGCCCGGCCATTCGCCCCGCGCCCGCCGCCGGGCAGAGCAGAGAACCGCGCCGGGAAACGGCGGTTTCGCCCAAAACATCAAACGGGCAGACGACAAGGATAAGCCTGCGTCTGCCCGCTGTTTCTATTCCGATGGCGAATCAATCCTCGAAGCCGGTCGCAATCAGCTCGGAAAGCCCGTCCAGCGCGGCCGCCTCGTCGACTCCGTCGGCGATCAGGGTCACGGTCATGCCTTTGACAATCCCGAGGGAAAGGACCCCCAACAGGGATTTGGCGTTGACGCGGCGATCCTCTTTTTCAACCCAAATGGAGGCCTTGTAGGAGTTAGCCTTCTGAATAAAGAAGGTCGCGGGTCTGGCATGAAGCCCGACGTTGTTCTGTATGGTTACATCGCGTGAAATCATTTTGATAACTCCAGTCCGTAAAAGAATTGTTGAAGTCTTACTTACCCTTATTATATCAAATTTTCTCGATAAAATCAAGGGGTTTTTAAAAATTTTCCATCCTGCCGACGGGAAAAGCCCGAAAAAAGAATTTTATGTGGATTCTGCGGCAAATTCGGCCCCAGTGATGAGGACGTGAATCGAGGCGCCTCCCGATTTCAGGAGGAATTCCGCCCCCGCCGAGAGAAAGGTGCCGTCGGGGAAGAAGAAGCCCTCGTCGGTGTCGAGGAGGGAACAGCGAAGGGTACCGGTTACGGAATAGCGACCCTCCCGCTCGTAGGTAATCAGCATTCCGGCGCTGTTCTCCATCGTGAAGACGGCGTCGTCGCTCTCGGAGGCAATCACCTCGCCGAAGGGAAGACCGTCGCGGTAGAGGAGCGCACCGGGGGTGAAGGTATCGGCCTCCTCCTCGCTCAGATCGGAGGCGAGGAAGGAGACGGTGACGGCGACCGGCTTGGTGCGGGAAAAGAGCTTCCCGACGAGATTGTAGCGGACGGCGATGCCCGCCGCGCAGGCAAGAAGAAGGAGAATCACGACGAGGTCGAGAACCGAGAAGCGGATTTTTTTCTTCTCGGAGGAAGGATTTCCGGTCATAACAAGGCCTTTCTGGGACGTCGGAATTTTTCGCCCCTGCCGGAGGGAGAGCCGCCAAAAGGACGGGCGGAGGCTTGGCTCAGCTCCGGTCAAATCGGAATGAAATCTTTTAGCTGACGGTAAATTGCAACGTGCTTTTCGGGAATTTTTGCCCCGGAAGCGCCGACGATAGGAGGAAAGCTCCGGCGGGACTCAGGCGCCGCTGTCGGAGGATTCCTGACGGGCGACCGAAACACAGACGGCGGTCGCCGTGAAATCGGGAACCCGGAAGGGAATTTTCCCACTCAGCGTCAGCTCCCGACCGTTCACGGAAAAGCCGGTGCTTGTCACCTCCGCCTCGGCAAGGACGGTGAGCACCATCGTGATCTGTCCCGGACAGTCGCTGACGACGGCCTCGCCGGTGGTCTTGTCGGTGCCGACGTACTGATATTCGGAATAGGAGACGTTGGTCACCTCCCCGATTTTTCCGGAGGAGCGGAGATCGGTGACGGGATCGCCGACCTGAACCAGATTCCGGAAATCCTCCCGCATCGGGGAAATGCGGAGGGTGTAGACCACCGAAACGGTGTCGGGGTTGTCGGAGAGGACGACGCGGCGATTTTTCAGATAGTAGAAAAGGAGGAGCGCCGAGACGAGAATCACGAGGATGAGAAGCACGTCGATGAAATTGAAGGCGATTTTTCTCTTGGTTTTCGCTTTGTTGTTCATAAAAATCTCCGTTTCACCGCAGAGCGGCAATTTAAAGTCTCAGAAAGTGCGGCGCGGGTGCGCTCGGAATTGGCCAAAGCCGAAGCGAACCGCCGAAGCGGAATCTTCCGAAGTGGAACTATCCGAAGCAGAATTTTCCGAAGTGGAGCAATCCGAAGCGGAACTTTCCAAAGTGGAGCTTTCCACCGCGAAACCCGCCCGGAATGCCCGGCAAAAGGCGTTCGCAGGGCTACCGCACGGTCGCTGTCCCGGAAAGCCTATTTTCCGGCTCTTCCCGGCGTCAGATCCCGCACGTCGAGCTCAAGCGACGGCCCGTCGTCGAAGGGCAGGGGAATCCGTTCCCGCACGCCGGTCCGGACGGCGGCGGAGGTCAATCCGCAGACCAGCCAGAACATCAGGAAAACGCGGCTGTTGTACCAGACGTTTGTGTGAATCCCCAGAATTAGAAGGGAAACCGTCCCCGCAAAGCCGGCGGCCGCCGTGAAGCGGGTCGCGGGACGGTCGGCCTGACTCGAGGCGAAATAGAACATACAGTGCCGGAGGAAAATCAGAAGCAGAACCGCGAAGAGGAGAAGCCCGCTCAACCCGAGCGAAACGGTGAGGAGCCGGTATAGGCTCATGCTCCGGTAGACAGACTCCCCGCTGTCGGCGGCGTAGAGCGGGAAAATCCGCTGAAGGGCCGACTCCCCGTAGCCGATTCCCGAGAGGAAGACCTCCCCGGTCAGCCGATCCACCCCCTCGATAATGCCGGTCGGAAGCGTCGCTTTGGTAAAGAACGCGCCAATTCTAACGCGGAGGGAATCGGGAAGGAGAAGAAGGAAAACGGCGAGAAACGCCCCGGAGGGAAGCACCCAGACGAGGGATTTTTTGCTTCGGAGAAGGAGCAGGAGAAGAAGCCCGACGAAGGCCGCAATCAGCCCCGGGAGCGAATGGGTAAAGACGAGGCAGAGGAGAGAAAGGAGGGCAAGAAGCGAGAGGCCGATGCGGGTATCCCCCTTCCCGGCGGTGGCAAGCGCCGAGAAAAGGAAGGGAAGCGAGAGCACGACGAAGGCGGCGGCGACTTCCGGGGTGCCGAGAAGCGGAACCCGACCGGGAATTTCGGCGAAGAGAGCAAAGCGGGGAAGCCCCTGCGGAAGGAATCCGAGGAGGCGTTCCACGACGCCGATCAGAGAAGTGACCGAGAGGGAAAAGAGCAGGGCCTTGACGCACCGGGCGAGCCATTCGGAATTGCGGATGAGATTGACGGCGAGAAAATAGCCCGACATCAGGCAGATCGAGCGCAGGGCGGCGGTGAGGCTTTCCTGCGGAGTCACCGAGAAAATTCCGCCGAAGAGAAGGAGAAGGGAAAAGGCCAGTACCGCAAGGTCGAGCGAGTTGAGCGCTAAAAGCCGCTTGCCCCGCATCACGCGAAGGAGCCAGCAGACCGTCACATAGAGGCAGAGACAGGCCGCCCAGTAGGTGGGAATATAGGGGAGAATCAGAAGGAGGCAGACGACGCCGCACTCCGGCTGAATCAGGATGGCGTAGGCGAGGGCGAGAAGCGGAAGGCCGAGAAGAATCCAGTACGGGGAGGTCAGCGTCGCAATCGCGCCCGCCGCAATCCCGAGTAGAAGCGCGACGTCGGAGCGGCCCCACGAAGCCTCCGAGGGAAGAAGCCCTTCTCGTCGCAGACCGAGCACCCGGAAGAGGAGGAAGCCGACCAGACGGCTCTCGGAAATCGCGCTCCCCAGCTTTTTCGAGGAGGAGGAGAAAACGCCTCCCAGCACCGCGCAGAGGATGCCGAGGGAAAGGTGGGAGGCCGGGGCTCCGGAGGAGAGGGCGTAATGCCGGATGAGATAGGAGATCGAAAGGTAGGCACCAAAGGCGAAATAGAAGGCGCCCAGCGCTTTCAGGGGCAGGTCAAGGAGATTCCGGATCCCTCGGCGGAGGCGGAAGAGGAGGAGACTGCGGTCAATGCCCCGGGCCATGAAGCGTTTGAAGGGAACCGAAACCCGGTGGCGGAATTTCAGATGGGACCCGGCGCGGGAGAGGGCGCTGCCTTCCCCGTGAGGGCGGTAGCCGCCGAGGAGACGGCCAATAAGGCTCTCGGAAAGGGCGCGGTAAAAGAAGAGGGAAAAGCGCGTAAGCGCCGCGCCGGTCCGGCTCTGCGAAAAGGCGCCGCTTTTTTTCTGACGGTTCATTTTCCCGCCTCCTTTCAAAATTTGTTTGTGGTACGTTTTTTTGTCGTTCCGGGCGGAAAATTCCTACCTGCGGAGTTTACTTTCGCAAACGCGGCTCGGGGATTTTTATCGGTGGGAAAATGGTTTGCGGGCATTCTTGCTGGCGCGGAAAAATTTGTTTTCCTTGAGAGCGGAGGCAAAAGCTCCGCCGCCAATCAAAGAAGATCCGGCCTCTTCTTCTTCGTCCGCTCCACCGCCGCAAGATAGCGCCAGCGCTCGATTTCGGCGTGGTTGCCGCTTTGAAGAACGTCGGGAACTTCCTTCCCGTGAAAGACGGGAGGCCGCGTGTACTGCGGATATTCCAGCATCCCGCAGCTGATGCTCTCGATTTCGTGGCATTCGGGGTCGGAGAGAACGCCGTTTACCAAACGGCCGACGCAGTCGACAAGAAGGCAGGCGGGAAGCTCCCCTCCCGTCAGAATAAAGTCCCCCACCGAGATTTCCTCGTCGACCACTTCCTCAATCACGCGGTCGTCGATCCCCTCGTAGTGACCGCAGAGAAGAATCAGAGAGTCGAGCCACGAAAGCTCCTCCGCCTTCTTCTGCGTCAGAACCTTCCCCTGCGGGGAAAGATAGATCGTTTTCCCGTTTGCCGGTTTTTTTCCGCCGGTGACGGCTTCCCAACAGCGGTAAACGGGGGGCGCGGCCATCAGCATCCCGAAGCCGCCGCCGTAGGGGGTGTCGTCGACCCGACGGTGCTTGTCCTCCGAATAGTCGCGGATGTTGTGTACCGTCACGGTGAGAATCCCGGAGGAAATGGCCCGCCCGATGATGCTCTCCGAGAGAACGGCGCGCACCATGTCGGGGAAAAGAGTCAGAATATCAAATTTCATCAAAGAATCCCGGGATCGGCGTGATGTAGATCCCTTCCTCCGGCACGGTTTTTTTTATGAATTCCGGAACGGCGGGAAGCAGAACCGGCCCCTTGTCGGAGGCGATTTCGTAAAGCTCCCCCGCCGGGCCCGAGAGAACGTCGCGCAGAGTTCCGTAGAGACGCCCGGTGTCGGCGTCGATGACCGGAAGGCCCTTCAGATCGTCGATGAGGAAGGCCCCCTCGGGGACGGGAATGTCCTCGCGGAAGGCGTAAAGCAGACAGTTCCGCAGACCCTCGGCCTTTTCACGGGAATCGGTGCCGGAAAGCGTCAGAAGAACCCGGTTCCCCTGAACCGAGCCGCGAAGAACGGCCACCTCCCGATAGGGCTCTCCCTTGGCGAGAGGAGGGAAGAAGACGCGCTTCATCCCGGCGAGAACCTGAGGGGAGTCGCACCACGGCTCCACCCGAAGAGCGCCGGCCACCCCGTGCGGGGCGACGATTTTTCCGATTTCAATGTAACTTCGCATAGCAGCTCCTTCGCGGTGCGCGGTATCGGCCTTTGCGGATTTCTCAAGGCTCTTACGGGCACTTTTGGCAAGCCGCGCCGCCGACCCCGCGATTTCTGAAAAGGGTTCAAGACTTGCGCGGGCGTTTGCCGGGCAAACCGTTTCCGCAAGCCTTCGGGAAGCTCCCGTTTTGCGTGGCCGCATTTTACAGTCGCGCCATTTGCAAGCGCGAGGGAAGGTCGCGCAAGAGGCCGGTTTGACTGGGGGGAGGCACAGCTCAAAACCTCCCACTCTATTTTACCACTCCTTGGCCCTTGAAATATGAATTTATTGTAAATATTTGCCGTTTTTCCGCGATTGCTTTACTTTGTTTGAGAAATTGTTTATAATGGAAAGAGGGAAGAGGGCCTGAGGGCCGCTTTTGCCCGCCATTCGACCGCTCAAAAAAGCGTCCGGAGGGGATGACGGCCCCGCCACGCGGAATCGAGCCGGGAATTTCGCCGGTGTCGCGCCGGGCCACGGAATCCGCCGGGTTCGCCACGCCGCGTGTGCGAGAGCTCCCGGGCCGCAAAACCCCCGCCGGAGGGAACCGACGGCTTCACCGCGTGGAATCAATCGGGAAATTTGCCGCGCCGGGCCGGATTTCGCCGTACCGGATTTCTCCGTGCCGGTCACACAAAGCGGTCAAAAGTTGTTACACACCAAAATTTTGCGGAAGGGAAGAAAATCCCGCCGCGCAAGAGAGGAAAATACCATGAATCAGGGAAAAGAGTTGCGGGAAGCGCTGAAAAAAGAGGTCGCCAAGGTCATCGTCGGGAAGGAGGAAGTGCTGGATCTGATGCTGATTTCCCTCCTGTGTGGCGGTCATATGCTGATTGAGGACGTGCCGGGCACCGGCAAAACGATGCTGGTCAAGGCCTTCGCCGCCGCGCTCTCCTTCCCCTGCAGTCGGATTCAGTTCACCCCCGACCTGCTCCCCTCCGACATTACGGGAATCAATTATTTTAATATGAAGAAAAGCGAGTTCGAGTTCGTCCCCGGCCCGGTGTTTTCTCCCATCGTGTTGGCCGACGAAATCAACCGCGCCACGCCGAAGACGCAGGCAGGACTCCTGGAGTGCATGGAGGAGAGACAGGCGACCATCGACGGGAAAACCTACCGCTTAAGCGATCCCTTCCTCGTCGTCGCCACCGAAAATCCCGTCGAGAGCATGGGCGTTTTCCCGCTCCCGGAGGCACAGCTCGACCGCTTCCTCGTCAAAACCGCGATGGATTACCCGACGCACGAGGAAAACGTCGCGATTCTGGAGCGCTTCGGCTCCTCCGACCCGCTCGGAGAGGTGAAGCCGGTCGCCGGGCGGGAGGAGATTCTTGCCTGCCGAAGGGAAATGAATGGAGTCTTTGTTCACCGGGATATTTTGAGCTATATCACCTCCCTCGCCGAGGCGACGCGGAAAAGGGAAGGCGTCCTCCTCGGCGTCAGTCCCCGCGGGGCGCTGAGCCTGCTGCGGGTGGCGAAGGGCTACGCGGCCCTGTCCGGAAGGAGCTTCGTGACGCCGGACGACGTCAAGCGGGCGGCCCTGCCGACCCTGCCGCACCGACTGCTCCTCACCGGATCGGCGAGAATCCGGAAAAACGCGGCGGAGGAAACCGTGCGGGAGGTGCTTCTCCATACGCAGGTACCCTCCGAGACTGAGCTCGGCTGGGACGGGAGATGAGCGCGGCCATTCTGCCGGGACTTCTTGCGGCGGGAAATATTCTCCTCCCGATCCTTCTCGTGTCGGCCCTCGCCGTCGGAATCGTTTCACTCCTCGGGTTTCTTCTCCGCGATCGCCTGATTGCCCGGCTGATCTATTCCCGGAGGTTCGGGGAGGAGGGGGTCTATGAGGGGGAGGGAACAACTCTCACCGAGGTTATCCGGAATCCCTCCTTTCTGCCGGTCTTCTTCGTTGACGTCGAGGCCTACTTTTACGACGGACTCCGCCTGACCGACCAGCCGGCCGATCCCCGGGGCACCATGCAGTACGCAAGAAGCCGCTTTCACCTGCTCCCCTTTATGCAGATTACGAGAACCCATCCCGTCGCCTGCACCAAGCGAGGGGATTACCGGCTGGAAACCGTCGATATTTTCTATCGCCGCCGCGTCCGGTATCTGGCGGCCCCGGCGGGAATCTTCGTCTATCCGAAGATCGTGCCGGTCGAAGGAAGCCAGACGCCGCTCAGTCAGGCGCAGGGGGAAAGCGTCACCGCGCAGAGACTGCTTTACGACCCCTTTTCGGTGAACGGAGTCCGGAGCTATCGCTTCGGCGACCCGCTCCATAGCATCAATTTCAAGGCGACGGCAAGGAGCGGACGGTACGGAACCGAGGGAATCCGCGTCAACAGCCGAGACTTCTGTTCCGATAGAACGGTGTTTGTCTGCCTGAATTTTCAGCTCGCGGCGGGGCATTCGATTCCCACACCGGCCTATGAACAGATGATGGAGGGCGGACTTTCCTATGCCGCCGCGCTGCTGCGGGAGGCGATCTACGGAGGGAACCGGGCGGGATTTGCCGCCAACTGTCTGCTTGTGTCGGGGGAAAAGGGAATTTCGATCCCGACCGGAAGCGGAGAGGAGCATCTGAAAAATGCGCTGAAGCAGATGGCGAGGGCGCGGTGCGCCTTCGGACTCTCCTTCGCGGGAATGCTGGCCTCCTGTCTGCGGGAGGGCGTGATGGGGCATGAAATTTATATCCTGACGCCGGAGCTGACGGAGGAAACCGATGCTCTGCTGTCGAGATTGGCTCTGCAGGGAAACGTCCTGCACCCCGTCCTGCTGACCGGCGGTCCCCGTACCGAAGAGGCCGCCGAAAGCCCCGAAAGCGCCCCCGAAAAGCCCATCGAACGGAAAAAGAAAAAGCGGTAAAACCGGGAGGAACCCGGGCGAAGCTTTTCATACGCCGTGCGGCACCCCATATCCCACCCTGACGAAAGGAGGCCGAAGACTTGCCAAGCCCCCAATCCCCCGAAGAGAAGAAAATCCCACGGAAAAAATTCATCCTGCCGACTACGCTGGCGGCCCTCGCGCTGATTCTTTGTCAGGGCGTTCTGCACCTGCGCCTCTATCGACCGGCGCTCAAGGGGCTTTCGCAAATGGTCGCCCTCTTCGCCGTTCTCACGGGGGCCGCCGCGATTTTTCTCTTTTATCGACTGCTCCGAAAACGCCTGAGAGCCGCCGCCGTCAAGGCCTGGAACGGAACGATGGGAAGGGTGATTTCAAGATTGGCCGGATCCTTTGAAAGGGCGGCGAGGAAGCTCCGGCGCCGCTTCGGAAGAAGGGAAGGCCGCGAAAGAATGCGCGACGAGCGCCGCTTCGTCTTCTCAAACGGACGGGAACGGGAGGAAAAAAGGAAAAAGGATTTGACGAAGCGCCGATTCCGGGATCTCGGGGACGACAAGGAAAGGGTGCGCTACCTCTATATCCGCCTCATCCGTAGGGAGGTAAAAAAGGGAAAACGCTTCCGCCTCTCCGACACCCCGCAGCAGCTTGGCGCCCGCTGGAAGCTGAGCGAGGAGGAGGGAAGCCGACTGTTTCCGGTTTATACCGACGCGAGATTCGGAGGAGAGGACTTCTCGGCCGATCGGGAGGAGCTGGAGAAATGGTCGGAGCAGCTGGGAGTCAGAAAATAGAGGATTTGCCTGAAATATCTTTGAAAAACGAGCGCCCGGGGAAGCCGGGCGCTCGGAGCGGTTATGGGGGCGTGCGGCTTGACAAGGGGCCTGTTTGCCGCCAACGCGGGGAGGAGGGATTTCCCCCGTTTATAAAATCTTTCGGTAGATGCCGTTTCCGACGAACTCGATAAAGCCCTTGTCGCGCAGAATCTGAAGCTGTTGTCGGATTTTTGGCCGGATATTACGGTTATCGGGATGGTTATGCCGCAGAGTCTCTTCAAAGGAATAGATTTGTTCAAGATTAAAAATGCTGTTGGAAACAGCGTTCACACAGCGGAGGATATCAAAAAGCCACCCTCTTGACGAAAGATTCTTTGTTTCAAGCTTGCCGCTCCGCGCGGTTTTGTTTAACACAGCGGCTTTATCCGAAACAATCCCGTCTGTAATAACGTCAATTTTCCCCTGAATCGGAATTTTATCAAGCAGAATATTGCATCCGATCCACCCGGAGCGGCGAGCCGAATCCGAAAGAGGTTCTCTTTTTTCAATGATATCCGGATGAAGGAAATATTTGGGTACGACCGTCAGATTGTTTACGGTCATTCGGCTCAACGAATATCCCATAAACAGAAAATCGGGGCTGCTGTCCGAGCGTATCCTCGAAATCATGGTGTCGTAGGCGCCGTCGGGAACTTTTTTCCCGATGATTCCATTTTTGCTTTTCAGCTCAAATTGATTTCCGCAAACGGGGCAGTAAAAATCCGCGACCGGGCGGTTGTTCTCAAAATGCGAAAGCCGATCGCTTCCGCACCTTGGGCAAAACATATGGCGGGCAATCCAGTCCTCTGTCAATACTCTTGCCGATTGAGAACCGGAACGGTAGCCCTCGGCAAGTCTGGCGTCAAGAGTCAAATCCATGTTTTTATTCCTTCCTTTCTGCACAGCGGCGGTCTCCGCCATTGAATTTGAAATCTTGTCCACGCCGTCATCCTCCCGGCAGAAGAAAGGGCCTCTTTGCGAAGCCCTCTTTTTTTATTTTCCCGTTGCGATGAAGGGGCGGATCGCCGCGGCGACGCCGTTGATCGGCATCGTCTGAAGCGAGACCTTGCCGGGACCGGTGACGACGGTATTGAAGAGACCCTCGCCACCGAAGAGGACGTTTTTCACGCCCGGAACCGAGACGATATCCATCGAGCAGGAGGCGTCCATCGCGGCAATATAACCGGTGTCGACGATGATCTGCTGCCCGGGGGCAAGCGTGTATTCGATGACGTGGCCGTCGATTTCAAGGAAGACCATGCCGGAGCCGGTCAGCTTCTGCATGATGAAGCCCTCGCCGCCGAAGAGCCCGGCGCCGATCTTCTTGCGGAAGAAGACTGAAAGCGTCACGCCGGAGGTGGAGGCGAGAAAGGAGCCCTTTTGTACGATAAGCGGTTTTTCCGGGGTAATTTCCACGGCGAGAATGGTTCCCGGGAAGCTGGAAGCAAAGGCGATCATGCCGGCCCCTCCCATCGCCGTGTAACGGTTTTGAAAGAGTGCCTCTCCGGCGAACATCCGGCCAAACGCCTTTCCGATGCCGCCGTTGCTGGTGGTCTCCATTTTCATGTTGGGGCTCATCCAGCTCATGCTCCCACGTTCGGTAATCATCTGTTCTCCTGCTTCAAGGTCGCAGATGACGACGGGGAGCGGAGTTCCTTCGATTCGGTATTTCATACGTGCCTCCTGTAAAATAAGAATGTTCGTTTTGAAGGGTTGTTTACAATAAAGGGATTATAGGGAAGACAAAGGCGGAGCTCTTCGCCAAGGAAATCCTCCGGCCCGTCAGGAAAGGCCGAGGCAAAACGCCGGAAGCGAACCCCTTCTTGCCAGACGGAAGAGCAGGGAGGAGGAAAAGTCCGGCGCGACGACGGGGTCGCCGGTCGAAAGGCGGAAAATCCAGACCGCGGCGAAAAGGCCCACGACGGAAACGGTGAGAATCAGGGAAGAGAGACGGTTGCCCGGAAGATGCCAAGCCCGCTTGTGGCAGGCGTAGAGAATGGTGAGAATGGCGACCGGGAAGAGCGGATGAAAGGAGAAGGCGCTTTTGAAGTCGAGCCGCACGGCGGCAAGAAGCGCCCGGGACATTCCGCAGCCGGGACAGCTGAGGCCGGTTATTCGCCGGAGCGGACAGCCCAAAAACACCGCGTAAGCGGCAAGAAAGAGAAAGAGCGAGGCGTGAAGGAGAAGCGCGCGGCGGATCCGCTTCCGCCGGGCGGCCTTTTTTTCGTTATCCATGCTTTCATTGTATCATGTTTTCCTGTTTCTGTCAATCGTTTAAAAAAAGAACTTTACTTTTTTTCCATCTTGTGTTATAATGGGAGGGTAAGGGGAAAATGTTGCCCTGTACGAAATATTTTCAGCTTGTGGGAGGCATAAAACAATGAAATGTCCGAAATGCGGGTACACCGAGAGTAAGGTCATCGATTCAAGACCGACGGATACGTCGGGCGTCCGGCGGAGACGGCAGTGTTTGAAATGCGGCTACCGCTACACCACCTATGAGACCTATGAGCTTGTCAATACAGCGCCTCTGATTGTCATCAAAAAGGACAATTCCCTTGAAATTTTCGATAAGAACAAGATTCTTACCGGACTCCTTCAGGCCTGCTATAAGAGGCCGGTGACCACCGCGCAGCTGAACGTCATCGTCGACGAGGTCGAGGAGGAGCTGAAGAATACGCTGAAAACGGAATTCCGGTCCTCCGATATCGGCCTTCTCGTGATGGAAAAGCTGAAGGCGCTTGACGACGTGTCCTACGTCCGCTTTGCTTCCGTCTATCGGGAGTTCAAGGACGTTGAAACCTTCATGAAGGAGCTGAGAGCCCTGAAAAAGAAGGACAAGGAGAAAGCGGAGGGAGACGAAGAAGAGGACGACGAAGAGTCGACCGAGGAGGAAACCGAGGACTGAGCCGACGGGGAAACGCCGTTAAAGCCGAAAAAGCAGGGGGCCGTTCAAGCGAACGCCCCCCTTGTTTTGCGCTTATATTTTTTGCGCCCCCGCCCCGTTTTTCCGCTTTTGCCACAGAAAAAGCAGGGATTTCGCGCCGTCTCGCCCGCGTCGGTTTTGCAGGGAAGAACCGATTCCGCACCGCACAGAAGCCTATTTTACGGGGCAGAGTCTATCCCGCACCGCACAGACGCCGATGCAGGTTATAGCTTGATCCCGTGCACCGAAACTGCCTGTTTCACGGGTGGTAGCGCTTACCGTGTCGCGCAGGTGCCGAAGCAGGTGCATAGCCTACTCAATCCTGAACACTGCACAGACACCTATTTCACGGTGGCAGAGCTTATTGCACCGCCCAGACGCGGATGCAGGTTATAGCCTGATCCCGCGCACCGCAAACCGCGACGCCACGGCGCAAGGCCAGCCCCCAGCCGCCACGGCGCGAGGGCTCCGTGGGCGGGTCAATTTTCCACGTTGACGGCAACCGCCGACGGTCGGCAACGACCGGTAGCAGTCAGTAGCAGTCGGTAGCAGTCGGCAACAGTCGGCAACGGTCGGTAACAACAGCGACCGACTGTCAGCACCGACGGTCAAAAAGCGCGGAATGAATTTTACCAAGGAACCGTGCGAGTGCGCAAAGGGCCCTGCGTTTTGCGTCGCGCCCCAAAGAGGAGGCAATCATCAACGCAAGAAGGCCCCGATAATGCCCGGCAAGCTTGCCCGTCAGAAGGGAGTCCCGACGCCTCGCGGTATGGGCTTCACCCCCGTCAAAGGGCAGTTCTCCCCTTACCGTCCCGCCGCGCTTTTTTCGGCGGGCGCCGGGGAGAAGGCTTCAGCTGTTATAGGTGTGGCGCTTTCTCTTCTGATTGTATTTGGAACGGGGATTGACGATTTCCCGCCAGTCAAGGTCGCCGCGGTCAAGCGCCCGCACGAGAATTTCCGCCGTCGCAATGTTGGTCGCGACCGGAATGTTATGGATATCGCAGAGCTTTAAAAGGTCGAGGTCGTTCTTCTCCGCATCGGAGGAAATGTCGTAGGTGTCACGGAAGAAGAGTACCAGATCGATTTCATCGTAGGAGATGCGGGAGGTAATCTGCTGAACGCCGCCGTGCGAGCCGGAAAGGAGGCGCTCGATGTGAAGACCGGTGGCCTCGCTGATGTACTTACAGGTCGTGCCGGTGGCGCAGAGGTTGTGGTTGGCAAGTATGCCGCAATAGGCAATGCAGAATTGCGTCATAAGCTCCTTTTTCCTGTCACCTGCGATGATGGCGATTTCCATTTTTCATCAGTCCTTTCAAAAAATAATGGGTCATTGAATTTTTTTGATCAAAGCAAGCCGCTTGATTTTACGAAAATCGGTAAAGAGGGGAATGTTTCGCCCGGTAAGGCGCTTGGCGATGTTGGAGAAGGCGACGGCGGCGTTGGAGCGGGGAAGGGTGAAGACGTCCTCTCCCTTCGCCTGCTTTTCGGCAAGCGCGGCCTCGTAGGGAATGATCCCTATCAGTCGGATGGCGGTTTTGTCGATGACCTCAAGGAGCCCGGGCTGAACGCCGAACTCGATGCCGTCGGGGCCGAAGCAGTTGATAATCAGGAACCGGGATTCGACGCCGGCTTCGCTTAAGAGGATGCCGGTGCGTTCGGCGGCGCGGATTGACGCCGGTTGATAGGTCGAAACGACGAGCGCCGTGTCGGCGGCGGCGGCGGCGAGACGAAAGGGACTGCCGGTGTCGCCGGGGGTGTCGATGATGATGTAGTCGAGCTCCATCTTCTCGCCGATGTTTTTCAGGGCGTCGCGGAAGCTCTCCGGCTCAAGCTCGTTGTTGTAGCTGTAGGGCGCCGAGCAGAAGAAGAGATTTTCCGACCGGCCGTCGCGGATCAGCGCGCGTTCCGGGGGAATGTCCCGAAGGATGATGTCGGTGATGTCAAAGATGACCTCGTCCTCAAGGCCCATGATCAGATCAAGGGAGCGCACTCCGAAGTCGCAGTCGACGACCAGCGTGCGCCAACCGTCGAGGGCCAACCGGATTCCGAGATTGGCGGAAACGGTGGACTTTCCTACGCCGCCCTTACAGGAGGTGACCATGATAGTCTTACAGCTTTTCATAAATCCTCATACGCCGATGGAACGGCCTGATATCTCACTATTTATTTTACCACATTCGCGGAAGAATGTCAAGATGCCGTTTGGCTAATTTACATAAAATTATCAAAAGCGAAATGTTTTTTTTCAAAAATCGCCCGACTATTTCAGAATAATATACAATTATATCACAAATGAGGGGGGATGTCAAGAATCAATCTTGCGCAAATCCGCAAAAAAGGGCAAAATTTGAAATTTTTTTAAATCCGGAGGAAGGAAATCGATCTTTTAAGGCCGCAGAGCGGCAGATCCTTCCCGAATGGGCTTATCCCTTCAGAGCCGCCACGGCGGCGGCGGGATCCTTGGCGCGGAAGACCGCCGACCCGGCGACAACGGCGTCGGCCCCTGCTTCCCGGATCGAGGCGACGTTTTCGGCATTCACGCCCCCGTCCACTTCAAGAAGAATCGGAAGGCCGGAGGCGTCGATCATGCCCCGCGCCTCTCTCAGTCGGTCGAGGGCGGTCGGCTGAAAGCTCTGCCCGCCGAAGCCCGGCTCCACCGACATGATGAGAATCAGGTCGAGCAGGGGCAGGTAGGGGACAAGGGAGGAGACCGGGGTCGCCGGCTTTAAGGCAACGCCGGCCCGGCAGCCCTGCTTTCTTATGGCCGAGAGGACGGCGGGGAGGTCGGAGGTGCTTTCGGCGTGAACCGTGACGTAATCGGAGACGGCGGTGAAGCGGTCGATATAGCGGATGGGATCGGTGATCATCAGATGCGTGTCGAAGACCGCCTTGACCTGCGGGCGGAGAGCGGCGATGAAATCGGCCCCGAAGGAAAGATTCGGAACGAAGAGACCGTCCATGACGTCGAAATGCAGAAATTCCGCGCCGGCGGAAACGACGGCCCTTACGCTGTCGGCGGCGTGCGCAAAGTCACAGGCCAGAACGGAGGGGGAGAGCTTTAATTTTTTTTCCATGGTTTTTTGATCCTTTGAAAAATTTGCCGGGAAGGGAAAGGCGAAATCGGCCAAAGCCGGGCGGGAAGCGGTTTCCCGCCTCTTGCCCGCCGGTGTCAGAAACGCGATTCCGTCATAGGATAGGTTAGGGGCAGGGAAGCCTGCTCAGACGGCAAGCAAGGCCCGGTCGGCTGGGAAAGGCAAAAGAACGGACGTGAAAAGAGACGCCGGTCGGCCTTGCCGAAAGGAGGCGCGGGAGGGATTCCCTTCCGCCCTCCCCTTATAGGGTGCGAAAGATCATCGTGACGGCGTGCGCGGCGATTCCCTCGCCGGTTCCGGTAAAGCCGAGGCCCTCCTCGGTGGTCGCCTTGAGGTTGACCCGCTCCTCCGGGATCGAAAAGGCCGCCGCGATATTTTTCTTCATGGCAGGAAGGAAGGGAGCCAGCTTGGGCTTCTGAGCGACGACGGTGGCGTCGATGTTGGAAATGCTCCATCGCTCGCGGGAGAGAATCGCCGCGACCTTTTCGGAAAGAAAGGCGCCCGATACTCCCTCAAAAGCGGGATCGGTGTCGGGAAACAGCCGCCCGATATCCCCTTCTCCCATCGCCCCGAGTAGGGCGTCGAGGACGGCGTGAAAAAGCACGTCGGCGTCGGAATGGCCGAGAAGGCCGAGAGAATAGGGAATCTCCACCCCGCCCAAAATCAGCTTTCGGCCGGGGACGAGGCGGTGAACGTCATAGCCGTGGCCGACGCGGCAGTCGTCAAGGGTCACGTTTTTCCCTCCTTTGCGGCCTCACGGAAGGAAAGAATCGCCTCCGCAAGGGCAAAATCCATCGGATAAGTGATTTTCAGATTGTCTGTGCCGCATTCGACCGGCACGGCGTGAAAGCCCGCCGCCTCGGCGAGCATGACGTCGTCGGTGACCGAAATCCCCTTCTTCGCCGTCGAATAGGCCGCGGCGCGGAAGAGCTCGGTGCGGAAGACCTGAGGCGTCTGCGCGAGGTAGACCCGGTTCCGGTCGACGGCGGAGAGGCCCCGCTCGCTCTCGATGCGGACGGTGTCGTGCGCCCGGTGGGAGGCGAAGGCGGCGCCGTGCATGACGGCGGCGTGGCCGACGGAAGCGATTTTCTCCTCGGTAATCAGACAACGCGCCCCGTCGTGAATGTAAACGTAGTCGGACTTGTCGGAAATCTTCTTGAAGCCCTCGAGAACCGAAAGCTGACGCGTCTCCCCGCCCTTCACCACGGCGGAAATCTTTTTCCAGCGATAGGTTTTGATAAAGTCCTTATAGAGGGGAAGCTCCTCCTCCTTCACGACGAGGATGATTTCGTTGATGAAGGAACAGCTCTCAAAGATCGAGACGGTGCGGACGATGACGGGAATCCCGCGAAGAGGGGTCAGCTGTTTGGTAAGCCCGTCCCTCCCTGTCGCCCGCGTTCCGCTCCCGGCGGCGAGCAGTATGGCGGAGTTGAAGGAGGCGTCGATGCCGACGAGCTTGTCGGTGAGTTTGTTCAGCGCTTTTGAAATGCCGCTCATAAATCGGTTTTCCCGTCGGCGACGGGCTCCTTTTTCTGTTTTTCGGGGGAAGGGAGGACAAGCGCGGGTAGGCGTTCCCCCGGGAAAGACCCGCCCGAAATCCTCATACCCTTTCAGTATAGCACACAAATGTAAACAAAATAGAAACAAACGGAAAAAACACGAAAGAGTTTTTTCCGTTTGCGCGTTTTAGGGGCTTTTTCACCGCTCGGAACGGGAATTTTTCCAAAATCATCCCACAGAGGCGCGGCGGGTTTCAAAAATTATCCCGCAGGGGTGGGTGTTCTTCAAAAATCATCGCAGGTACGCGTCAACTATTCAAAAATCATCCGCAGGGGCGCTCCATCCGAGGATTTTCTCCAAACGGCGCAGCCCTTTCAGCTATATCGCCGGGGAAAGAAGGGAGGAAAAGGCCACCGCCTCCGCCGAGAGAAGGGAGGCGTCCTCCCCGTCGTGCGTGATGACCAGCGTGATTTTTCCCCGCAGAAGCTCCTTCACACAGCCGACGGCCAACCCTTTGGTCGCGGGGTCGAGTCCCTTGAAGGGCTCGTCGAGAAGGACGGTGTTTCCCCCGCCGTTTTCGGCGAAGAGAAGGGCGCGTGCGAGGGCGACCCGCTGATTCATTCCCCCCGAAAGAGCGGAGGGCTTCTTTTGACAGTCCTCCTCCGAAAGGCCGAGCCGGGTAAGCAGGCCCAGCGCTTTTTCCCGAAGGGAATTTCCCCGCCCGAGAAGGGCGACGTTTTCAAGAGCGGTAAAGGCCGGGAAGAGCCGCGGCTCCTGAAAAAGATAGACGACCGGGCCGGAAATGCCGGAGAACGTCCCGGCGTCGGGCTTTTCCAGCCCGGAAAGGATTCGTGCAAGCGTCGTTTTCCCACAGCCGGAGGGGCCGAAGAGGCAGACCGTCCCCGTGGGGAAAAAGGCATTCAGCCCCGCAAAGACCGGCTTTTTCGCATAGGCCTTTCCGAGATTTTCGATTTTCAAACCGTTCATGCCCTTTCCCCCTTTGCAAGCGTTCTTTTCAGGAGCAGGGCAAAGAGAGCCTCCATGCCGACGCTGAGAAGAACCACCGTTGCCGTCCAAGCGAAAAGATCGGCAGTCTCAAGGTAGATTTTAGACTCATAAAGCTCAATGCCGATCGATTGACGTGGATGGCAGAGAACCTCCGCCGCGATTCCCGATTTCCACGCCAAGCCCAGCGAGGTGAGGAGCGAGGCGGTGTAGGTCGGAAGAACCGAGGGAAGGAAGACGGCCCGGACGGTTTTCAGCCGCCCGAGGCGGTAAACCTTCGCCGCTTCCAGAAGCTGACGATCGGTATTCAGAATCGCTGTTTTTAAAGCGCTCCAGACAATCGGCGTCACCATGAGGAAGGAGATGAAGGAGGGGACGTTTGACGCTTGAATCCAGACAAGGGCAAGAAGAATGAAGGAGGCGACCGGCGTGGCCCGGACGACGGTTCCGAGAGGGGAGAGAAGAGAGTCGAGGAAACGGCTCGCCGCCGTCAGTACGGCAAAGAGGGTACCGGCCGCCACGCCTGAAAGAAATCCGACGGCAATCCGCAAAAGAGAGGTGCCCGCCGAAATCCAGAAGGAAGAGGTACCGGCAAGCGTATAAAGCCGGACGGCGGTGCGCCGGGGGGAAGGGAGCAGAAGCTCCTTCCCTACGGCAAGGGAGGCAAGCTCCCAGACGCCGAGCCAGAAGAGGCAGGCGATCAGGGAAAAGAGAAGCCGCTTTCCCTTATTTTTTGTAGTAGAGGCTGTCATCGGGCAGCTTCCCTCCCACCGATGCGGGATTGGCTCCGTAGAGCACCGCATAGAATTCGCTCAGAGCGGAAATCATTTCGTCGCCGTCGATATAGACGATGTTGCAGTTGGGAAGCGCCTTCTTCGCCATGGCGGCGGAGGCGACGATGCCGAGGTCGGCGATCGTTTCCGAGGCCTCGTCGGGGTTGGCAAGAACGTAGTCCACCGAGGCCTTGTAGCTGTCAAGGAAGGCGTCGAGGTCGGCCTTGCGGCTCTCGGAGACCTTCTTTGAGACGATGATGCAGCCCTGAACCGCCTCGCCCTTGCAGACCTTTTTCCATTCCTCCGTCAGATTCAGCGCGATGCGCACCGAGGAGTTTTTCATAAGCACCGAGGTGACGTTGGGCTCCGGGAGCATCCCGAGGACGACCTCTCCGCTCGCCATCAGGGCGGCAAGCTCGCTGTGCTCGGTCTTGTATTCGACCTTCACGCCGGTGAGGCCGTTTTTGGCGAGAATTTCATTCAGAATATATTCCGGAGTCGAGCCCTGACCCGTTGCGTAGAGCGTCTTTCCGGCAAGGTCGGCCACCGAGTGGACGGTGTCGCCGTTTTCGAGGATATAGAGCACGCCCAGCGTGTTGACGGCGGCGACGAGGAAATCCCCGTTTGTCTTCTGATGAAGCACGGCGGCAAGGTTGACGGGAACCGCCGCAACGTCAAGCTGGCCTGAGATGACGGCGGAGGTGATTTCGTCGGGGGAGGAGAAGAGGGAGACGGTATTTGCTCCCGAGGCCTCGCTGTCCTTGATGAGCTTCGCCATGCCCATGCCGGTCGGGCCCTTCAGGGTTCCGACGCGGAGAGGAGAGGAAGGCGTCGGCTCGGTGGAGGCGGCGCTTTCGGCGCTTTCCCGTTCCGATTCGCCGGGGAGGGTTTCGCCTACCCCGCCGCCCTGTCCTTGGCAGGAGGCAAAGAGGGAAAGCAGAAGGCTGAGGAGCAAAAGAAGAGAAAAAATCTTTGTTTTCATGGGAAAAATCCTTTCGGTTAAAAAAATTTCAGCGTGGCGGAATTTCCTTGCGGTAAAAATTCCTTTTTGGCCGCGTGGCGGCGCGAGGTGGCCGGGCCAATAGAAGCCGACAGTGAAAAGGACGCTTTTCTGCCGGCGGAGCGGGACGCGGTCCCGACGGGGTGCGCCGCCGACTTTCCTTCATAGGCCGTTTTTGCGGTCGGAGACGTTTTCACGACCAGAGAATGGTTTGCAGTCCCAAAGGGCTTTTGCGGCCAGAGGCTTGTTTTTCGGTCAATGGCCGCCTTGGGTCAAAGGAGCTTTGACAGCCCCTCCCGGTCGGTGACGAGAAGCTCCTTTCCGTCCCGCGCAAGATAGCCCTTGGCGAGAAAATCGTCGAGAATACGGTAGAGCGAGGCCCGTCCGATGCCGAGAGAGGAGGCGAGGAGCTTCATGTTCGGGGAGACGCGGTCGGGGCCGCGGCAGAAAAAGTCGGCCAGCTTTTTGGGGGCCCCGGGAGCCGAAAGCTGGGAAAGCCGTCGGTTCAGGAAGCGGATGCGGTCGGAAAGGAAACGGATATAGGAGAGGGAAAAGGCGGAGGAAGAGGACAGAAGCTCTTCGCAGACCTCCCCGGGGACAAAGAGGATCGCCGCCTTTTTCTCGGCGACAATCACCGTGACGTAGGTTTCCCCTCCGCCGAAGAGAGAAGCGGCGCCGAAGACCTGCCCGGCGGAAAGCCGGTTCAGAAGAACGGGGGAGCCGCGCCCGGGACGGAATACCGAAACGCCCCCCGAGAGGATGACGGCAAGCGCCTTTTGGAAGCCCTCGGTAGTATAGACCGTTTCCCCGGCGGAATATTCCGAAAAGCTGACGCGCGGATCGGAAAGAAGTCCTTCCCGCGCCTCCTCCGGAAGAGCGCCGAAGAGGGAATTTTCGGCAAGGAGCGCCGAAATTTTGGCCTTTTTCATGAAATCACGACTCCTCGTGTCTCATATGAGACAAATTTATTCTATCACACAAAAAGGGAAATGTCAAGAGGGAACGCAAAAAAATTCAGGCCGCCGAAGGTCTTGTCCCTCGACAGCCTGAAAAATTCTTTTTAAGGAGAAATTTCTCAAAAAAACGGGGCATACTCAGAGTACCCGATGAACCCCGACGCCGGTTTTGAGGAAGGAGCGGATGTTTTCCGCCACCGTCGAAAGAAGCCGGATCCTTGCCTCAACGGGAACCCACGCGCAGTGGGGGGTCACAAGGCAGTGGGGGCAGGAGAGAAGCGGATGGTCGGGAGGCGGCGGCTCGGTCGTCATCACGTCGAGCGCGGCCCCGGCGAGCCCCCCGGAGAGAAGCGCCTCGGCAAGGTCGGATTCGTTCACGACGGCGCCGCGGGAGGTGTTGATCAGATAAGCGCCGGGCTTCATGCGGGAGAGAAAGGCGCGGTTCACCAGTCCTCGCGTTTCCTCCGTCAGGGGGCAGTGAAGGGAAATCACGTCGGAACGGGAGAGCAGGGTGTCCTCATCGACGAAATCGATGCCGCCGATGGTTTCCCCCCGCACCGACCGACGGTAGCCGAGAACCTTCATCCCGAAGGCGAGGCAGAGGGCGCCGAAGCGGCTCCCGATGGCGCCGCAGCCGTAGATACCGGCGGTCTTCCCGGCAAGCTCGGTGAAGGGAATCGCGGGGTAGAAAAAGCCGGGCTGCCCCGTCCATTTTCCCGCCCGGACGGCGGCGCGGAAGCCCTCGACGTCGGTCGTCAGGGAGAGAAGAAGCGTAAAGGCGAACTGCGCCACCGAGACGGTGGAATAGCCCGGGATGTTGGTCACCTCTACCCCGTGGGCGCGGCAGGCCGCGACGTCAATCATATCGTACCCGGTTCCGAGGGCGGTGACAAAGCGAATGCTCGGACAGCGGGCGAGGAGCTCCTCGTCAATCACCGTCCGGTTGGTGAGGAGGATTGAGGCGTCGCCGACGCGCTCGACCCGGAGCGAATGCGGGGTCTTGTCGTAGACGGCGTAGTCGCCGAACTCCGCGAGAAAATCCCAGGACAGATCCCCCGGGTTGACGGCAAAGCCGTCGAGAACAACCGATTTCATAAGCAGGATTCCTTTCGGTAAAAAAGTTGTCGGCAAGGGAGGCCCCGCCGCCGAGTATGAGTATCGATGGATAGGAAGGAAGCCCTCCCGGGAAAGCGTGCAGAGCCTTTTGCGGCGGGCTTTTCAGGCCGATGGAGGCGCTCCCGGCGAGGGAGGACGGGCGGCCTTTGCGCCGTCGCCTTTCGACAAAATTCACTTTTTGTAAATATTTATCTTCCGTTTTGCTCTTGACTTTGAGGGAAAAGCGTGATATCATGTTGAGGAAAGAACTGGGAGGGGCGCCTCCCGTTCTCAGGAAAAACGCGGCGTTCGGGCCGCTTTCCGACGGGAAACGGACGGTCACAGTAGACGTGTCCCACGTGGGAAGAATCTTCGACGGGTCCCTCAGAGCCCCCGTTCCGGTCGCCGTGGCGCTTCCCGATGGCAGTGCTCAAACGGATTTATCCGAACGGGCATATCCGGGCGGAGCCCCTGAGTGAACGGATGTATCCGACCGAACGTGCCCGAGTGACGCATCGAAACGACGCATCCGAGCGCTGGGCCGCCGTCTTCGCGCGGCGCTGAAAACAAAAACGAGAGAAAGGGAATCCGGGCGGGATTTTTGCCTGGAGAACAGGAGTTTTTTATGAATCATTCCGATCCTATGGGAGAGCATGACCCGAAAAAGGAGAGAGAAGACAGCGCCGGGGAGCTTCCGGAGGAATCCCGCGAGGAATTGGACGAGGAGGGCGAGGCCGCAGGAACGGGGAAAGCCCGGAAGGCCATAAAAATCGGACTTCTGGTGTTTCTGATTCTTTTGGTGCTTCTTCTGGCCGCCACCGGCGCCATTCTGCTGCCGCTTCTGCAGTCCTATCAGAACAGCCACGTAAATGCAAGCATTGTCACCCGCGAGGAGGAGTATTCCCGCCCGCCGCTTCCCTCCGACGTCGTCATCGTGACGGGAGAACCGGGCGAGAGCGACGACTTTTTCGCCGAGGATCCCGACGAGACGGAGGAACCGCTTGAGACCGACGACGCGGGGGGCGAGGTGACAAAGGACGTCATCGGAAACGGCATCTATTACGTGAAGCAGAAGAATCCCGACGTCGAGAACATCCTTCTGTTGGGCTCCGATTCCCGGAGCGTCAATTCCGTCACCGGGCGCACCGATTCGATGATCGTCGTCTCCTACAATAAGAAAACCGGCGAGGTCAAGATGGTGTCGCTCCTCCGCGACCTGCTTGTGCCGATTGAGGGGCACGACTGGAACCGGCTGAATACCGCCTTCGCCTTCGGAGGCATTTCCCTCTGTATCAATACCATCAACGACCTGTTCGGCCTTGACATTCAGGAATTTGTCATCATCAATTTCGGGGGAACCGAAAAGCTGGTCGACAAGTGCGGCGGGGTGAACATCAAGCTCTCCTCCTCAGAGCTGGAGTATCTGAAGAGCCAAGGCGGAAGCGCCAAGAAGAACAGCGACGGAACCTATCATCTGAACGGCGCGTCGGCGTTGATTCACATGAGAAACCGGAAGGTTGGCTCCGATTTCTCCCGCACCGACCGTCAGCGTACCGTCATAGAGGCGCTTTATCGGCAGGTCATGGCGAAAAAGAATCCGACGGAAATCTATTCGATGATCCGGGAGGGCTTCAAGCTGGTGAGCACCAATATTGAGCTGAGCCATCTGCTGGAGCTGGCACAGAGCGTCGTGTCGGTGGGGGGCAATCTGAAAATTACCTCCGATCGCATTCCGCAGGACGGAACGTGGCAAAACGCCGCCTATAAGAAAAAATCGGTGCTCACCTTCGACATCGAGAAGAACGCGGAATATCTTCAGGGACTCCTCTACGGGAACTGAGCGGCGAGGCCGTTTTCCCCGGTAAGGCAGACGCGAGAATCCCCGCAAAAAAGCAAATTCGTTGATTGGCGCCGGGCGGCTTCCGCTCGGCGCTGTTTTTGGGCGTTTTTTGCCGCGTCTTTTTGTTTGGGACTTTTTAGCCGGTTTTTTTGCTCGGTGTTTTTGGGATTTTTTCGGCGCCTTTTTGTCGGCCTTTTTGCCCGTGCATTTTCGCCGTTGCTTCTTTGCCCGGTGCCTTTTTTGCCTATTTTTTTCGGCACTTTTTCAGGATCCTTTTTGCCGGCCTCTTTTGTCCCGTGCTTTAGGGGCTTTTTCGGTACCCGCTTGTGTTCAAGCCTCTTTTATCCCGCCCGCTTCCCGGGGCGGGAATTCTGACAGAAACCTTCGACTTATGCCGTTTTTCCCCGCCCGGAGGCGACGGCGCCTTCCTTCTTCTTATTTTTCGGAAGAGGGAAGAGTCTTTCCGGGAGGGCGTAGAGGAGAACGGTGCCGAGAATACCGCAACAGACAAATTCTCCGACGAAAACGGTGGCGGCAAAATAGGGAACCGCGCCCTCCGCGTGATAGGCGAGCTTCAGCACCCACGGGACAATGGCGACGTTGGCAAGGATGGGCGGAAGGGCCGAAAGAAAACGGACTTTTCTCCCGAGAAAATAAGTCCCGACCGCCCCGAGAAGGGTGGCGAGGCTCCCGAAGAGAATATCGGGCGGCAGGGCGCCGCAGAGAAGGTTGGAAATCAGACAGCCGATAAAGAGGCCGGGAATGGCCGCCGGGGTAAAGAAGGGAAGGACGGTCAGCGCTTCCGAAATCCGGAACTGGATGACGCCCTTGTCCAGGCCGAAGGCGGCGGAGATGAGGGTCAGAACGACGTAGAGAGCGGCGATGATGGCCGCCTGAGACAGAAATAAGGTTTTGCTTCGCATGGTGATTTTCTCCTTTAGTTTTATTCTTGTTTTACCGGAGGGGAAGCGAATCTGCCGGCAAAACCGGTGAGGAAGGTCTCGAACTCACCGCCGCGCCCGGGATTTCCGGCGCGGACAATACCATTATACAATATCTTTTTCGCTTTTTCAATGCGATGAGGCAATTTTTCTGAAATTTCCGAAAAATTTTTCCGTTTTGCAAAGAGAAAATGCCCCACCCCATTGACTTTTTTTAGGAAATATGGTAAAATAGCAAAAGTCCGACAGCGGGAACCCCCGAAAGCGCCCGGGGCAGGCCCTTTTCTTTTCACGAAAATTTTCCGCTACGCTTTTCCCGACGAAAAGTTTTCCGATAAATTTTTTCGACGAAGATTTTTCTCGACGGAATTTTTCCCGGCGAAAACTTTCCCGGCGAAAACTTTCCCGACGAAAATTTTCCCGGCGAAAACTTTCCCGACGAAAATTTTTCTCCGACGAAGATTTTTCCCGATGAAAACTTTTTTCAACGAAAATTTTTCCGAGAAAAGCATCCGTGAAAAACGCGCGAGGAAGCCGGAAGGAGCTTCGAATTTCTTCCGAAAGGGCCGCGGCTGTCCGCGCCGGACAACGGGAACAGGTGGCACGCTTTTAGGAAGAGCACGCCCTCCGCGTTCTCCGCGTGAAATCTCCTGTGTGGTTTCGCGACGGAAATGGGCGGGGTGGCGCGGGTCTTCCCGTGAGCTTGTCGACTTGGCGCTCCCTCAGACAGTCGGCCTTTTCGCCCCTCCGGAAATCCGTCCGGGGGATAGGGCGACCGCGGCAGAAAGCCGACACGACAGAAACAGGTGCTATGAAAAGAAACAAAGAGAAAAACACAAAAACGGGCGGGATTCCGACGGGTCGGCTGCTGCTCCTCTTTTTGAAAGGGAGCAAGGGCTTTTTTGCCGTCAGCATTCTTACTTCGCTGGCCGTCGCCGCCCTCGATATGGTCAATCCGCAGATCATACGCTATACCGTTGACTCGGTCATAGGAAGCGAGCCCTCCGCCCTTCCGGCCTTTGTAAATTCCGCCATCGACCGCCTCGGCGGCCCGGCGGCGTTGAGGGAGAAGCTCTGGATTCTCGCGCTCGCCGTCGTCCTCGTCGCCCTCGTCTCGGCCGTCTTCCGTTATCTGCAAAGGCTCTACAACACCAAAGCGGCGGAAACGCTGGTCAAGACGATGCGCGACCGCCTCTTCCGCCATATTCAGAGCCTGCCGTTTGCATGGCATATGAAGCATCAGACCGGCGACATCATCCAGCGCTGTACCTCCGACGTCGATACCGTGAAAAACTTCCTGTCGGAACAGCTGACCTCGGTGCTCCGCATCGTGATACAGGTCGCGCTGTCGCTGGCGGTGATGTATTCGATGAACATTCGCCTCGCGGCGGCCTCGACGCTGACCCTGCCGGTTATCCTTCTCTATTCCGCCTTCTTCGGAAAGAAAATCGGAAGCCGGTTCCGCGACTGCGACGAAAACGAGGGACTCCTCTCGGCCATCGCGCAGGAGAATCTGACCGGCGTCCGAGTCGTCCGCGCCTTCGGGCGGGAAAAGTACGAAAGGGAACGCTTCCGCGCCCAGAACGACAAGTACACCTCCCTCTGGCTGAAGCTCTCCAAGCTGATGGCCGCCTTCTGGGGGATGGGCGATTTGCTGTCCGGCGCACAGGTGCTGATCATCCTCACCCTCGGCGTGCAGACCTGCCTCGCCGGGGAGATGAAGCCCGGCGCCTTCATCGCCTTCATGACCTACAACTCGATGCTCTCCTGGCCGATCCGGCGACTCGGGCGGACGATTTCGGAGCTGAGCAAGGCGGGAATTTCCCTCCGACGCCTCAGCGACATTCTGTCCTCCCCCGTCGAGCGCGACAGGGAAAACGCCTGCGAACCGGATTTGCACGGGGATATCGTCTTCGACAACGTCCGCTTCGCCTACGAGGACTGCCCCGAGCTGCTCCACGGAATTTCCTTTAAAGTAAAGGCCGGAAGCACCGTCGGAATCCTCGGTGGAACCGGGTCGGGGAAGTCGACGCTCGTCTACCTGCTCGATAGGCTCTATGAGCTGCCCGCCGACGGAAGCGGAGGAAAAATCACGGTAGGAGGCGTCGATATCGCCGATATGCGCGCCAGATATCTGAGGAAGAATATCGGAATGGTTCTCCAGGAGCCCTACCTCTTCTCCCGTTCTCTTGCCGACAACATCGGCATTACCCGCGAAAATCTGCCGATGGAGGAAATCCGGGAGGCGGCGAGAATCGCCTGCCTCGACGAAACGGTCTGTTCCTTCGCCGAGGGGTATAATACCTTCGTCGGAGAGCGGGGCGTGACCCTCTCCGGCGGACAGAAGCAGAGGGCCGCCATCGCCCGGATGCTGACCGAAAAGGCGCCGATCCTCGTCTTCGACGACTCCCTTTCCGCCGTCGACGCCGAAACCGACGCCGCCATCCGGAAGGAGCTGGACAGCCACCTCGGGGACGCGACGGTTTTCCTCATTTCCCACCGAACCTCCACCCTGATGAACGCCGACTGGATCCTCGTCCTCGACAGAGGAAGACTGGTCGAGCAGGGAACCCACGCCGCGCTTATCGCTGCCGAAAACGGCCTTTACCGCAGAATCTACGAGATTCAGCGCGCCGGGGCGGAAGAAGAGAAAGGCGAAGAGGCGTCGGGCAGGGAAGACCCTGGGGAAACGACCTCCGAACCGGAGAAGGAAGCAATGGAAGGAGGGGAGAGCCGTGAATAAGACGCAGACCGAAAAGAAAACGCCGCCGAAAAAGAAGAAGGAGGAGTACGTCCGACTTCCCTATTTCGGAATCAACCGACTGATTCCCTTCCTTGCGAAATATCGCGGACGGCTCCTCGTCATGCTGATCCTCGGCATTGTCGGAAGCCTCGTCGATATCGCCCTCCCGCTCTTCCAGCGCTACGCGATCGACAACTATATCACCAAGGGAATCGCCGATACCCTGCCGATCTTCATCGGCGCGTATATCCTTACGCTGATTATTCAGATCGTCGCCAACTGCATCACCACCTACAACGCAAGCCACGTGGAGATGATGATCGGCCATGACCTGAAGCAGACCTGCTTCGATCATCTGCAGACCCTCTCCTTCTCCTACTTCAATCAGAACAGCGTCGGCTACGTGCACGCGAGAATCATGAGCGATACCTCCCGCATCGGGGAGCTCGTCTCCTGGGTTCTGATGGACAGCATCTGGCATACCTCCTATATCGTCGGATCGATGATCGTCATGTTCAGCATTCATCCCCTGCTTGCCGCGGCGGTCGTCCTCGTCGTTCCGCTCGCCGCGCTGCTGATCGCCGTCTGCCTGAAAAAGCTGACGCAGCTCAACCGCAATATCCGGGAGCTGAATTCTCAGATTTCCGGGGACTATAACGAGGGAATTACCGGGGCGAAGACCATCAAGACGCTGGTCATCGAGGACAAAATCACCGGGGAGTTCATGGACGATACGCAGAAAATGAGGAAAACCTCGGTGCGCGCTACCCACTTCCGGGGTCTGCTCTTTTCCACCGTCTCCTTCTTCTCCTTCGTCGCGCTGGCGCTGGTGCTGTGGCGCGGAGGGCTGATTACCGAGCGGCAGGTGATGGAAATCGGAACGCTGTCGGCCTTCATGTCCTACGCGCAGGGGCTGATGGATCCCCTCCTCTGGCTGATTGACGCCGTTTCGACGCTGATCAATACGCAGGTGAACATCGAGCGGGTCACCAAGCTTTTGCAGACGAAATCCGACGTAGCCGATACGAAGGAGGTCGTCGAAAGGTACGGGGACACCTTCTCGCCGAAGAGGGAAAACTGGGAGGAGCTGCACGGAGATATCGCCTTTGAGGACGTCAGCTTCACCTACCCCGACGGGGAGGAAAAGGTGCTGGAGCACTTCTCCCTCAAGGTTCCGCAGGGAACGCGGGTCGCCATCGTCGGGGAGACGGGGGCCGGAAAATCGACGCTGGTCAACCTCGTCTGCCGCTTCTATGAGCCGACGGAGGGCCGGGTTCTGATCGACGGGCGGGACGCAAGGGAGCGCTCCCAGCTCTGGCTTCATTCAAACATCGGCTACGTCCTCCAGTCCCCGCATCTCTTCTCGGGAAGCGTCCGCGACAATCTCCGTTACGGGAAGCCCGACGCCACCGACGAGGAAATCTGGGAGGCGCTGAAAACCGTCTCGGCGGACGCCGTTGTCGAGCGGATGGGAAAAGGGTTGGATAGCGAGGTCGGAGAGGGAGGAGATCTCCTTTCGACGGGAGAGAAGCAGCTGCTTTCCTTCGCCCGCGCCATCATCGCCGATCCGAGGATCCTCGTCCTCGACGAGGCGACCTCCTCCGTCGATACCGTGACCGAGCAGATCATCCAGAACGCCCTCGGAAAGGTGACGGAGGGGAGAACCTCCTTCCTGATTGCCCATCGGCTCTCCACCGTGCGGGACGCCGACGTGATTCTCGTGGTGAAGGACGGAAGAATTGTCGAGCAGGGAAGCCACGCCGAGCTGATGAAGAGGCACGGCTATTACCACAGCCTCTATACGAGACAGTTCGAGCAGGAGGCCGTCGAAAGCCTCATGTAAAAACGGCAGGTTTCAGAAAATCCGCAGATTTTCCCCCGCCGATTGCCGTCTGTTTCGCAAACGGCAAACGCATATCTCAGACCCACAAAGCGAACCGGAAAGCGCTCCTTTTCGGTTCGCTTTTTTTCGGTTCTCGCCGTTCGGACGCGCCGGTGCTGTTTTCTACCGCGCCCGGCATTCTTTTTTGAACAGACTCCTACCGCCGCTTCCCCTCGTCGCGCACCCGTTGCCCCGTGTGCCGCACCACACACGTGCCCGACCCCACCGGGTTTTCCTCGCACCGCCTCGCGCCCGCCGGGCGGCATTTTCCGCACCTTTTGCTTCCCCGCGCATACTCTGTTACGGGAAAGGAAGGATAAAAATGAAACTCTTATTTACGGAATGGCTGAAGGCCGCCGCCGTCCGTGCGCTGAAAACCGTCTGCCAGACGGCGTTGTCGGTGATCGGAACCTCCGCGCTGCTGTCGGAGGTAAACTGGAAGGCGGTACTCTCGGCGTCGCTTCTCGCGGGACTGCTCTCCCTGCTCACCAGCGCCGCAGGCATTCCGGAGGTCAAAAAAACAAATTCCCTCGGCGAGGAAATCAGCGAGGGCTACGACGGGGAGAATGGCTTATGAATATTCTTGAATGTCTTCACACCGAAAGCAAGTGCTACCGCGCCGCGCAGAAGGCCGAGCCGGTCGGCATCGTCGTGCACAGCACCGGAGTCAATCAAAAGAGGCTTTCCCACTACGTCCAGCCCTCGTCAAGCGATCCGAGCCGCGAGGCCCTGCTTGCCAAAATCGGCGGCAACCGCCACGGAAATTCCTGGAACCGCGACGTAGACAAGTCGACCCACTATATGATCGGGGAGCTGGCCGACGGGAGTGTCGGCGTCGTGAAGCTGTTGCCGGAGGACCTCTGCGCGTGGGGCGTCGGAAGCGGGAAAAAGGGCTCCTACAATTATAACCCGACGGCGCATATTCAGTTTGAGGTCTGCGAGGACGGCCTTACCGATCCCGTCTACTTCCGGGAATGCTACGAGGCCGCCGTTGCCCTCTGCGCCGATATCTGTAAAAGATACGGATGGGGCGCGGAGGTCATCGTCTCCCACCGGGAGGCCCACGCGGCGGGGTACGCAAGCAACCACGCCGATATCGACCACTGGTTGAAAAAATTCGGAACCGATATGAAGGGATTCCGGAACGACGTCGCCGAGCTCCTCTCGCCCCCGGTTCTGCCGAAGGTCGGAGACCTCGTTTCCTTCACAGGGAAGGTTCACTATACAAACGCCGGACAGCTTATCGGAAAGGCCTGCCGCCCCGGGAAGGCGGAGGTTCTGAGAATCTATCGGCTTACCGCCACCGCCACGACGAAGCCGAGCCGCCACCCCTATCTGCTCCGCGCCGTGGCGGGCGGGGGAAGCGACGTCTACGGTTGGGTCGACGCCGATACCATCGGGGAAATCCTCACCCCTGCGGAAGAAAGGGAAGCGGTGGGGAAGGAATCATCGGGGACGGAATCGTCGGGAACGGAATCCTCTGAAAAGAAAGAGGCGTCCGGGGAGCCGGAGGAAGACGATGAAAACGGAGGAAACGGAGGAGAGACGGAAGCCGGAGAAGGCGGCGCGGAGGGAAAAACGCCGGAGGAGCCCCTTGCGGTCGGGGATACCGTGAGCTATGCCGGAGGCCTGCAATACCGGAACGCCAACGCGAAGAAGGGAACGGAGGGCTCCCCGGGGAAGGCGGAGCTTCTCCGGATTTACCGCCTCGGCAAAAGCCGACACCCCTATCTGGTGAAGGCGCTGCCCGGCGAAACGGAGGGAAAATTCCCGGTATACGGCTGGGTGGACGAGGAGGCCGTCCGGTAGCGGCAGAGGAATGCGGCGGAAGCGGGGAAGGGACGCAAGCGTATAAACGCACGCGCCATCCCTCGCACGCGCAAGCGCAGGTCCCGCGCCCGGAGGAATTTTTCGCCGACGGTTGACAGAGGCGGCCTTTTGCGGTATAATAAAGGGCAAAAGAAATTCACCGGACAAAGAGGAGAAGAAAAATGCTGTTTATTCCCGACGGAAAAGAGAAAAAAGAGGCCCTGTCCCGTACGACGCACCTCTGTATCGCTGCCCATCAGGACGACATTGAATTCATGGCCTATGCCCCGATCGCCGAATGCTTCGGGAGAAAGGATCGCTGGTTCTGCGGCGTCGTGGTGTCGGACGGAGCGGGAAGCCCGCGAAACGGCCCCTACGAGGCCTACACCGATGAGAAAATGAAGGCCGTCCGCGCCGAGGAGCAGAAGAAGGCGGCGGTGTTGGGGGAATACGGCGCCCTCTTCCTCCTCGGGCATCCCTCAAAGCAGATAAAGAATCCCGCCGACCGGGAGGTCGTGAAGGAGCTTGTCGATATCCTCCGTGCGACAAGGCCGCGCCGCGTCTACCTTCACAATCTCGCCGACAAGCACGAAACGCATATCGGCTCGGCGCTGAAGGCCATCGCCGCTCTGCGCGCCCTCTCCCCGGAGGAAATGCCGGAGGAGGTCGTCGGCTGTGAGGTCTGGCGGGGGCTTGACTGGATGAACGACAGCGAAAAAATTCTTCTCGACTGCGGCCCGCATCCCAATCTGGCGCGGGCGATGTCGGAGGTGTTCGACAGTCAGATCGTCGGCGGAAAGCGCTACGATCTCGCGGCGGAGGGACGGAGGGCGGCCAACGCTACCTGCTCGGAGAGCCACGCCTGCGACACCTACACGGCGCTGAATTTCGGCATGGATCTGACCCCGCTGGTCAGGGATAAGTCCCTCGACCCGGCGGAATACGTGACCGGTTATATCCGGCGGTTTGAGGCGCAGGTGCGCGATACCCTCCGGGGCCTCATGGGCTGAGCGGGTCGAACCAACGCACGCCGAGTCAGCTTACAGGTCGAACCAACTCACAGATCGAGCAGCCCGACAAGCCGGGCCAACTCACGGGCCAAGCAGACCGGCAAGCCAAACCGACCGGCAAGCCGAGCCGGATGAGCCAACGCACGGGCCGGGCAAGCCGCGCGAGTAAGTAAGCCCCGCGTCAAGCCCTCCCGATTACCGCCGCGCCCCTCTCTCTTTTTCATAAAGGTATGCCAAAAGGGAATGGCGGAGGCCGCCCTTTCATAGGATTTGAGGCTGTCGAAAAGCGACAGCCTCAGGCTTTTTGTGAGGTCTTCCATGCTTTTTGTGTGATGTTGCCGAAAGAGGCCGGCGGGATTCTTGACAGACGCGGTTGTCCGTGCTAAAATGGGGGCATAAATTCTTTGCGGAGGAACTGCTTATGAACGATCCTGCAACCATGAAATCCCTCTGGGAGGCCTCTCGCGCCCTGCGCGAGCTGTTGATTTCCGACCCGGCGCGTCCGAAATATCACTTTATTTGCCCCGAGGAGGACGGAAACCCCGGCGATCCCAACGGCGCCTTTTACGCCGACGGGCGCTATCATCTGATGTTCCTTTACCGTTGCTGTTCCGACGGCTACCGCTTCGGCCATATGTCGAGCCCCGATCTGATTCATTGGGAGCGCCATCCCGACGCGCTGACCCCCGATGAGCTCGACGCCGGAATCTACAGCGGCGGAGCCTTCCTTGACGACGACGGAACCGTTTATATCTCCTATTGGGCCCTGAGCCCCGACGAGGCCAAGCGGCACAGCGGCGTGCGCATCGCCTTCAGCCGCGACCGCGAAAATCGCTATGAGAAGTGGGAAAAGCTCGACCCGCCGGCCGTCCCCGCCGTTGAGCGCGGCATCGGAAGGGCCGAGGCCCCCGACGGAAGCGGAATCCCCGTCGGTGCCGCCGATCCGTCGAATATCTGGAAAAAGGACGGAAAATACTATATGCAGACCGGGAATCTCCCGGTGCAGAAGGCCTACGGGCTCGACCGCGACTATAATCCCGACTATCTCGGAGATTTTACCGACCTGTTTGTCTCGGAGGATCTGAGGGAGTGGAAGTATCTGCACCGCTTCTACCGGCACCCGCAATCAGCCGGTTGGACCGACGCCCGGGAGGACGATATGTGCCCGAGCTTCCTGCCGCTTCCCCTTACCAAGGACGGCGGGGAGCCCTCCGGCAAATACCTCCAGCTCTTCATCGCCCATAACCGCGGCTGTCAGTATTATATCGGAAGCTACGACCGGGAGAAGGACGTTTTTCTCCCGGAAAAGCACGGCAGAATGTCGTGGCTCGACAACCTGTATTTCGCGCCGGAGGCGGTGATGGCCCCCGACGGCAGGCAGATTATGTGGGCGTGGATGCTTCAAAACCGCTCCCGGGAGGCGCTCCGCTTCGGTTGGTCGGGCGTTTTCGGACTGCCCCGCAGCCTCTGGCTGAACGAAAAGGGAGAGCTCGGCATCGCCCCGGCGGAGGAGCTGAGGCTTCTGCGCTGTAATCCGAGAACCGGCCTCGACGGTCTCCGCTCCGACTGCTGTGAAATTTACGCAGAAATCGATGTGAAGGGAGCCAAGAGGGCCGGCGTGACCTTCTACGCCTCGGAGGACGGGGCGGAATATTCCCGCTTCTACTACGACGCCACCCGGAAGGAGCTGGTATACGAGGGCTACCACCCGGGAAGCGAGCTTGAGCAGAGCGTGGAGCGGGCGCCCTTCTGCCTTGAGGAGGGGGAGACGCTTAAGCTCGACCTCTTCCTTGACGCCTCGGCGGTCGAGGTCTTCGCAAACGACCGGCAGGCCATCGGAAGACGGGTTTATCCCGTAAACAGAAAAACCGACCGCGTTTCCCTTTATCACGAGGGAGAGGTCGGCGTCATTGACGCGCGGTCGTGGGAGATGGCCCCGACGGTGACGGTCTGAGCGCCTCTCAAAACGGCCAAGACGCAAATTGTAGCGGATCCCGGAAGGACAGACGGGAGAAAGCAAGCCCGACAGGACGGGGGAAAGCAAAAGCGGAGCGGTTTCGACTGCTCCGTTTTCTTTCGGTTATTTTTGATTTTCGGATGCGTGCGGAGCTTGCGCCGCTGTTTTCGGCCTTTTGCCGTTTCTTTCTGCGCGGGCGCGCACCGCTTTTTTGCGGTTTGTCGTCCCGCCGGGTGTTCAAACCACCTTTTCCGGCGTACGTGCCGTTGTCCGGGTCTGCGCCGCTTTTTTTGCGGTTTGCCGTCCGGCCCGATCCGCCGTTTTTGCGCGGCTTTACCCCCTCGCACGGGCCCACGTCGCTTTTTTGCGGTTTTTCTCGCCCCACCGGGCGCGCACCGCTTTTTTGCGGTTTGTCGTCCCGCCGGGTGTTCAAACCACCTTTTCCGGCGTACGTGCCGTTTGTCCGGGTCTGTGCCGCTTTTTTTGTGGTTTTTCTCTCCCCCCCCGGGCCCGCACCGCTTTTTTGAGGTTTCCCGTCCCGTCCGGCGCTCTCACGGCGTCTTTGCGTCATCGACCGACGCGGCGTTTACCGCTTTTCGACATTTCGCGGCCCGTCCGCCCGTCTCCTTCGGCGCTCAGGTCTGCTCTTTCAGATAGCGAAGAAGCGCCTCGCGGTTGTTTTCGACCCTGCCGTCGATGACGGCGTCAAGGAGAAGGGTCAGCGCCTCCCCGACTTCCTTTCCTTCCTTCCCAAGGGCCAAAAGATCGTGCCCGTTTACCGCCAGATCGCGGAGGGAGAAGCATTCCGATTCCGATATGACTTTATTCATAATTCGGAATAATTCCTCGTAATGCTCCCGCCGGAAGGTGGGATCGTGCGTCTGAGCCGCGCCGTCGGCCTTCTGGAGGAGAATCAGATCGGTGAGAAAATCCTGCCCAAAGCGGTTGAGCCGACGGCGGAGCGCCTGCTCGGTCTCGTGAATCACGCCGTCGTGAAAGCGAATCAGAGAGACGGCGCGGTCCTTTTCGGAGCTGCTGAAACGGAGCCTTGTGAGAAGGGAAGCGACGATTTCACGGCCCTTTTCGGCGTGAGCGGGGAAGTGGCGGATTCCCGCCTCGTCGGTCACCGCGACGGCAGGCTTGCCGACGTCGTGAAGAAGTCCGGCCAGCCGCAGAATCGGGTCGGGAGGAAGCGCCGAAACGGTCTTGCAAAGATGGGTATAGAGGTCAAAGGCGTGATGCGGATTCTTTTGGTCGTAGCCGACGCAGGAGGCAAGCGGCGGGAGAATTTCGCTCACAATTTCCGGATAGGACAGAAGCACCTCCCCGGCATATTGCCCGGCGAGCGTCTTTTTCAGCTCGGTAGAAATTCTTTCGGGGGAGATTAGCCGCAAACGGGCGCGGCAGGCCGTCATCGCGCGGGAGGTCTCGCCGTCGACGGAATAGCCGAGGGTGGCGGCAAAGCGGAGCGCCCGGAGAATGCGGAGCGCGTCCTCCCCGAATCGGAGGGAAGGGTCTCCGACACAGCGGAGGACGCCCCGGGAGAGATCCTCCCGCCCGTCGAAGGGATCGACGATTCCGGTGCGCGGGGAGTAGGCGATGGCGTTGACGGTAAAGTCGCGGCGGGCAAGATCTGCGGTGAGGCCAACGCCGAAAAAGACGGCGTCGGGATGGCGGCCATCGGAATAGGGGGCCTCGCCCCGGAAGGTCGTGATTTCCACCGGAAAGCGCTTGGTGAGAACCGTCACGGTGCCGTGCTTCTTTCCGACCTCAAGAATCGGGAAATCGCGGAGGATTTCCTCGGTCTCTTCCGGGAGGGCGTCGGTGCAGAGGTCGTAGTCCTGCGGCTCCATCCCCCGCAAGGCGTCCCGGACACAGCCGCCGACGGCATAAGCGGAATGCCCCGCCTCCTCCAAGCGGAGAAGGAGCTCCCGGATTTCGCCCGGGAGGGTCATTTTCCCGCCGCCCCGTTGCCCGAAAGGGTATCGAAGGACTGCCCGTGTCGGCAGGGACTGTCAAAAAGGCCGGTCAGGGTAATTTTTCGCTCGCCGTCGACCTTGCGGAAGCCGAGCAGGGAAGCGTAGCTTTCCGACGCCTCGTCGGTAATTTGGTAGGTAGCGGTCTTTACCCCGCAGAGGTCGAGAAAATTCATCACGGCCCGCCCCAGAATGAAGAGGGCCTCCCGATCCTCGGCGGAGCCGATGACCTGTCGCATATCCTCAATCACAGCCTCACTGCCGAGAATGTCGAACTGCGCCGCCGCCAGAAGAGACCCGTTTTCAAGGGCCTTGTAGGCGAAAAGCGCGGGGGAGTAGCGCAGGCCGCACCTCCGGCAGATTTCCTCCTGCTCCTTTTTGTCCTCAATCGGTTTGATTTCAAGCATAACGGTTTGTCCTTTCCCGTGGTTTTCTCTTTCGGCGGACGAAAACGCGCCGCCAATTTCTGCCCAGCGTCCCGGAAGACAAAACCGGGCTATCGCTTCGGGGACTCCTCTATTTTAGCAGACCGACGGGTGAATGTCAAGTCCCCGTTGCCGGGCGGAGTCCCTTTTTTGGAGCGCCCTTCCCGAAAAGGAGGTGATTTCCGCTTTCCCCAAAAAGAAATCGCGCGAAAAAGGCATTTTTTTAAAGAAACCTATTGATTATTTTCCCGGTTTGTGGTATACTGAATCGAACATAAGATTATGCGTAATTTCCGATGACGGAATTCGCATTTTATCCTTTTTCACATTGCCGGAACGCTTCAAGTAAACGGATGGAGGTTATGTTAAGTGCAAAAGAAAATCAGTAGTTACCCGTTTAACGGTACGGCGGAACAGGAACAGAAGCTGGACGCCGTTATCGCGGCCAACAAGCATGATAAAAGCCGTCTGATGGCCGTCATGCAGGAGGCGCAGGAGATTTACGGTTATCTGCCTGTCGAGGTTCAGAGAAGGATCGCCGACGGGATGGACGTACCGCTCGAAAAGGTCTTCGGCGTGTCCACCTTCTATGCCCAGTTCTCTCTCAGCCCCAAGGGGAAAAACAACATCTCGGTCTGCCTCGGAACCGCCTGCTACGTCAAGGGCTCCGGCGCTCTCTTCGATAAGATTTCCGAAAAGCTCGGAATCGGAGCCGACGAGTGTACGCCCGACGGGAAGTTCAGCCTCACCGCCTGCCGCTGCATCGGCGCCTGCGGTCTGGCCCCGGTTCTCACCGTAAACGAAGAGGTTTACGGCCGCCTGAAGCCGGAGGATATCGACGGCATTCTCGCAAAATATTCGGAATAAAGAAGAAAGGCGGAGCCGGTGTACGATTCCCGGACCGGCAGGGATAAGACGGGCCTTCGCCGACTCTACCACAAAACAGGAGGAAACGCACGGATGAAAACGGTAGCGGAGCTTAACGAAATTCGCGAGAAATCCCTCGGTTCCATTGCGCTTCGCAAAGGAAAAGAGGCTCTTGCGTCGGTTAGTACCGAGTATAAAAGAAACGTACTTGTGTGTGGAGGTACCGGATGTACCTCTTCCCACAGCAAGCAGATTGTGGAAGCGCTCCACAGGGAGATTGAAAAGAACGGACTTCAGAACGAGGTGAAGGTCGTCATGACCGGATGCTTCGGACTCTGCGCTCTCGGCCCGATCATGATTGTCTACCCCGAGGGGAGCTTTTATTCGATGGTCAAGGCGGAGGATATCCCCGAGATCGTCACCGAGCATTTTGTCAACGGTCGGGTCGTCACCCGGCTGCTCTATCAGGAGACGGTCGGCGCGGCAGGCGAAATCAAATCGCTGAACGAGACCGACTTCTACCGCAAGCAAATCCGCGTCGCGCTCCGTAACTGCGGAGTCATCGACCCGGAGGATATCAACGAATACATCGCAAGAGACGGGTATCAGGCCCTTGCCAAGTGCCTGACGGAATATACCCCCGACGAGGTCATCAAGATCGTCTCCGACTCCGGCCTTCGCGGACGGGGAGGCGGCGGCTTCCCGACCGGGCGGAAGTGGGCGCTCTGCGCCCCCAACAAGGCCCCGCAGAAGTACGTCGTCTGCAACGCCGACGAGGGCGACCCCGGAGCCTTTATGGACCGGTCGGTTCTTGAGGGCGATCCCCACTGCGTCATCGAGGCCATGGCGATTGCCGGCTATGCCGTCGGCGCCACCAAGGGCTTCGTCTACGTCCGCGCCGAGTACCCCATCGCCGTTCACCGTTTGCAGATCGCTATCGATCAGGCAAGAGAGGTCGGCATTCTCGGAAAGAACCTCTTCGGAACCGGATTTGATTTTGACGTCGAAATCCGCCTCGGCGCCGGCGCCTTCGTCTGCGGCGAGGAAACGGCGCTGATGACGTCGATCGAGGGCAACCGCGGCGAGCCGCGTCCCCGTCCGCCCTTCCCGGCGGTCAAGGGCCTCTATGAGTCCCCCACCGTTGAGAACAACGTCGAAACCTTCGCCAACGTCCCGCAGATCATCCTGCGCGGCGCCGAATGGTTCGCCTCGATGGGTACCGAAAAATCGAAGGGTACCAAGGTCTTCGCGTTGGGAGGCAAAATCAAGCACACCGGCCTTGTCGAAATCCCGATGGGTACCACCCTCCGTGAAATCGTCGAGGAAATCGGCGGCGGCATCCCGAACGGAAAGAAGTTCAAGGCGGCGCAGACCGGAGGCCCCTCCGGCGGATGCATTCCGGCCAGCCTGATCGACACGGAGGTCGACTACGACAACCTCATCGCCATGGGATGTATGATGGGCTCCGGCGGACTGATTGTCATGGACGAGGACACCTGTATGGTCGATATGGCGAAGTTCTTCCTGGAATTCACCGTCGACGAGTCCTGCGGAAAGTGCACGCCCTGCCGCGTCGGAATCAAGCGCCTGCTGGAAATTCTGGAAAAGATCACCCGCGGCGAGGGAACGCTTGAGGACATCGACCGTCTGGAGGAGCTTTGCGGCTACATCAAGGCCAACTCCCTCTGCGGCTTGGGACAGACGGCCCCGAACCCCGTCCTTTCCACACTGAAATTCTTCCGCGACGAGTATATCGCCCACGTCGTCGACAAGAAGTGCCCCGCCGGCGTCTGCAAGAACCTGCTTACTTACGTCATCGACAAGGATAAGTGCATCGGATGCGGCAAGTGCGCGAGAAACTGCCCCGCCGACACGATTCACAAGACCGAGTACACGGCGCCGGGACACAAGCTCCCCTCCTATGAGATCGATCCGTCGAAGTGCGTGAAGTGCGGCGCCTGCATGGATGGCTGTAAGTTCGGCGCAATTTCCAAGAAGTGAGAAAGGATACGCGAATATGGAAATGGTGAATTGTAAAGTCAACGGTATTGCCGTAAGCGTACCCAAGGGGTCTACCATTCTTGAGGCGGCCCGCGCGGCGGGCGTCGAGATTCCGACCCTTTGCTATATGAAGAAAATCAATGAGATCGGCGCCTGCCGTATCTGCATTGTCGAGGCGACCGGAGCGCGCGGCCTTGTCACCGCCTGCGTCTACCCCGTCTCGGAAGGTATGGAAATCAAGACCAACACCGAAAAGGTGCAGAAGGCGAGAAAGACGACGCTGGAGCTGATGCTGTCGACCCACGACAAAAAGTGCCTCTCCTGCATCCGTTCCACCGACTGCGAGCTCCAGAAGCTCTGCCGGGAGTACGGAGTCGACGAGACGGCCTTCGAGGGTTATAAGCCGCAGTACGAGCTCGACGAAAGCACGCCGCACCTCGTCCGCAACAACAATAAGTGTATCCTCTGCCGTCGGTGCGTCGCCGCCTGCCGTGAGCAGTACGTGGCGGTCATCGGACCGAACGACCGGGGCATCGATACCAGCATCGGAACGGCCTTCAAGGTCAAGCTGAGCGAGGTTCCCTGCATCTCCTGCGGCCAGTGCACGGCGGTCTGCCCGACCGGCGCTCTGACCGAGAAGGACGACACCGACAAGGTGTGGGCCGCGCTTTCCGACCCGACCAAGCACGTCGTCGTTCAGACCGCGCCTTCCGTCCGCGCGACCCTCGGGGAGTGCTTCGGAATGCCGATCGGAACCAACGTCGAGGGCAAAATGGTGGTCGCGCTCCGTCGGCTCGGCTTTGACAAGGTCTTTGATACCGACTTTGCCGCTGACCTGACGATCGTGGAGGAAGCCTCCGAGCTGATCGATAGAATCAAGAACAAGGGCGTTCTCCCGATGATTACCTCCTGCTCTCCCGGATGGGTGAAGTTCTGCGAATTCTACTTCCCGGAGCTGATTCCCCACCTTTCGACCTGCAAATCTCCTCAGCAGATGGGCGGAGCCGTCATCAAGACCTACTACGCGCAGAAGATGGGCATCGACCCGAAGGATATCGTGTCGGTTTCCGTTATGCCCTGCACGGCGAAGAAGTTTGAAATCGGACGGCCCGATCAGAGCGCGGCGGGAGTTCCCGACGTCGATATTTCGATCACCACCCGCGAGCTCGGACGCATGATTAAGCGTGCGGGACTGAAGTTCGAGGCGCTTCCCGACGAAGAGTTTGACAGCCCGCTCGGCGAGGACACCGGAGCCGGAGTCATCTTCGGAGCGACCGGCGGCGTGATGGAGGCGGCCCTCCGCACCGCGCACGATTGGCTCACCGGAGAGGATCATCTGGACGTCGAATTCCACGCCGTCCGCGGAACCCAGTCGATCAAGGAGGCTTCCGTCAACATCGGCGGAACTGAGGTGAAGGTTGCGGTCGCAAGCGGAGGAAACGCGGCGAAGGAAGTCATGGATAAGGTGAAGAGCGGCGAGGCCGATTGGACCTTTATCGAAATCATGGGATGCCCCGGAGGATGCGTCAACGGCGGCGGTCAGCCGATCCAGCCGCAGTACGTCCGCGACACGGTCGACCTCAAGGCCGTTCGCGCCAAGGCGCTCTACGATCAGGATGCCGCGATGCCGCTCCGCAAGTCGCATGAATCCCCGGTAATCAAGACGCTCTACAGCGAGTGGTACGACGGGTTCGGAGGCCACAAGGCGCATCACGACCTGCACACCTCTTACGTGGCGAGAAAGAGATAATCGCCCGCGCCTCTTAAAGGCAAAAGTACAAGCAAAAATTCCCGCCGACGGATTTCCGTCGGCGGGTCATTTTTTCCTTCGCCGATTTGCCGTCCCGTCGTTTGCGGTGGGAAAACGGACAACGAACGACCCTGCCGAAGGCAACAGGCGGTCCTGTCAAGTATTTTTCGCAAAAATGTATAGAACGAACTCACATTCCGCTTTCCTTCCCCCTCGAATTCGAGGGGGAAGGAAATTTTGCGCCGGTCAGGCGGTCAAGCATTCCGCTTCGTCAAAATATTTCATGCAGAGATAGCGCTTGCACCCCCAATCTTTGCCGGAGATA
>CANQQT010000009.1 GCA_947626065.1 uncultured Clostridia bacterium | reverse complement strand
ACTCCTCCGCCCCCTCGCGGCTTCCGTCGAGGATTTTTTTGGCCGCCCGACCCGAAAGTCCTCCCGACAGGGCGATCAGTCCCCCGGTATGGGAGAGCAGAGAGGGCAGGCTGACGCGGGGACCTCGGGGATCTCCTCCCTTGGTGAAGCCCTCCGAGACGAGAACCAGCAGGTTGCGGTAGCCCTCCTCGTCTTTTACGAGAAGGATCAGGCTGTCTGGATCCGTTTCCCGGCCCCTGCCGTCCTTTTCGCCCGGCAGAAAGATTTCACAGCCGAAAATCGGCTTCACCCCCGCCGTGCGGCAGGCCTCGGAAAAGGCGACCGCCCCGTACAGCACACCGCTGTCGGTGAGCGCGACCGCCTTCTGCCCCATGGCCGCCGCCGCTTTCGGAATCTCTCCGATGCGGCAGGCGCCCTCCAGAAGACTGTATTCACTGTGAAGATGAAGATGTACGAATTCCATCATTCGCCTCCTCTCCGATTCCTCCGCTCAGCAGTGCTTTGAAAATTCAATCAGCCGTTTCAGCCGGTGATTGACCCCCGATTTGGTGATCGGCGGCGTATGCCTCCCCGCCAGCTCCGACAGCGTCGCGTCGGGGAAGGCGGCCCGCAGATCCAGCGTCTGTCTCAGCTCCTCCGGCAGCTCCTTTTCCCTCCCGGAAGAGAGAATCGCTTCGATCGCCTTCATCTGCTCGTTCGCGGCCGCCACCGTCTTTTCGAGGTTGGCCAGCTCGCAGTTGGAGACGCGGTTGACGTTGTTGCGGATGTCCCGGTAAATCTTGACGTTGAGAAGGTCGAAGGCGGCGCGGTTGGCACCGATATGCCCGAGAAGGTCGACGATGCTCTCGCTATCCTTGAAATAGACGCCGAAGAGGCTCCCTCCCCGCTCGGTGAGCTTCGGGGAAAGGTCGAGGGAGGCAAGATATTCCGCCAGCTCCTCTGCCTCCGCCCGCTCCCGCATGAGAAATTCCAGATGATAGGCGGAGCCCGGCGCGGTCACCGTTCCGCAGGAGAGAAAGACTCCCCGCACGAAGGCCCACGCGCAGGACGGACAGACAATCAGCTCCCGCTTGATTCGGAAAAGCGGCTCCCCGGGGGCAAAGCCGAGGGAGGAAAGCAGGGCCTCGGCCTTGTCCTGCGGCAGGTCGGCAAGGTCGGCATCGGAGAATTCCCGGCAGGAAATCATACCCCGGATCAGCTTCCCGTACAGGAGGAGAACCGAGGGATTTTCGGTATCGAAAAAGATACGCTCCCGGGAAAAAATCTCAGCGCCGTAAAGCATTCCGTAGAGAAGCGCCCGGCGACAGCAGACGCTTTTCTGCCGGACGGCGCCGAGCTCGGTTTTGGTATCCTGCGAAAAGGATTCGTACATAATATTTTCACCTCACGGAAAGAACGGCACGGGTTGGGGCGTGGAACGGTCGGCGGCGCAAGCTGAGCGGCTCACGGAGCGGTCGGCGGCGCAGAGCGTCTATCGGCGGCGCAAAGCGGCCATTGGCCGCCCAAAATCGGCGGGCGCATGAGGGGCGCTTATCCGGAACGCCGCGGCCCTTGGCGGCGCGTCTTTCTTCCCTGTTTTCGGTTTTTTACTTATCTCCCACGAATTTCTTCACGATGTCGCGGTGCACGGTGATGGGATTCAGCCCGCCGGTGCGGAAATGCTCGGCGAGGGCCTCGGCAATGGCCACGGAACGGTGCTTTCCTCCGGTACAGCCGATCGCCACCGTCAGCTGGCTCTTCCCTTCCTCCGCGTAGAGCGGGATCAGAAAATCCATCATATCAAAGAGCTTGTTCATGAATTCCCGCACCTGTCCGGCGGAGAAGACGTAATCCTTGACCTCGCCTTCAAGGCCGGTCAGGTTTTTCAGCTCCGGAACGTAAAAGGGGTTAGGGAAACAGCGGACGTCGAAGACAAGGTCGGCCTCGGTCGGAATGCCGTACTTATAGCCAAAGGAGAGGCAGGTGACGACGAGGCTCCTCGTCCGGGAGGTATTCTGAATCGCCAGCAGCTTGTCCCGGAGCTGGTGGGAGGTGAGGTTGGTCGTGTCGATGATATAATCGGCCTTCTCCCGCACCGGCTCCAGCAGTTTTCTTTCCAGCGCCAGCGCCTCGCTCACCGAAATGTTTTTCAGTGTGACGAGGGGATGAACCCGACGGGTCTCCTTATAGCGGTTGACCAGAATGCGGTTTTCACAGTCGATGAAGACGGTTCGGCAGCAGTAGCCCTTCGCTTTCAGCACGTCCAGCTCGGACAGTAGCGGGAGAAAGTCGCTTTCTCCCCGCACGTCGATGATGAAGGCGACGTTGGCGCTCCTGCCCGGCATCTGGGAATAGAGCTCGGCAAAATAGGGGATCATGGCGGAGGGCATATTGTCGATACAGTAATAGCCCATATCCTCAAGGATATTGGACGCCTGCGTTTTTCCTGCGCCGGACATACCGGTGATCACGAGAAATTCCATACTAATCTCCCTTCCGCCGCTTTGAGGCGGCACAAATCGTCATGAAATTCGCGGAGTCTGCAAGTCAAGTGCATTTTGCGTGAAATACTCGTACGTAAGGTTTGATTGGATCGCATTTTCACGCTATCGGCGACGATTCGCCGTAAATGATTCCGTTTCTTTGTTTTGACAGCCCACGCGGGCTTGGCGAGGTCTCAGAGCTCTTTTTTCGCCGGGGTGGCCGGGATATATCGAACCTCGCATTCCAGCGTCAGGCCGTAGCGGCTCTTTACCGTCTCCCGAACCGTGGAAATCAGCTCCCGCACGTCGGCGGCGGTGGCGTTTCCTCTGTTGACGATGAATCCGGCGTGCTTCAGCGAGACCTGCGCGCCTCCGACGGCGGTTCCCTTAAGCCCCGCGTCCTCGATGAGCTTTCCCGTATAGTATCCGGGGCAACGGCGGAAAACGCTTCCGGCGCTGGGATATTCCAGCGGCTGTTTTTCCTTCCGGCTCCTCATACAGTCCTCCATCTCTTCCCGGATGGCGGCGGGATCCCCTTCCTTCAAGCGAAGGGTGGCGGCGAGAACGGTTTTGTCCTCCTCCTGAAAGGCGCTTCCGCGGTAGCCGAAGCGGCACTCCCCGGCGGTATAGCTTCCGGTTTCCCCGGTCCTCCCGTCGTAATAGAAGACGCTTTCGACGGCGTTTCCGATCTCGCCCCCGTAGGCTCCCGCGTTCATGTAGACGGCTCCCCCGACGGTTCCGGGGATTCCGTAGGCGAAGGAGAGCCCAGCCAGGCCCTTCTCCGCCGCCACCGCCGCTAACCTTGTCACCGGGACGCCGCAGGAAGCCGTTACCGCCGTTCCGTCGAAGGTGATGTCGGCAAGCGCCGAGGTGAAGAGGACGGCGCCGTCAAATCCGGCATCGTCGAAGAGAACATTACTCCCGTTTCCGATGACGGTATGATACCACCCGTTCTCCCTACAGAGGGAAAGCAGACGGCAAAGGGCGCCCTCGGTTCTCGGCCAGACGGCAAGGGCCGCCTCCCCGCCGATACGGAAGGTGGAGCACTGTGAAAGGGGATAGGCCCTTTTTACCGTGATTTCCTCGCCGAGGGAAGCAAGGAGAGCCTCCGCTTTCTTTCCGTCAAATGATTTCATCGGTTGATTTCCTTTCTCAAAACAAGCGTCGAAGCCGCCACCCGGCGGTCTTCCCTTCCCCCATCCTATGCGGCGGGAGGAAAATTGATTCGGCGCCTATCAATCCGAGAGGACAAACCGATGGTAAACCTTCTTTCCTTTCCGGACGACAAGACCGTTTTCAAAGGCGGCGACAGGAAGCGTCGCGCCGAAATCGGCGACCTTTTCCTCCCCCGCGGAAATGCCGCCCTGCTGGATCAGCCGCTTGGCCTCCCCCTTCGAGGGCGCGAGACCTCCCTTGACCAGAAGGTCGGCGACGGCGACCTTTCCGTCGGTAAAGTCGGATTTTTCAAGGACGGTGGTCGGCATATCCTCCGCGACGCCGGCCTTTGAGAAGAGACTGTGGGAGGCCTGCTTCGCCTTTTCCGCCTCCTCTTCCCCGTGGACGAGCTTGGTCAGCTCATAGGCGAGAATTTCCTTGGCGCGGTTGAGCTCGGAGCCCTCCCAGCCCGCCATGGCGTCGATTTCCTCAAGCGGCAGGAAGGTGAGCATCCGCAGGCATTTCAGCACGTCGCCGTCCCCCACGTTCCTCCAATACTGGTAGAACTCGTAGGGCGGCGTTTTGTCCGGGTCGAGCCAAACGGCGTTCCCCGCCGTTTTCCCCATCTTATGCCCTTGCGAATCGGTGAGGAGCGTGACGGTCAGCGCGTAGGCGTCCTTTCCGAGCTTCCGGCGGATCAGCTCGGTTCCGCCGAGCATATTGCTCCACTGGTCGTCCCCTCCGCACTGGAGGTTACAGCCGTGGGTCTTATAGAGATGATAGAAATCGTAGCTCTGCATGATCATATAGTTGAATTCAAGGAAGGACAAGCCCCGCTCCATGCGGTTACGGTAGCATTCCGCTCTCAGCATATTGTTGACGCTGAAACAGGCGCCGACCTCCCGCAACAGAGAAACGTAATTGAGCCCGAGAAGCCAGTCGGCGTTATTGAGCATCAGCGCCTTTCCGGGGCCGAAATCGATGAAGCGCTCCATCTGCCTCTTGAAGCAGGCGGCGTTGTGATCGATGTCCTCCCGGGTGAGCATTTTCCGCATATCGGTCCGGCCCGAGGGGTCGCCGATCATGGTGGTGCCGCCCCCGATCAGCGCGATGGGGGTATTTCCCGCCTGCTGCAGGCGCTTCATCAGCGTCAGGGCGAGAAAATGTCCGGCGGTAAGGCTGTCCGCCGTGCAGTCGAAGCCGATGTAAAAGACGGCCTTCCCGCTGTTGATTAAGTTCTTGATTTCTTCCTCGTCGGTCACCTGTGCAATCAGCCCGCGGGCGACCAGTTCGTCGTAGAGTGTCATTTTGTCTTCTCCTTGAATTTTTGAATACGTCAGATAGGCTCAGGCCCCGCGCTGTCGAGAAGCTCGGCGGAGGAGGAGAGGAGCTTGGCGGTGATTTCGGCGCCTCCCATGATCCGGGCGATCTCCCGGATGCGCCCTTCCCGGTCGAGCGGAAGCACCTCCGTTTCGACCCGTCCGTTTCTTTCCTGTTTTACGATTTTATACTGCGCGTGCGCCTCCGCCGCGATCTGCGCCGAATGAGTGACGCAGATGACCTGATGGGTGTCGGCCAGTCGGCGGAGCCGTTTCCCGATTTTCTGGGAGGTTCCCCCCGACACGCCGGTGTCGATTTCGTCGAAAATCAGCGTCTGCCCGACGGAATCGGCGGCGTTGACGCTTTTCAGCGCCAGCATGATTCTTGAAAGCTCTCCGCCGGAGGCGATTTTGGAGAGGGGCTTGAGCGGCTCTCCGGGGTTGGCCGAGAGGAGAAATTCCACCTCGTCGGTCCCGTTTTTCCCGAAGCGCTCCTTTCCGGAGGCATCGGTCGCCTTGCGGATCTGAACCGCGAAGCGAACCTTCGGCATTTCAAGATAGGCAAGCTCCCCGACGACGCCGGTCTCAAGCCGGGCGGCTGCGGCTTTTCTTGCCTCGGAGAGCTTGGCGGCCGCCTCCGCCGCCGCTTTTTTGAAGACGGCAAACTCCTTTTTGGCCTCGGCGAGCAGCTCGTCGGAGCGCTGGATTTCGCGAAGCTCACTCTCCGCCCGGTCGCGGTAGGCGAGGATTTCGCCGACGCTGTCTCCGTACTTCTTTTTCAGCTTCCCAATTTTCTCCAGTCGTTCCTCGACGCGGTCGAGCTCGCGGCCCGGCTCCTCGTCCTCTTCTCCGATCAGCTCTTCGGCGGACAGGCCGATGTCCTCCAGCTCAAAGGCCACCTGTTCCAGCCGCGTCAGCATTTCCTGCGCGTCGGGCAGATACTCCTTGATTTCCTCGATCGAGGCGGCGGCCCTCCGAACCAGCTCGAAGGCGGGCGGCGATTTTTCGCTTCTGTAGAGGGAGCGGACGATCCGGCGGGTGGCCTTCCCGATTTTCTCGGCGTTTTTCAGCCGTCCCCGCTTGGCCTCCAGCTCCTCCTCCTCTCCGGGCTTTAGCTTCGCCTCGTTGATGTCGGCGACCTGAAAGGCGAGAAGCTCGGCGGCCCGCGCCTTCTCCTTCCCGTCCCGGTCGAGCTTTCCTATGCGGGAGGCGCATTCGCAGAGTCCCGCGTAATGCTTCCGGTATTCGGCCAAAAGCTCTTCGTTTCCCGCGTAGCTGTCGAGATAGTGCAGCTGCATCGGGCCCTCGGCGAGCAGGCGGTTGTCGTTCTGCCCGTGAATCACGATCAGGCGGGCGACGACCTCCTTCTGCAAAGAGACCGGAACGGCCTTCCCTCCCAGTCTGGTTTTGCTCTTCCCCTCGGTATCAAATTCCCGGGTGAGATAGAGGCATCCGTCCTCGTCGGGGGAAAGTCCCTCCTCCCCGCTTCCCTCGGGGGGCGCCTCCACTCCGGAAAAGAGCGCGGAAACGTCGGCGCGGGTCTCCCCGTTCCGAATCAGATCCCTTGACGGGCGGGCGCCGAGAAGCAGGTTGATCGAATCGATGAGAATCGATTTCCCCGCGCCGGTCTCTCCCGTCAGGACGTTGAAGCCGGGCTCAAAATCGATGTCGGCTTTCTTTATAACGGCGATGTTTTCGATATGAAGCGACGAAAGCAACTTCCTTCCTCCTTTCCTTGCGTGGGTGTGCCGGGCGGCGCTTTTTTGGGGGGGTCCGTTTCCCCGTGTGGGGGACTCCGGGTGACACTTTTATGGGGGCATATCCCCCCGTGCGGGGTGCGCCCGACGGCGCTTTTTTGGGAGTGATTCCCCTGCGGGTTCAGTCTCCTCCGCCGCAGATCTGGCCGAGGCGGGCGACAAACTGCAGCGCCGCGTCCCTGCCCCGCATCAGGACGAAAATGGTATCGTCCCCCGCCAGCGTTCCGACGATTTCCTTCCAGCCCATGCCGTCGACGGCGGCGGCCGCCGCCTGCGCCATGCCGGAATAGGTCCGCAGAACGACGAAATTGTCTGCGTAATCGACGCTGACGACCGTTTCGCGGATGATGTTCAGATATTTGGAGGACACCTGAATTTCCTCATGCGCCGAGAGCGCGTATTTGTATCTGTGATCGGCGGTGGCGATTTTCACGAGGTTCAGGTCGCGGATGTCGCGGGAAACGGTGGCCTGCGTGACCTCAAAGCCCGCCTCCCGCAGACGGGCGATCAGCTCGTCCTGCGTTTCAATCCGGTATTTTCCGATGATTTCGATGATTTTATCGTGTCTCTTGTCCTTCTTCATTTTTGACACCTTTCGTTCGTTTTAGTGAAAGAGCGAAGAAATTCCGACAAGGTCGGGAAAGAAAAGAAAGCCTTGCCGGGAGCCTTTTCGGCCTTCATATATCCGACATTTTCTCCCGGAGCAGTCGGTAGAAATTCCGGTCGGCGTCCCGGTCGAAGCGGATAAGATCGGTGGTTTTGTCGGAGGAGGAGATTTTCACGCTGTCCCCCGCCGAAAGCTCCGCCGACTCCTCCCCGTCGACGGTGAGATAGGCCTTCATACAAGCCGGGGAGAGGTAGCGCAACTCCACCTCCGCCGAATCGGGGACGATCACCGGCCTTGCCGTCAGGGAATGCGGGCAGATCGGCACCAGGCAGAAACCCCGCAGAAGCGGGTCGATCACCGGGCCTCCCGCCGACAGAGAATAGGCGGTGGAGCCGGTCGGAGTGGAGACGACGAAGCCGTCGGAGCGGAAGCGTCCGAGGGGGCTCCCTCCGCAGAAAAGCTCGGTTTCAACCAGCCGCGAGACCTTGCCGTGCGAGAGAACGGCGTCGTTGAGGGCGGTTCTCTCCCTTCCGACAGCCTTCCCTCCCCTCATCGGCAGGACGCGGAGCATTCTTCTCTTTTCGATGCGGTAATCCCCTGTGAAGACGCGTCGAATCATCCCGATTTCCCCGGGGTCAAGCTCGGCGAGATAACCGACGCGCCCGAGGTTGACGCCGACCATCGGCACCCCGAGCGGGGCCGAGCGGTGGGCCGCCCGCATGATCGAGCCGTCCCCGCCGAGAACGACGATGAGGTCGGGGTGGGAACAGGGCTCCGGGGAGGCGCCGAGCGACTCGGCGAAGGGCTTCCACTCGACCCCCGGCGACATCGGGGGATAGAGATAAATTTCCGTTTGGTATTCCGCAAGGAGGGATACGACCTCCTTTGTATAGCGGTAATCGACGTCCCGCGCGGGATTCGGATGAATTTCGATTTTCATTCTCTTTCCTTTCCACCGAGGCAAAAGGCGGCCAGATATTCCCGGTTGCCGTCCCCTCCGCGCAGAGGGGAATCGGCCTTTCCGAGGAGGGTGAAGCCTTCCTCCTCCGCCGCCCGGCAGACCTTTTCCACCGCTCCGCGCCGGTATTTTTCCTCCCGGACGATCCCGCCCTTTCCGACCTCTTCCCTGCCGACCTCAAACTGCGGCTTGATGAGGGAAATCAGGCGTCCGCCGGGGGAAAGAAGCCTTCGGACGGTGGGAAAAAGCAGGGTTTGGGAGATAAACGACACGTCCATGACGACGAGGGCCGCCGGTTCTCCGACAGCCTCTGCCGTCAGATATCGGGCGTTGCAGTTTTCCATCGATACGACGCGGGGGTCGGCCCGGAGGCTTTCGTGAAGCTGAGCGCTTCCCGCGTCGACGGCGTAAACCTTCGCCGCCCCGTGCCGGAGAAGGCAGTCGGTAAAGCCTCCCGTCGATGCGCCGAGGTCGACGCAGACCAGCCCGGCGGGGGAGATGCCGAAGAGGTTCAGCGCCGCCTCCAGCTTCAGCCCTCCGCGGCTGACGTATTTTAAAACCTCGCTTTCCGAAACGGTGATCTCTACCCCTTCCGGCACCGGCCACGCGGGCTTTGTCACGGGCTTTCCTCCGACCGAAACCGCGCCGCTTTTGATCAGCTCCTGCACGCGGCTCCGGCTCCCGTAGCCTCTTTCGGCGAGGGCCCTGTCGAGTCTCATTTATACCGTCCGCTCGGTGAGATAGGCGGCAAATTCGCGGAGAACGCAGGAGCCGTCGATCGCCCCGACGGCCTCGAGTGCCGTCTCGGTCAGCTCTTTTATCTTTTTTCTCGCCGCTTCTGGGGCCATGAAGGAGAGGAAGGTGGTCTTTCCCTCCTCGGTTCCGGCGTCGAGAAGGTCGTCCTCAATCTGGAAGGCCAGCCCGACGCAGGAGCCAAAGCGATCGGCGGCGCGGTAGGCCTCCGTCTGCTCCCCGTACCCGGCGGCGAGGCATCCGAGCTGCGCGGCACAGCGGATCAGGCATCCGGTTTTCAGGCGGTTCATCAAAAGAAAGGTATCCTTCGACAGCGGCTCCCTCTCCCCGAGAAGGTCGAGCATCTGCCCGCCCGCCATTCCGTCAAAGCCGGAACGCTCGGCGAGGAGGAGGACGGCGCGGAGATTGCCCACGGCGTCGGAATAGCGGTTTCCCGCCGCAACGGCGAAGGCGTATGTAAGAAGCGCGTCCCCGGCGAGAAGAGCGGTAGCCTCTCCGAAGGCCTTATGGTTGGAGGGCTTCCCGCGCCGGGTATCGTCATTGTCCATGCAGGGCAGATCGTCGTGAATCAGCGAATAGGTGTGAATCATTTCCAGCGCCGCGGCGTAAGGAAGCGCCGCCTCGTCCCGGCCTCCGAGGGCGCGGCAGAATTCCAGCGTGAGAAAGGGCCGGATTCTCTTTCCGCCCTCGCAGGCGCTGTAGCGCATGGCGTCGATCAGAGGCTGCTGAGGCCTTCCCTCCGCCGACAGGTATTCCTTCATGGTGCGGTCGACCAGCGCCGCGTTTTCCTCAATTCTCGTCAAAAGGTTTTTCTTCATAGTCTCCCTCGCTGTTTTTCAGCAGTACCGTAACCTTCTGCTCCGCCTCGTCGAGCCGTGCGCCGCAGAGCTTCACAAGTCCGATTCCCTCCTCAAAGGCCTCAAGCGACCGGTCGAGGGTAGCCTTTCCGCTCTCCAGCTCCCGCACGATTTCCTCCAGCCGGGCAAGCGCCTCTTCAAAGCTGACTTTTTTCTCACTCATGGGGTTCTTCCCCTCCTTTTCTCCCGTTTTTCCGGGAAGGCTCGTTCTTTTTGCCGGGGACTCCCTCCTCGCGCTCTTCCCTCGGCTCCCCGGGATCGAGGTCTCCGGCCCCGTCGGAGGGGCGTTTCTCCTGAAAATCCCGGAGCTCCCGCACCTCGGCGCCGACCAGTCCGTCGGTTACCCGGAGGGTGATGCGATCCCCCCGTTTCAGGCTCTTGACGCTCTTCACCGGGCCTCCCGCCGCGTCGAAAACGGCGCAATAGCCCTTGGAAATGACGCGCAAGGGGCTGACGGCGTTCAGCAGGTCGGTAAGCCTCCGATAGCGGTTTCTCCGGTCGGTAAGCGTCAGGCTCACCGCCCGCTCCAAATCGCGCTGTAGGGAATAAAGAAGCTCGCGCCTGCCGTCGATAGCCTCTATCGGTGAGGTAAGAATCCTCCGCCCGGCGAGGAGCGCCAGCCGCTCCCTTCCGTGCTTGGCCGTCTGGAGGAGAAGCGTTCTCAGCCGGGTGGCGACGTTGTTTATCTTTCTTGCGATTTCCTCCCGGTCGGGGACGGCGATTTCCGCCGCGGCCGAAGGAGTCGGCGCTCGCCGGTCGGCGACAAAATCGCAGATGGTAAAGTCGGTCTCATGGCCGACGGCGGAGATGACCGGGACGGCTGAGCGCCGGATTTCCCTTGCCAGCGCCTCGCTGTTGAAGGCCCACAGATCCTCGATGGAGCCTCCTCCCCGTCCGATGATCACGACGTCGGCGGCCCGCTTTTCGCTGAAATAGCGAATGCCCTCGATCAGGTTTTCCTCGGCTCCCTCTCCCTGCACCAGCGAGGGAAAGAGCAGGACGCGGGCCAGCGGAAAGCGCCTCCCCGTCACGTTGATGATATCCCGCACGGCGGCCCCGGTGGGGGAGGTGACGACTCCGACCGTCAGGGGAATTTTCGGGAGCGGCTTTTTCCGGCTTTCCTCAAAGAGGCCCTCCCGTTCCAGCTTCTTTTTCAGCTGCTCGAAGGCGAGGGTCAGGGAGCCGACGCCGTCGGGCTCCATTCCGCTCACGTAGAGCTGATAGACTCCGTCGCGGGGGAAAACCGAAACCCGTCCGTGAAGGATTACCTTCATGCCGTTTTCCGGGCGGAAATTCAGGGAAAGTGCCTCCCGCCGGAACATCATCGCCGCCAGCCGGGATTCCTCGTCCTTGACCGAGAAAAAGAGGTGGCCGCTGTTGTGGAAGGTCAGATTGGAAATCTCGCCCCTGACGTAGATATTTCCGAGAACGGGATTCCCGTCGACGACCATCTTGATATAGTTGTTGACCTGACTCACCGTCAGGGCTCTCATCTCGCCCGCCGACATCTTTCCTTCCCTTCCTTTCCTTTATAATATCGAAAACCGTTTCCTACCCGAAAATCCGCCGCATAGCGGCGCTCAAGCCCTCTCCGGCGCCCTTTCCCTGCGCACCGGTAGCTCCCCCCGGAAGGTAAGCTCGGTCAGCCTTGCAATTCCGGCGGCGTTGTCGCAGGAATAGGCCGGCTCGGCAAAGAGGCCTTCGTATTTCTCCGAAAAATACTCTCGGAAAAAGCGGTTGCTCATCACACCTCCCGCATAGAGAACCGGCAGGCCGGGATAAGCGGCTCTTGCGTTTTCGGTCATTTTATCAAGCGTTTTTCCGACGGCGGCAAGGGTAAAGGCCGCGACGGTCGGCGTGTCGGCTCCCTTTTTTAAGAGGTCGGCGGCCTGATTCTCCAAACCCGACAGGTTGCAGTCGCATCCCTCGACGCACACCCGCCCGGGCTTTATCCCCGACAAATCCCCCGCCAGCCTTTCCAGCTCTTTTCCGCAGGGGAAGGTAAGGCCGATGGTCACGCCCACCCGGTCGATCGCCTTTCCCGCGCTGATATCGCGGGTACCTCCGAGGCGGGAAATTCTCCCTTCATCGACAAGGACGACCTCCGTCGTTCCGCCCGAGACGTGGAAGGCCAGAAACCGGCTTTTGTGGAGATCCTCCCGTCGGCAGGAATAGAGCGCCGCGGCGATATGCCCCGCCTGATGCGAAAAGCGGAAAAGCGGAACTCCCGCCGAGACCGCCGCCGCCGAGGCCGCCGCCACTCCGGCAAGGAAACAGGGCATATAGGAGCCGGGCAGATCCCGTGGGACGTCGGAAACTCCGACCGCCGTCGGAATTTTTCCGGCCAGCGCCGCCAATCGCTCCGGGAGGCTGACGGTATGGGCAAACAACGCGTCGCTCTGCCGCAGGCCTCTTTCCCCTTCGGCAACCAGGAGGAGCTTTCTTTCGTTCACGGTGATTTCCCCGTCCTCCGACAGGGCCGCCGAGGTGGTGTAGTTGCTGGTATCGATTCCCCAGAAGGCGCTCATGCCTTCGCTCCTCCGTCCTCCGCAGGGGCTTTTTCACCCGCCGTGGGCTTTTCCTCCGCCGGGGCGTTTTTCAGCCCCAGATCCTCGGCGACTCCGTTCAGAATGCCGTTGACGAAGGCCGGGGCCTTTTCGTCGTCGAATTTTTTCGCCAGCTCCACCGCCTCGTTGATTGAAACGGTGAAGGGGATATCCTCAAAGAACATCATTTCGCAGACGGCGATTCTCAGCACCGTGAGAGAAACCCTCGACATCCGGGCCGTCTTCCAGCCGACCGCGCGGGCGGCAATGGCCTTATCGATGGCCTCGACGGCATCCAGCACGCCGAAATAGAGCCTTTCGGTGAAGCCGTCGGTCTCAAGATCCCGCGACATCTCCGCGAGGCGTACCGTCGCCGCGGCCTCCTCGTCCTTCTTGAATTCATGCTCAAACAAAAGCTCAAACGCCGCTTCCCGCGACTTCCGTCTCTCCATACCGTTATCCTTCCCTGTCAAAGAGCCTTTGAGGAACGTGTCTCCGGCCTTCCCCGTCCCCGGGGCGCCGGATTCCGGCCTCATTCTATATCTATTCTATTTATTATATAATTTTTCGCCCGGTTTGTCAACCGTCAGTCTGCCGATTTTTCAAATTCTTCGCTTTTTGCGGCGAAAATGCCGCTTCGCTACCGCTTTTTGTTCCTTTCGCTTGTCTGACAGACGGGCGCCCGGCGGCGAAGGTGCCGCCATACCATTGGATTCTGCCGCTTTCGTTTATCGGATAGAGCGAGCGCGGGACGGCGAAAGGCCGACGAAGGGCGAGGAGAGGAAAAGGTCGACGCGGAAAAATGGCGGAAAGGAAAGAAGCTCCGCTTCGCCGTATAACTTGCCCCCGTTTTTCATACACATAAAAGCAGACCAACCCGGGCATCCCGGGCAACATAAAAAAGTCGGCGCGGAGGCTTCCATGAACACAAAAACCAAAAAATCCCTTTTCTTCGGGGTCTGTCTTTCGGCCCTCGCCCTTGCCGTCTGCGCCTTTTTCTCCCTCGCCGGGACGGCCAAAGCCGACCGCGCGGTCGCGGGCGGTGTAATCCGCTGGGTTGACTACACGGTCACCGCTGAGGCGATGCGCGACGCGCTGGCCGTCGACCTCGCCACCTATGCCACCGAAAACCACGTCTCCTGGATCGACCTCCTCTCCCTCCTCGCCTGCAAATACGGCGGGAATTTTTCCTCCTACAAGAAGGCCGATCTCACCGCCCTTGCCGACAGGATGAAGGCCGGGGAGAGCGCCGAGACCCTCGGAGCGGGCAGACGGCTCTTTTCCTACTACCGGGAGGCCTACCGGGCGGTGCTATCCGGCTACGTCGGGGATTTTTACCGGGATGGGAAGGCCTGCTACGGTCTGCGGGCCTTCTTTCCGCTGGCCGCCGGTTACTCCTTCGAGCATTACGACGACTTCGGCGCCGCGCGCTCCTACGGCTTCAAGCGGGAGCATCTCGGGCACGATCTGATGGGGGTGGTCGGCACGCCGGTAATCGCCGTCGAATCGGGCTACGTGGAGGCGATCGGCTGGAATCAGTACGGCGGCTGGCGGATTGGCATCCGGAGCTTTGACAACAAGCGCTACTACTATTACGCCCATCTGCGGAAGGATCGGCCCTACGCCTCCCTCGCCGAGGGGGATATTGTGACGGCGGGGGACGTCATCGGATACCTCGGGCAGACCGGCTACAGCGTGAAGGAAAACGTCAACAACATCGACCTGCCCCACCTCCATTTCGGTATACAGCTGATTTTCGAGCCCTCCCAAAAGGATGGAAACGCGCAAATCTGGATCGACTGCTACGAGATTGCCAAATTTCTCGCGGGAAACCGAATGGCGGTTGAAAAAACGGAGGCCGGAGGCGATTTCACCGCGAAGGATCCCCTTGTTCTGCCCGACCTTCCCGACTGAAAAAGCGCAAAATTTACCTTTGCTTCACAGAAAAGCGTTTCCTGCTTCACAATATTTCCTATATAATTAGGGGAATCCGCGCGTCAACCCGGTTTTTATCGGTTTTTATCGAAAGGAAAGTCCCCATGGATAACCTCCGCTTTTTCTTCCGCAAAGTTCTCCTCCCGGCCTGCCTGATCTTCACCGTCCTCTGCTTTGTCTTCTCCGCCATTCTTCAAGCCTCGGGAACCGAGATGAAGCTCCCGACCATCAACCTCGGGAATCTTTGTCAGATTTTTGCCTTTTCCCTGATTTTTTCGGCCTCAGGCCTTCTCTTTACCTCGAAAAAAATTAAGTATGCCCTGGCCCTTCCCCTGCATTTTCTCTGCTTTCTCGCCAACCTTTCGGTGGTGTTCTTCCTTGTTGGAAAGCATTTTGACACGCCGCGCAGCGCCTTTCTCGTCCTCGCGGTCTTCGCGCTTGTTTATATCATCATCGCCGCTATCGCCTCCGCCGTGCGGCATATTGTGCTGAGCGGGCGAAACGAGAAAAAGAGCTACAAGCGGCTCTATTGAGAATCCCGCCGGAAAAGGCGTTTCCCGTTTTGTAAAACGGCGGCTGCCGCCGCATTGCCGAAAAAGTTTTTTGGCGGAATTTTGGTAAAAACGCGGCCCGCGCTGTCGAAAAAATCGTTTGCAACGGAAATTTTGTAAAAATACGGTTCCGCGACCGTTTTCCCCTATCGCCGCGCCGTTCTTTTGCCCTTGACAAACCGGGGCGGGAATGGTATAATGATACGGTATCTGACTTACCCATGTTTCATCGGAGGTGCTGATGTCGAGCTTCTTTTCTTCGCGAAAGGGCCGGATTCTCCCGGTTCTTCTCGCTTCCCTCGGCCTCCCGCTTCTTCTCTGCGTCGAGGCGCCCTTTGAAATTTTCGGAAGCAACCTTGAGGAATTTCTCTTTTCCCTCTCCGACTTCCTTCTTCCCTGCCTTCTCTACGGGCTTGCCGCCGCGCTTTTGCTGGGGGCTTTTCTGTTTTCTCTCCCGCAGAAGGCCTTCCGCATCGCCTATCCCGTCACCGTCATGACCGCCTTCCTGTTCTTTCTTCAGGGCACCTATCTGAACGGCGGGCTGAGCTCTCTCCCCGGCGACAACATGGGCGTGGCCGGGCCTCCGGTCGGACTTGTGATCCTGAACGCCGCCCTCTGGCTCCTCGGGGAGGGGCTGGCCGTCGGCTCCGCCTTCCTCAAAAAGAAGGAGGATATCGTCAAGGCCGTCTGCCTCTTTCTCTCGGTGGTTGTAATCGGCACGCAGGTGGTGAACACCGTCTTCATCGCCCTCTCGACGGAGGATATTACCCTCCCGGCGGACAAGCGCCGCCATCCCTCGGAGGAGCTTTCCGACGGGGAGGAGGGAAAGCAGAAATTCGTCACGAAAAAGAATCTGACGGTACTCGGGAGCGAGAAAAACGTGATCGTCTTCATCGTCGACCGCTTCGACGAGGACTATGCCGAGAAGGCCTACGAAGAAACGCCGGGGGTCTACCGGGATCTCACCGGCTTCACGTGGTTCCAGGATTCGATTTCCCTCTACGGGCATACCTTCCCGGCGGTGACTTGGATGCTTACCGACCGCACCTTCTCCTGCGATTCCGACCGCGTCACCTATCAGAACACCGCCTTCGAGGGGGACACCCCGCTGAAACGGCTGAGCGACGCCGGGTATACCATCAACGTCTACACGCAGGCCTATTACGCCTACGAAACCGAGGATCGGCTTCCTCCCTATTTTGCCAACGTCGAAACGCTTCTTGCCCCGGCTCCGATTTCCCTTTCCAACCGCTTCGCCATTGCGGGAAATCTGATTCTGATGGCCCTGTACCGCTGTCTGCCCCTTTCGCTGAAAAACGTCATCGGGGACATCGACTCGCAGGCCAACGCCGACATCGTCCTGCAATCCCGCGCCGACAACGCCTATTCCCTCGACATGAAGAACGTCTGGGAGGAAATCTGTCGGCAGGACTTCACCCTGTCGGGAAAGAAATCCTACCATTTTATTCATATCACCGGCTGTCACGGCGTCGATTACAACGAGCGCTTTGAAAAGCCCTCGGCCTCCGAGGCCCGCGACAGCGCCGTCTCGGTGCGCGTCAGCTTCAAAATCATAAACCGCTATCTTGACGAAATGAAGCGCCTCGGCGTCTACGATGCGGCGACCATCATCATCACCGGCGACCACAGCGCCCCGATTCGCGACGACCGGGAGGTGCGGGAGCCGCGACTGACCGCTCTCTTCGTAAAGCCCTCCTCTTCCTCCGGCACGCCTCTTGTGATTTCCTCCGCGCAGGTGGCCCACACCGACCTCTGGGCGACGGTATTCGACTCGGAAGGCTTCGGCACCGAGGACTACGGCGACTCGGTCTTCTCGGTGAAGGAAGGGGAAAACCGCGTCCGCACCTACTGCTGGCAGACGCATCTGCGTGAAAAAACGCTTGACGAATATTTTTATTCGGTGAGCGGCCCCGCCCGCGACTTTTCAAACTGGACGGAAATTTCCCACCGGCACTGGGACAAGTCCCTGATGGACTGACCGGCGCCCGCCAGCCGAAATGGGCTTCGGCTTCCGAAAGGCGCTTCGGCTTCCAAAAAGAACGCGGCCGCCGAAGACCTTGGCTTTCGACTCAAGAGGCGTCCGGCGCCAAGAGGCCGGAAAAGCCGCCCCTTTTACGAATTTGTTTTTGAAATTTTGACAGACAGAGGATCCCCGCCATGAACCGACTTCTCTACTATATCTGCATTCCCTTCGGCTGGCTGATGAAGGGCTGCTGGCTTCTCGTCCGGGATTACGGGCTGGCCATTCTCCTCTTTACCCTCGTCAGCAAAATCGTGCTCCTTCCCCTTTCGGTTTGGATTCAGAAAAATTCCATCAAGATGGTGAAAATCCAACCCGCCGTCAACTTTCTGAAGGCGAAGCACTACGGCGACACCGAGGCGATTGCCGAGGGACAGGCCAAGCTCTTCAAGGAGCAGAAATACCGTCCGATGCTCTCGCTGATCCCGCTGATTTTGCAGATTGTGCTCCTGATGGGAGTCATTGAAATCATCTATCATCCCCTGAGCTATCTCTTCGGCGTCGGGGACGGGGTTCTCGCCTCCCTCGCCTCTTATCTCGGTCTTGACCCCTCCGTTTCCTCCTTTCAGCTCTCCATTGTCGAGGCCTTCCGGAGCGGGGCGCTGACAGTCTCTGCCGCCGTGCCGGGCGTCGATTCCGCGACACTTTCCGGAATTGCGGAAGCCGTTTCCTCCTTTCACACCGAATTTCTCGGCTTTCAGCTCTGCACCGTGCCGAGCGAGGTTTGGGGAATTTATACCCTCGTCCCGGTGGCGGCGGGCCTCTCCTCCTTCGTCCTCTGCCTGACGCAGAATCTCTCCAACGTCATTCAGCACGAGCAGGGGAAGCTGAGCAAATACGGCCTGATGGCCGTCTCGGTCGGCATTTCCCTCTATCTCGGCTGCTTCGTCCCCGCCGGCATCGCTCTCTACTGGATCGCGAGCAATCTCTTCTCCGTGGTACAGATGTACCTTCTCAACGCCGCCATCAATCCGAAAAAATACGTCGACTACAAGGCGCTGGAGGAATCCCGCCGGGCGCTCGCCGAAATTGAGGCTCTTGAGCCGAAAAAGAAAAAGGACGCCTCCTACCGGAAAAACCGCAAGCGGGAAAAGAAGGATTACCGCCGCTTCTTCAAGGTCGTCAACAAGCACGTCGTCTTTTACTCCGAAAAGAGCGGCTTCTACAAATACTTCTCCGACGTCATCGATTCCCTTCTTGCCCACTCGAACCTGACGGTTCACTACGTCACGAACGACCCCGACGACGTGATTTTCGGCATCGCCGAGAAACAGCCCCGGATCCGCGCCTACTACATCGGGCTGAAAAAGCTGATCCCTTTGATGATGCTTTTGGAATGCGACGTCATGGTGATGACGACGCCGGATTTTGACAAGTTCTATCTGAAACGCTCTCGCATCAAGCCCGACGTCGAATACATCTACCTGCCCCACGACATGATGAGCGTACACATGGGCTTCCGGGAGGGGGCGCTGGACGCCTTTGACACGATTTTCTGCTCCGGGGAGCACGTGAAAAACGAAGTTCTTGCCACCGAGAGGGTCTATCACCTCCCGGCAAAAACGCTGGTTTCCTTCGGCTATCCCCTCGCCGACCGTCTGGTGAGCGACGGGATCAAGGCGCGGAGCAATCCTTCGGCCGGAGGAAGAAAAAAGATTCTTATCGCCCGTCGTGGCAGGAGGACAACCTTCTCGACTCCTGTATCGACCGGCTGATCGATTCCCTCTACGGGGAGGATTACCTTCTTATCGTCCGGCCCCATCCCGAATACGTCAAGCGCTTCGGCGCCCGGATGACCGCCCTCTGCGACCGGTACGCCGACCGGGTGGGAGAGGGGCTGATCTTCGAGCTTGATTTTTCAAGGAACGACTCCATCACAACCTCCGATCTTCTCATCACCGACTGGTCGGGCATCGCTCCGGAATTCTGCTTTTCCACCGGCCGTCCCGCGCTCTTCATCAATACCAAAATCAAGTGTCTGAATCCGAACTGGGAAAACCTCGGGCTTACGCCGGTGGAAATTTCCCTCCGGAACGAAATCGGCGTGAGCCTGAACCCCGACGAGCTCGACCGGGTGAGGGACACCGTGGCCGAGCTGATTGAAAACACGCCGACCTATCGCGAGAGAATCGACGCCCGCTTCGCCACCCTGATTTACAATCACGGCCACGCCGGAGAGGCCGGGGCGCGGTATATTTTGTCGTCTTTGATGAAAAAAAGAGAAAAAAAGGCTTGACAGCGCCGTTAGAATGAGGTATAATAGGCTTAACCTCAAGCCGGGCGATCGCCCGGGAAAGGATATCGCATGAATTTCCTGCCGATTCCGGGAGTTTTCCCTCCCTATCTTTACATCGACCCCTCCGCCGTAACCGTCGCGGTCTCCTCCATCAGCGGAATTGTCATCGCCGTCGGCGCCGCCGTGGCCATCTGGTGGACGAAGGCGAAGAAGAAGGCGGCGGAAAAGCTCCACATCGACGCAAACGCCCACAAGGAAGTGGAGGCCGACCTCGTGGTGAACGACCTCGGCGAGGCGTCGGAAGAAAATCCGACGGTCGAAGCTTCGACCTCCGGTACCCCCGTGCCCGAAGACCAAAAGAAAGACACGGTAACGAAGTAATTCCCTCTTCGCGCCGGATTTCCGCCGTGCCCGCGCATGGGCCGTGGATTCCGCTTACCGGTTGCCGCGGGTTCCCGCTGAATAAAGGCGGTGGGCGGTTGCGGTAGGCCGATTACGGTGCGCAGGTTCATAACCCCGGTTGCGGCACGCCGTTCCGTTGCGTTTGCCCCGGTTCCCTGCCTGTCTGTTTCGGATTTCTGTTCCGGTAGGCCGACTCAAGTTCCCGCTTTGGGCTATCGGTTCCGGTACGCCGGTTACGGCACCCCTGTTCCGGCATCGTTTTAATACCCTTGTTCCGATTTTCACAAATAGACTGTCCCTCTTGAACGGACAGTTTCTTTGTGACTTTTTGGCGCTAAAAATCGGGTTTCCCGTTCATTTTATTTCGTTAGCGTCCGCCCCATTGAACAGCGCGGACGAAAAGGAGACAGTTTTATGCAAAGCGAAGCCTCTTTGACAAGAAAACAGTTTGATCTTCTAAACGCCGTCGTCACCTCCTCCTCCCCTCTTACCCAGCGTCAGCTGGAGGAGAAAACCGGCCATTCCCTCGGCACCGTCAACCGGCTGTCGAAGGAGCTTACCGAGGCGGGGTATCTGAAAAACGGCGCCGTCACACCGGACGGCCTCACCGCCCTCGAACCCTACCGCGTCAAACGCGCCGTCTTTATCGCCGCCGGCTTCGGCACGCGCCTTGTACCGGTGACGCTCAACACGCCGAAGCCGCTGGTTCGGGTCAACGGCAAGCGCATCATCGACGGACTGATTGACGCCTGTCTTTCCGCCGGGATCAAGGAAATCTACATCGTGCGGGGCTATCTTGCCGAGCAGTTCGATCAACTTCTCTACAAATATCCGATGATCAAATTTCTCGAAAATCCCTCCTACAACGAATCGAACAACATTTCCTCCGCCGTCTGTGCGCGGTATCTTCTCGAAAACGCCTACGTCTTCGAGGCCGATCTTCTTCTCCATAATCCCTCTCTTATCACCCGCTATCATTACGTCTCCAACTTTCTCGGCATTCCGATGGAGCGCTCGAACGACTGGTGCTTCACCGTCTCCGACGGGGTTATCACAAAGCAGAAAATCGGCGGGCTGAACTGCTTTCAGGAGGTCGGCATTTCCTACTGGGACGCGCAGGACGGCGCCAAGCTCTCCGGCCATCTCCTTCAGGCCTTTGAGATGCCGGGCGGCAAGGAGCTTTACTGGGACGAGGTTCCCCTTTCGGTCTTCGCCGACCAATACCGGGTGGAGGTTCGCCCCTGCACCGCCGGGGACGTGACCGAAATCGACACCTTCAAGGAGCTGAAGGCCATCGACAAAACCTACGACGTAAAATAAGGCTTTGCCGCTTTCTTTCCGTCAAATAACGGACCCACGTCCGATAATACAAAGGAGAAATCATCATGAACATTCCGAAAAAAGTCCTTCTGTCTTTTCTGTCCGTCATCGCGGTCCTGCTCCTTGCGGCGGGATGCGGAAAAGGAAAAAAGGAGAAAATCGTCATCTGGACCTCCGGCGAAGACTACCGAAACGAACACTATAAGTCGGAGCTGGAGAAGAAATTCCCCGACTACACCATCGACCTGCAATACATGAACAGCAGCACGATTGCCGCCAAGGTTCTCGCCGAGGGCAAGGACTGCAGCTGCGACATCATCCTTTCGGAGGAGTACGGCTACCTCACGATGTGCGAGGAGGCCCTCGCCGTCCTCTCCGACTTCGACTACTCCTCCTTCCTTCCGGAGCTGGTTCCGGAGAGCCACAAATACACCCCCGAGCTGAAAAACGGCGGCTGTATCATCGTCAACACCTCCGTGCTGAAGGAAAAGAATCTCCCGACGCCGACCTGCTATGAGGATCTGCTCGACCCGGCCTTCAAAAACCTGATTTCGATGCCGAGTCCCGCCTCCTCCGGAACCGGATACAGCTTCCTTCGCCAGCTCACCAACGAATGGGGTGAGGATGAGGCCTTTGAATACTTTGAAAAGCTCACCGAAAACATTCTCTCCTACACCTCCTCCGGCTCCGGCCCCGTCAACGCTCTTATTCAGGGCGAAGTGGCCGTCGGCCTCGGCATGACCGCGCAGGCCGTCGTGGAAATCAATCAGGATGTTCCCCTTGAAATCCTCTTCTTTGAGGAGGGTTCCCCTTTTGCCATGTACGGTAACGCGATTCTCGAAAAGAGCGCCGGGCGGCAGGCCGTCGTCGACGTCTTCAACTATCTTTCAATCGACCTCTGCAAGGAAAACAATGAGAAATTCTGCCCGGAACAGCTCTTCCGCGATTTTATTCCGGAGGTTAAGAATTTCCCGACCGGCATTCGCTACGGCAATATGGCGAACGACACGCTGAGTGAAAAAGAAAGGCTTCTTGACAAGTGGAACTTCGGCTGAGTGAAAAACTGAAAATCGAAGGGGTCAGCAAAAGCTACAAGGGCTCCGGCGGCGTGCTTTCCGACGTGAGCTTTACGGTCGGGGAGGGGGAATTTCTCTCCCTCCTCGGCCCCTCCGGCTGCGGCAAGACCACCCTTCTGCGGATTCTCGTCGGGCTTCTTGAGCCGGACTCCGGGAAAATCTTCAAGGACGGCGTCGACATCACCGCGGCCAAGCCTTCGGAACGGGGAATGGGCATCGTCTTCCAGAACTACGCGCTTTTTGAGAACATGACCGTTCTCCAGAACGTCGAATACGCGCTGAAATTTCATCACATTCCGAAAAAGGAGGCGCGGGCGCGGGCCGAGAAAATGATCGAGGCCGTCGGCCTTTCGGAACAGATAAAAAAATTCCCCCGGAATCTTTCGGGCGGTCAGCAACAGCGGGTGGCGATTGCCCGGACGCTTGCCCTCAATCCCGACGTCGTCCTCTTCGACGAGCCGATGTCGGCGCTTGACGTCGCAACCCGTCTTTCAATGCGGAAGGAGCTGAAGGCGCTTCAAGCAACCTTCGGCACGACGATGATTTACGTCACCCACGATCAGGAGGAGGCCTTCGCCCTCTCCGACCGGATTATGATTCTGAACCTCGGGAAAATCAGTCAGATCGACACCCCGGAGGCCATCGTCAAGAATCCCGCCGACGACTACGTGCAGAGCTTCGTCCTCGACAATCTTCAAGCGAAGGTGGATTCCCTCGCCCGATTCACCCGGGGAAAGGAGGGCGCGCCATGAAGCGGCGGAGCCTTTCCCGCACGGTGATTTCCCTCTGCCTGATCCTCTTTTTCACCCTCGCGGTTCTTCTCCCGATTCTCACGATGCTGACAAGGATTACCCCCGCCGGCTTCCGGGAAACCGTTTCCTCCCCGCAGTTCCTTCCCGCCGTGAAAAATTCCGTTCTCACCGGTCTTACGGCGACGGCCATTTCCCTTCTTCTCGCGCTCGCGGCGGCCTTCTGCCTGGAAAGAACCTCCCTGCCGGGGAAGGCCTTTTTCGGGACGCTTTTCGTCCTCCCGATGCTGATTCCCTCGATTTCCCACGCCTTCGGGCTGGTCTCTCTCTTCGGGGCGAACGGCTTTCTGACAAGACTTCTTCATTTGAAGGGGAGCATTTACGGCTTTCCCGGCATCGTCCTCGGCTCGGTTCTCTACTCCTTCCCGGTGGCGCTTCTGATGTTCACCGGCATTTTGCAGTACGAGGACGGCATGACCTACAAGGCCGCCGAGGTGCTCGGCATTCCCCGTTTCCGGCAGTTCACCGGCATTACCCTCCCCTATTTGAAAAAGACGCTGATTTCGGCCTTTTTCGCCGTTTTTACCATGATCGTCACCGACTACGGCGTACCGCTGATGATCGGGGGGAAGACGGTCACCCTTTCGGTGCTGATGTACCAGAAGGCCGCCGCGATGATCGACTACGACACCGGAAGCGTCCTCGGCGCCCTTCTTCTGATTCCCGCCGTCGTCGCCTTCCTTGCCGACCTTTCCAGCCCGGAGCACGGGCAGAGCGGTTTTGTCACCGAGCCGGTTGTGCCGAAGAAAAAGGGCACGGGGCGCATTTTCTCCTTCCTGTTCTGCGTGCTTGTGGGAATTTTCGTTCTCGCGCCGGTATTCGCCTTCTGCCTGATGGTCTTTGAGACGAAATACCCCATCGACCCGACCCCGACGCTTGCGCATATCAAAACCTCCTTCCACCGGGGCGCCGGCTCCTACCTCGGGAATTCCCTTCTCTACTCCTTAATCGCCGGACTTTTCGGCACGGCGCTCGCCTTTTTCAGCTCCTATCTGACGGCCCGCGTCAAGGGACTCTTCGGGAAGGCGGTTCACCTGATTTCGATCACCTCGATGGCGATTCCCGGCCTCGTCCTCGGTCTCTCCTATCTGATTTTCTTCCATGGCACCCCCGTCTACGGCACGGTGATTCTCATCGCGCTCGTCAACTCCGTTCACTTCTTCTCTTCCCCCTATTTGATGATGTACAATACCCTCGCCAAGGTCAATCCCGACCTTGAATCGGTGGGGCTTTCCCTCGGCGTCGGTCGGTTCTTCATCGTCCGGGACGTGATTCTCCCGAAGGTACGCTATACCCTTCTTGAGATGTTCGTCTACTTTTTCGTCAATTCGATGATGACGATTTCCGCCGTCTCCTTCCTCTCTCCGCCCTCCCCGAAGCCGCTGGCTCTGATGATCAACCAGTTCGAGGCGCAACGGCTGATGGAAAGCGCGGCCTTCGTTTCCCTTCTGATTCTCGTCATCAACATGGCGCTGAAGCTGACGGTGACAGCGCTTCGCCGCCGTGCCGAGAAGGCCGGAGCGTAGGCGCGCCACAGAATGGGAAAAAGCCGGGGGCATCGTAACTCCTGCGCTTCCGACTCCCACTTTTTTTCAAAAATCCTTTCTTTCCCTCTTGACAGGTGGGAAAAACCGTGATATAATAAGCCGTAACAAACCGTTGAAGCGGAGATAACGGCGGCTATGCCCTTCCAGAGAGTCCGTGTTGCTGAGAGTCGGACAGGAAACAGACTGTCAAATGGACCGCCGAGGGTGCAGTCAAATGCGAAATACCGTTTCCCCTTGTGAAAGCGGTGCTTCTCAGAGTATTCTGCAACGTGTGGGCATACGTCAGTTGCCGGGAATATGTCAGCGCCGGGGAGGCCCGGGCTCCGTATTCTTGAGCGCACGGACTCTTCCGTGAAATCAAGGTGGCACCGCGGATAACCTGTTTATTCGTCCTTGACGGGAAATACCCCCTGTATTTCCCTGTCAGGGACTTTTTGTTTTCCGCAAGCGGGCCGCCCCTTCCGGAAAGCGAAAGCCGCCGCCGAAATCCTTTTGAGGAGGTCTTCCTTATGAACTTTTTTCCAAGCCGCGAGGAGGTTATGAGAATCGCGCAAGCGGGGGACTATCGCGTCGCTCCGGTGAGCTGTGAAATCCTCTCCGACCTTCTGACCCCCATCGGGGCCGTCCGAATCCTGAAAAGGCATTCCGACCACTGCTTCCTGCTCGAATCGGTCGCCGACAAGGAAAAATGGGGGCGCTACACCTTCCTCGGCTTTGAGCCGAAGCTTGAAATCACCTGCCGCGACGGGGTGATGAAGGTCGGGGACAGGAGAATTGAGACGGCGGATCCCTCATCGACCCTTCGCTCCCTTCTTGCCGAGTACAAAAGCCCCCGCTTCCCCTCTCTTCCGCCCTTCACCGGCGGGCTGGTCGGGTATTTCTCCTACGATTACCTCGGCTATTCCGAGCCGAAGGCACGCTGTAAGGCGAAGGATACCGAGGACTTCAAGGACGTGGATCTGATGCTCTTCGACAAGGTGATCGCCTTCGACAATTTCCGTCAGAAAATCATTCTGACCGTCAACGTCTCCCTTTCCGACCCGGAGGGCGGCTACGACCGCGCCGTGGAGGAGCTGACCCGGCTCAAGGGCCTGCTTGAGGAGGAGGTTCCCGCCGACTGCGAGGGAGGCCGACTGACCGGGGAGGTCACGCCCCTTTTCGACAAGCCCTCCTACTGTGCAATGGTGGAGAAGGCGAAGGGCTACATCCGCGAGGGCGATATCTTTCAGATCGTTCTCTCCAACCGGCTGAGCGCTCCCTTTGAGGGAAGCCTTCTCAACACCTACCGCATTCTCCGCACCGTCAATCCCTCTCCCTATATGTTCTACCTTTCGGGAACCGACGTGGAGGTGGCCGGAGCCTCGCCCGAGACGCTTGTCAAGCTGGAGGACGGCATTCTCCACACCTTCCCTCTCGCCGGGACGCGCCCCCGCGGGAAGACGGAGGAGGAGGATCGGGCGCTTGAGAAAGAGCTTCTTTCCGACGAAAAGGAGCTGGCCGAGCACAATATGCTGGTCGACCTCGGGCGGAACGATCTCGGGAAAATCAGCCGGTTCGGGAGCGTCCGGGTCGAAAAGCTCCGCTCGGTGGAGCGCTATTCCCACGTCATGCACATCGGCTCGACGGTGCGCGGGGAAATCCGCCCGGAGCTTGACGCCCTCAGCGCCGTGGAGGCGGTTCTCCCGGCGGGCACTCTCTCCGGCGCTCCGAAAATCCGGGCCTGTCAGCTGATTGCCGAGCTCGAAAACAACAAGCGGGGAATCTACGGCGGCGCCATCGGCTATATCGACTTCACCGGAAATCTCGACACCTGCATCGCCATCCGCATCGCCTACAAGAAAAACGGCAAGGTCTTTGTCCGGAGCGGCGCGGGAATCGTTTCCGACTCGGTGCCGGAGAAGGAATATCAGGAATGCATCAACAAGGCCCGCGCAGTGCTCGACGCCCTGCGTGCGGCGGGGGAGGTTTCGCTTTGATTCTTCTGATTGACAATTACGACAGCTTTTCCTACAATCTGGTACAACTCGTGGGGGAGCTCTCCCCCGACATTCTCGTGATCCGGAACGACGAAAAAACCGTCGCGGAAATCGCCGCCATGCGCCCCGACGGAATCCTTCTCTCCCCCGGGCCGGGCAGACCGGAGGCCGCCGGGGTGACGGTTCCCGTCGTGCGGGAGCTTTGGAAAAGGATTCCGATTCTCGGCGTCTGCCTCGGCCATCAGGCCATCTGCGAGGCCTTCGGCGGGAAAATCACCTACGCAAAGCAGCTGATGCACGGCAAGCAATCGATCGTGACGGCAGAAAAAAGCTGTCCGCTCTTTGCCGGATGCCCCGACAAGATGCCGGTCGCCCGCTATCACTCCCTCGCCGTCGACCCCTCGACTCTTCCTCCCTCCCTCGCCGTCACGGCGAAAACCGACGACGGGGAAATCATGGCGGTCATGCACCGGGAGGCGCCGGTCTTCGGGCTTCAGTTCCATCCGGAATCGATTCTGACGCCCGACGGGAAAACCATCTTAAGGAATTTTCTCTCGCTTCTCCCACGGAAATAAGCGGGACAGAAAAAAAACCGTCCCGGCGCGGGATTTGAAAACCCGTTTTCCCCAAAAACAGCGGCAGGGGCGGAACAACGCAGAAAAACACAAACACGCCCCGCGAGGGGCTTGAAAACCCGGTTTTCTCCTGAAAACAGCGGCAAAATCCGGGGTAGAGCCGAAAAATATAAAGAACCGTCCCGGCGCGGGATTTTAGCCCCCCCGTTTTCTCTCAAAGACAGCGGCGGGGCCGGGAATACGCCGGGAAACACAAAATTGACACCACGCACGGTGTGCGGGAAAGAGGAAAGAAAATGATTCGGGAAGCCATTGCAAAAATCGTAAGCAAGCAGGATTTGACCTATGACGAAGCCTACCGCGTGATGAACGAAATCATGAACGGGGAAACCACGCCGACGCAGAACGCCGCTTTTTTGGCCGCCCTCTCCGCCAAGAGCGCACGGGCCGAGACGACTGATGAAATCTCCGGCTGTGCCGAGGCGATGCGGGAGCACGCTCTTCCGGTTCCCTACGACGGGGAGCTCTTTGAGATCGTCGGAACCGGCGGCGACAACGCGCACAGCTTCAACATCTCCACCACGGCGGCCCTTGTGGCGGCGGCGGGTGGCGTCAAGGTCGCCAAGCACGGCAACCGCGCCGCCTCCTCCCTCTGCGGCACCGCCGACTGCCTCGAAGCCCTCGGCGTCAACATCCGCCAGAGCCCGGAGGCCTGCCGCCTCCTTCTCGACGAGGTCGGCATCTGCTTCTTCTTCGCGCAGAAATACCACACCTCGATGAAATACGTCGGGGCCATCCGGAAGGAGCTCGGCTTCCGCACCGTCTTCAACATTCTCGGCCCGCTCACCAATCCCGGGCATCCGACACGTCAGCTCCTCGGCGTCTACGACGAATATCTCGTCGAACCGCTCGCGCAGGTGCTGATTCAGCTCGGCGTGAAGCGGGGCATGGTCGTTTACGGGCAGGACAAGCTCGATGAAATCTCCCTGAGCGCTCCGACCACCGTCTGCGAATTCAAGGACGGCTGGTTCCGCTCCTATACTCTGACGCCGGAGCAATTCGGCCTGAGCTTCTGCAAGAAAGAGGATCTTATCGGGGGAAATCCCGCCGAAAACGCCTCGATTACCCGTGCGGTACTGAGCGGGGAGCCCGGCCCCCGGCGGAACGCGGTTCTGATGAACGCGGGCGCGGCTCTCTATCTTGCCGACCGCGCCGACAGCATGGCCGCCGGCATTTCCCTTGCCGGAGAGCTCATCGACTCGGGCCGTGCTCTTTCCCTTCTCGACCGCTTTGTCACCCTCAGTCAAGAGGTGGGAGACCGGGAATGACGGTTCTTGACGAGCTTGCGGCGGCCGCCGCCACGCGGGTGAAGGAGGCCGAGAAGACCCTTTCGCGGGAGAAAATCCAGGAGGCGGCGCTGGCCCTTGCCGAACAGTCGCCGAAAACCGGAAGCTTTCCCTTTGAGCAGGCGCTGAAAAAGCCGGGGCTCTCCTTCCTCTGCGAATGCAAAAAAGCCTCCCCCTCGCGGGGGCTGATTTCCCCCGACTTTCCCTATCTTTCGATTGCGAAGGAATACGAGGAGGCCGGTGCCGACGCCCTTTCGGTTCTCACCGAGCCGACGCGCTTTCTCGGCTCCGACGCCTATCTTTCAGAGATCGCGGCGGCGAGTTCCCTTCCCTGTCTCCGCAAAGATTTCACCGTCGACGACTATATGATTGATCAGGCGCTTCTTCTCGGCGCCTCGGCGATTCTCCTGATCGTTTCGCTTCTTACACGGGAGGAGCTGACGCGCTTTCTTGCCCTCAGTGAGCGCCTCGGCCTCTCGGCTCTTGTCGAGGTACACGACCGGGAGGAGGTCGACGCGGCGCTTTCCTGCGGGGCAAAAATCGTGGGAGTCAACAACCGGAATCTGAAAGATTTCAGCGTCGACACCGACAACACCCGCCGTCTGCGGGACGCCGTTCCTCCCTCGGTTCTCTTCGTCTCGGAGAGCGGAATCAAGACGCCCGCCGATGTGCGGGCGCTCCGGGAGCTCGAGGTCGACGCGGTTCTTGTCGGGGAAACGCTGATGCGGGCGCCCGACAAAAAGAAAAAGCTGGCCGAGCTGCGCGGGGAGGGATAACCGGGGCCGAAAGGCGCCCCGTCGTTTCCAAATTCGGCCTGCCGTGCGGGGCCCCGGCTGTGGCTTCGCCGCTTGTGGCCATGTGCGGCGATTTCACGCGACTTCTTCGTGATTCCGCTCCGGCCCGTATAACAGGGGGCTTCCCTTGGACTTTGAACGGTTCCGATTTTGCCCGCCGTGCGGGGGCCCCGGTAGCGGGCTGCCCTGCTTATGGCCACGGCGGCGATTCCCTTCCCGCCCGTACCCTTTTCCCGTCAGAACTTTTCCGGAGGTGCCTATGACAAAAATCAAATTCTGCGGCCTCCGCCGTCCCGCCGATATTGAGGCGGCAAACGAGCTCCGCCCCGACTACGTCGGCTTCGTCTTCTTTCGCGGCAGTCGACGCTTCCTCTCCTTCGAGGACGCCGCGGCCCTGCGGCGCTCACTCGACCCCGCGATTCCCGCAGTCGGCGTCTTTTTGGGGGAGAATCCGGAGGTCATCGCTTCCCTTCTTGCCCGGGGCGTCATCGATATCGCTCAGCTTCACGGGAAGGAGGACGGGCCCTGTCTGCGCAAACTCAAAACGCTTACCGACAAGCCGCTGATCCGTGCCTTCCGCATTGAAAAGGAAGAGGATCTTCTCCCCGCCGAGGAATCCGACGCCGACTTCGTTCTTCTTGACGCCGGTATCGGCGGCGGGCTTCCCTTCGACTGGCGGCTGGCTGAAAAAATGCGCCGTCCCTATTTCCTCGCCGGGGGCCTGACTCCCGAAAACGTCGCGGAAGCGATTGCCGCTTGCTCGCCCTTTGCCGTCGACGTCAGCTCCGGCATTGAGACCGACGGGGGAAAGGATCGGGAGAAGATGGCGGCCTTCCTCCGCGCGGTAAAGGAGGCCGACGCCGCCCGCCTTGCGCGAAACGGCGAATAACCTTTTTCAGATTTCTATTTCCCGCGGATTTTCGGAAGATGTTGCTTTTCGGCGAAGCACCGCGATTTTTTCACGGAACAAGGCTTCTTGAGAGCCTGAAAAACCTGTTTTGCGGAGGAAATGGCCGCAATCGTTCCACGGCTACGGAAAGTTCTCATGGCTGTCGAAGAGCTTTGATTTCCGGCAGAGGCCGCGCCACTTCCTGCGGCCATAAAAATTCAATTTCATTCCTTATTTATTCAGCATTTATTCAGCGCCGTCCCGCCGCTTCCCGGCGGAAGGATTCCGGCTCTGAAAATGACGAAAGGCGGTATCTTATGACCAATCCCAACGGACGCTTCGGCTCTTACGGCGGGCAATACATCCCGGAAACGCTGATGAACGCCGTCATCGAGCTGGAGGAAGCCTACAACCGACTCAAAACCGACCCCGACTTCACCCGAGAGCTCTCCCGGCTCCTTCGCGAATACGCCGGGCGGCCCTCGCTTCTCTACTATGCGGAAAAAATGACCGCCGACCTCGGCGGGGCGAAAATCTACCTCAAGCGGGAGGATCTCAACCACACCGGCGCCCACAAAATCAACAACGTCCTCGGGCAGGCGCTTCTCGCAAAGAAAATGGGAAAAACCCGTCTGATTGCCGAGACCGGCGCCGGTCAGCACGGTGTGGCGACGGCGACGGCGGCGGCGCTGATGGGGATGGAATGCGTCGTCTTCATGGGGGAGGAGGACACGAAGCGGCAGGCTCTGAACGTCTACCGGATGCGGCTTCTCGGCGCCGAGGTCGTCGCTGTGAAAACCGGGACGGCGACGCTCAAGGACGCCGTTTCGGAGGCGATGCGGGAGTGGACAAGCCGGATTGCCGACACGCACTACTGCCTCGGCTCGGTCATGGGGCCCCATCCCTTCCCTACCATTGTGCGGGATTTTCAGTCGGTCATCTCGAAGGAAATCAAGTCACAGCTCCTGGAGAAGGAAGGGCGGCTCCCCGACGCGGTGCTCGCCTGTGTCGGCGGCGGCTCGAACGCCATCGGAAGCTTTTACGACTTCATTGACGACAAAAGCGTTCGCCTCATCGGCTGCGAGGCGGCGGGACGCGGCATTGACACCGCCGAGACGGCGGCGACCGTCAACACCGGGAGCGTCGGCATCTTCCACGGCATGAAATCCTATTTCTGTCAGGACGAATACGGGCAGATTGCCCCCGTTTACTCGATTTCCGCCGGGCTGGACTACCCCGGCGTGGGGCCGGAGCACGCCTATCTTCACGACATCGGGCGGGCGGAATACTACCCCGTCACCGACGAGGAGGCGGTCTGCGCCTTTGAATACCTCTCGCGCACCGAGGGGATCATTCCCGCCATCGAATCGGCTCACGCCGTCGCCTACGGGAGAAAATTGGCGCCGGAATTGGGCAGAGACAAAATCATCGTAATCACGGTATCCGGTCGGGGCGACAAGGACTGCGCGGCCATCGCCCGTTACCGTGGGGAGGACATTTATGACTGACATCTACTCCGCCTTTTCGCACGGAAAGGCCTTCATTCCCTTTCTGACCTGCGGCGATCCCGACCTTGCCACGACGGCTGAGGCGGTGCGGGAGGCCGCCAAAAACGGCGCCGATCTGATTGAGCTCGGCATTCCCTTCTCCGACCCGACGGCGGAGGGCCCCGTCATTCAGGGCGCCAATCTGCGGGCTCTTCGGGGCGGCGTGACGACCGACAAAATCTTCGGCCTCGTTTCCGACCTGCGCCGGGACGTTTCGGTTCCGCTCGTCTTCATGACCTACAGCAACGTCGTTTTCTCCTACGGCGCCGACCGGTTTTTCTCCCGCTGTGAGGAGGTCGGGATAAACGGCGTCATCCTGCCCGACCTGCCCTTTGAAGAAAAGGAGGAATTCTCCCCCTTTGCCAAGGCGCATGGCGTTTCTCTGATTTCCCTGATTGCCCCGACCTCTCAGAACCGCGTCGCGGCAATTGCCCAAGAGGCGGAGGGCTTCCTCTATCTCGTGTCGAGCCTTGGGGTGACCGGCGTCCGGAAGGAAATCACCACCGACCTCACCGGAACGGTGGCGAGCATCAAGGCAAACGCCTCGGTTCCCTGCGCCATCGGCTTCGGCATTTCGACGCCGGAGCAGGCGCGGGCGATGGCCTCCCTTGCCGACGGGGTGATCGTCGGCTCGGCGGTCGTGCGGCTCTTTGAGAAATACGGAAAGGACGCGCCGAAACAGGTCGGGGCCTACGTGGCCGAGATGAAGAGGGCGATTTCCGACCTCTGACCGATTACGCCCCTCGCCGTCCGCGAGAAAATCGCCCGGCGAGGGGCGCACGTTCTTCCGAGCGTGTCTGCCGCACGGCGCGGGCCGAAGAGGCAAGCAAAAACGCACCCGCGAACGGGTATCACAGGAACGGCCACCGGGAAAAAGCGAAAATCGGCGCACCGGGGACGGCACATCGGAACGGCGCACACCGAACGACGTGCGGAAGCACGAAAACCGACGCGACAGCGGCGTTTCGCAAAAAAGCGCTCCTGCACCCCGGAATAGTCGCCAGCCAACGCAAAATCCATCGTACCTGCGGCAATACGTCACGGCAACAGGCAGAAACTACGCCGGGGACGGCCAACGCGTGCGAACACGAAACCCGGCACACCGGCCAACGTAAAAAGCTGCGGCGCAGAAAAATTGCAAAACTCCCGGCCTGCGGTTCTGTTTTTTGGGACAGGGCCATACAATGGAGTGAGGTGATTGCCGTGAACACGCCCGCCAAGCTCCGGAAAACCCTCTCCCGGACCTGCTTTCTCTCCTTTCTCTTTACCGTTTCGGTCGGTTGTCTTCTTCATTTTGCCTTTGCCCTATCGGGAGGAAATACCGTCGTCGGCACCTTCGTGCCTGTCAACGAAAGCGTCTGGGAGCACGAAAAGCTCCTTCTGACGCCGGCCCTGCTCTTTGCCTTTTTTGAGTATTTTCTCTGCGGAAAAAGCTTCCCGGCCTTCCCCGCCGCGAAGGTCTATGCGATTTTTGCCGGGATGGCCTCGATTCTCTTTCTCCATTACACCCTCGTCGGAGCCTTCGGGGAGAGCTCCCTCCCCGTCGATATCGCCGTCTTTGTTTTCAGCTGTGGCCTGACCGCCCTGCTCACCGGCTATCTCACCGAAAAGGCCTCCCGCCTCGCCTCCGACGGCGCCACGATCCTCGCCCTCAGTCTCCTCGCCTTCCTCCTCTTCCTTTTTCTCTATTTCACCTTCCATCCGCCGGCGATTGAGCTCTTCCGCGACCCGCTTTCGGAGGATTTCGGAATCCCCGAGCTCTATGCGGCGCAGGGATAGACCCCGGCAAGCGGCGGCCAATCCTGACGGGAGGACAAATCCTTCGACGGAAAAAAGCCGCCCGCGCGGCGCTTTCGCGACCGTAAAGGATAAAAACCGGCGCCGCTCCTGACACGGAAATTTTCACCGCAAATTCCCCTTCTAACGGCCTCAAGCCTTCCCCCGAGGAGGGCTTTTTTCGTTTTCCTGATAATGTTAATATATTATTAAATATTTATTAAAAAATCCCGCTTTTGTTTTTCGCCGAAAATCGATATAATATAAGCTGTGGAAGTTTGTATATGACTTTGACAAGCTAATTCGGGAGCCAAACATGACAATTTTCGATGCCTTCACTCTTCTCGGCGGTCTCGCCCTCTTTCTCTACGGAATGAACCTGATGGGGAGTTCCCTCGAAAAGCTCGCCGGGAGCAAGCTGAAAACCATTCTGGGCAATATGACCTCCAATCCCTTTAAGGGCTTTCTGCTCGGGCTGGCCGTCACCGCCCTTCTGCAGTCCTCCTCCGCCACCACCGTCATGGTCGTCGGCTTCGTAAACTCCGGCCTGATGACGCTGACGCAGGCGACCGGCGTAATCATGGGGGCCAACCTCGGTACCTCCGTCACCTCGTGGTTGCTCAGTACCACCGGAATTTCAAGTGAGGGAACCGGCTTTTTCCTGACTCTTATCAAGCCCTCGACCTTCACTCCCATTCTCGCCTTTGTCGGAATGCTCCTCTTCTGCTTCTCCAAGCGGCAGAAGCGTGCCAACGTCGGGAGCATCATTCTCGGCTTCGCCGTTCTTATGTTCGGCATGGAATTCATGTCGAACGCGGTTCTCGGCCTCCGCGACAATCCCTCCTTCACCGGCGCCCTGACCCTCTTCTCCAATCCCCTCCTCGGCGTCGCCGTCGGTGCGATTCTGACGGCCATCATTCAATCCTCCTCCGCCTCGGTCGGTATTCTTCAGGCCCTGACCGTGACCGGCCGCGTGACCTACGCCACCGCCGTTCCGATCATCATGGGACAGAACATCGGCACCTGTATCAGCGCGATGATCTCCTCCATCGGCGCCTCGAAGAACGCCAAGCGGGCCGCCGTCGTTCACCTTTCCTTCAACGTCATCGCGACCCTGATTCTCCTTCCCGCCTACTATCTGATCACCACCCTCGTCGAGCTTCCGATCATCCGCACCGCCGCCGACCCGATCGGCATTGCCGTTGTGCATACCGGCTTCAAGCTGATCGCCCTGCTCATCCTGATGCCCTGTTCCCGTCTCCTTGAAAAGCTGGCCTGCCGACTGGTTCCCGATTCCAAGAACAGCGCGGAGGTTCAGCTGCTTGACGAGCGTCTGATGACGGTTCCCGCCGCCGCGATTGAGCGTTGCAATACCGTCGCCCTGACGATGGCGGAAACGGCGGTTCTCTCTCTGAAAAAATCCATCGGCACGGTGGGGAGCTTCAGCGAGCGGGAAGCCGACGAAATCCGGGAGGAGGAAAACGAGGTTGACGTCTACGAGGACAAGCTCGGAACCTATCTCGTCCGCCTCTCCTCTCAGGATCTTCCGGAAAACGCGAGCATTGAGGTCAACAAGCTCCTTCATATGATCGGAGACTTTGAGCGAATCTCCGACCACGCCGTCAACATTCTCGAATCGGCGGAGGAAATCCACGGCAAGAAGCTCTTCTTCTCCTCCGAGGCCAAAGCGGAGCTCGACGTCATGTTCCACGCCGTGGAGGAAATTCTCGACCTGTCCCTCGAAGCCTTCAAGAAGAACGACCTGACGCTCGCCGTCCGGGTAGAGCCGCTGGAGCAGGTAGTGGACAACCTCAAGGACGCGCTGAAAACACGGCACATTCTCCGGCTCCAGAAGCAGGAATGCACCATCGAAATGGGCTTCGTTCTCTCCGACCTTCTCACCAACCTCGAACGGGTGGCCGACCACTGCTCCAACATCGCCTGCTGTCTGATTGAGATTTCGCACGACAGCATGGATATGCACGAATATCTGAAGGAGTTGAAGGAGAGCAACCGCTTCGACTTCAACGCCTCTTACGAATATTTCAAAAGCAAATACGCCATCTGATGGGAACAGGAGCCGTTTCACCCCGGCTCCTCTTCTCTGCCCGGGTCGCGGGGGCGCACTTTTCCGCCCGCTGAACGCATTTCTCAAACCCGCGAGACGTGTTCTTTCTTCCCGGGGGATCCTTCCCCACCGCCTATCGGCGTGTTTTCCACGCCCGCAGGGGTACACTTTTCCGCACGTGCGCGGGGCGCGGCAGGCTCCTTTTTCGCGAATAAAATTCGCTTTTCGGCGGTTTTCCGGCTTGAAACGTAGCTTTTATTCCGAATAGCAAAAAACTCTTGTCAAACCGAAAAAAGTTTATTCAATTTTCTCTTTTCCTCCCCTTGACATTCCCCCACCGACAATGTATAATATATGTATATATTTCTTTCAATTTTGAATATATATTCATTTGCAAGGAGAACCTCCCTTCATGACCAAGGTATTTATCGACGGCAGCGCCGGAACGACGGGCTTACGCATCAAGGAGCGGCTGGCCGCGCGTGACGACCTCACCCTTCTCACCCTGCCCGAAGAGCTCCGGAAGGATCCTTCGGCGCGGAAAGAGGCGCTGAATTCCGCCGACGCCGTCTTCCTCTGCCTCCCCGACGCCGCCGCCTCCGAGGCGGTTGCGATGATTGAAAATCCTCACACGGCGGTGATCGACACCTCGACCGCGCACCGCACCTCCCCGGGCTGGATCTACGGCTTCCCGGAGCTGAACGGGCGGGAGGCCGCCGTCGCCTCCTCCCGCCGCATCGCCAACCCCGGCTGTCACGCCAGCGGCTTTCTCGCCCTGACCGAGCCGCTGATCCGCGCCGGACTTCTTTCCCCGGCGGCGCGTCTTACCTGCTTTTCGGTCACCGGCTACTCGGGCGGCGGAAAGAAAATGATTGCGGAATACCAAGCCCCCGACCGCTCCCCGCTTCTTGCCGCTCCCCGGCAGTACGCCCTTCCCCAACAGCACAAGCATCTGCGCGAAATGACGGCTTTGAGCGGTCTTGAAAATCCCCCGGTCTTCTGCCCGATCGTCGCCGATTTCTACAGCGGAATGGAGGTCACCGTGTCCCTCTTCAAGGAGGATCTGCGCGGCGGTCTCAATGACGTGAAGGAGGTTTACCGGCAGGCCTATCGCGGCCCGGTCGTCAAATTTGCCGACGCGGTCGACGACGGCGGCTTTCTCTCAGCCTCCCTTCTCTCGGGCTTCGACGATATGCTGATCACGACCGCCGGAAACGAGGATCGGATTCTTCTGATTTCCCTCTTCGACAATCTCGGCAAGGGCGCCTCGGGCGCCGCCGTGCAGAATCTGAATCTTCTTCTCGGCGCCGCGCCGACCAAGGGTTTGGAGCTTTCCTCCTTCGGACTTTAAGGCGTCCGGTTCCGGAGATTTTCGCTTCCGGTAATCTCTGCCTTCGAAAATCTTTGTTCCCGGGAATCTTGAACTCCCGCTCGGCGCTTCGTGGGCGCTTTTCGGGCCTCCCCGCTTTCCGGCGTCCCGGAAGGGCTTTCGCGAGCTTCCCCGCCCGACGTCGGATTCGCTTCCCTGCGCACCTCTGCATACCCCCCCCATATTTTGCATATTTTCTGCATATCTGCATCTTTTATACGTTAAAAATTCCCGCTTTCAGGACAAGAAAGGAACCTGCCATGAACATTATCTCAGGCGGCGTGACCGCCGCGAAGGGCTTCACCGCTTCCGGCATTCACTGCGGCATCCGCAAAAACCGCTCCAAAAAGGATCTCGCGCTGATCTACAGTGAAAAGCCGGCATCCTCCGCCGCCGTTTACACCACCAACCTCGTCAAGGGCGCTCCCCTGACGGTAACGAAGGCCAACCTCACAGACGGAATCGCTCAGGCCGTCATCTGCAACAGCGGCAACGCCAACACCTGCAACGCCGACGGAGTGGAAATTGCCGAAACGATGTGCCGCCTCACCGCCGACGCCCTCGGCATCCGCGCGTCGGACGTCGTCGTCGCCTCCACCGGCGTCATCGGTCAGCCCCTTTGCCTCGACCCGATCCGCGCCGCTCTTCCCGCCCTCGCCTCTTCCCTTTCGGTGGAAGGAGGCCGCGACGCGGCGGAGGCCATTCTGACGACCGATACTGCGGTGAAGGAAATCGCCGTGGAGTTCCTTTTGGGCGGCAAGGTCTGCCGTCTGGGCGGCATTGCCAAGGGCTCCGGCATGATTCATCCCAACATGGCGACGATGCTCGTCTTCCTGACGACCGACGCCGCCGTCGCCCCCGCGATGCTGCAAAAGGCGCTCTCTTCCGACGTTGCCGAGACCTTCAATATGGTCAGCGTCGACGGGGACACCTCCACCAACGACATGGTTTCGATTCTTGCCAACGGCATGGCGGGCAATCCCGTCATCGACGCCGAGGGAGAGGATTTTTCGACCTTCATGAAGGCGCTGAATACCGTCACCGTCTGGCTCTGCCGCAAAATCGCCGGGGACGGCGAAGGTGCCACCAAGCTCCTCGAATGCCACGTAACCGGCGGGAAGGACGCCACGGCGGCCAAAACGGCGGCCAAGAGCGTCATCTGCTCCTCCCTTCTCAAGGCGGCGATGTTCGGCGCCGACGCCAACTGGGGGCGGGTTCTCTGCGCCCTCGGCTACAGCGGGGCCGACCTCGACGTGAACCGCGTCGGCGTGGCCTTCCGCTCGGTCAAGGGAAGCATTGAGGTCTGCCGGAACGGCGCGGGGGTTCCCTTCTCGGAGGAAAAAGCCAAAGAAATCCTTTCGGAAAAGGAAATCACCGTGGAGGTGAGCCTCGGCGACGGGGAGGCGGAGGCGACGGCTTGGGGCTGTGACCTCACCTACGACTACGTGAAAATCAACGGAGACTACCGCACCTGACGCGACCGGGAGGGACGATTCCCGGGGATTCCCGTGGAAGGTTATCGAGGGAAAATTTCTGGGGAAGTCCTCCGGGTAAAGACTCCGGTGGGAAATTCCAGCGGAAAGATTCCCGGCTTCCACTGCGTATCCGAACGATAGAAAAATAAAGGAAAGAGAAAAAACAATGGAGCAACAGCTTTCGGCGGAGCAGCTTTTGGCGCAGCAGCTCTGCGCCCACGAGTTTACCAATCTGCAGCGGGCGGAGGTGCTGACGCAGGCCCTTCCCTACATTCAGGAATACAAGCATCAGATCGTCGTCGTGAAATACGGCGGCAACGCCATGGTAAACGAAGGCCTCAAGGAGCAGGTGATGAAGGACATCGTCCTTCTCCGCGCCATCGGCATCCGCATTGTCCTCGTCCACGGCGGCGGGCCGGAAATCAGCGAGCTGATGGCCCGGCTGGGAAAGAAGCCGGAATTTGTCGACGGCCTCCGCATCACCGACCGGGAAACGATCGAAATCGTTCAGATGGTTCTGAGCGGCAAGGTCAACAAGTCCCTCGTCAACCTCCTCGGCATCATGGGAGGCCGCGCGATGGGCATTTCCGGCGTCGACGGGCGGCTGATTGAGGCGAAACAGCGGGATGCGCGTCTCGGCTTTGTCGGGGACATCACCGGCGTCAACATCGCCCCGGTCGTCGATCTTCTCGAAAAGGGCTACATCCCCGTCATCTCCACCGTCGGCTGTGACCGGGCGGGAAATCTCTACAACATCAACGGCGACACCGCCGCCGCCCACATCGCCGGCGCTCTCGGCGCCGAGCGCTTGATCATGATGACCGACATCGCCGGGATTCTCCGCAACCGGGACGATCCCACGACGCTGATCCCCGAAATGACGGTCAGCGAGGCGGGCCATCTCCGGGAGGAGGGCGTCATTTCCGGCGGCATGATCCCGAAGGTTCAGTGCTGTGTCGACGCCATTCGCTACGGCGTCCGCCGGGTGACGATCATGGACGGTCGGGTGCCCCACTCGATTCTGATGGAAATTCTCACCGACGAAGGCGCCGGAACGATGGTCACCGGGGGCTGACGCGGTCAACGGACGGACATAGTCACCGGAACTGCCAAGGTCACCGGAACGGACACGGTCACGGGGATTTACACGATCACCGGGGCTGATTGGTTTCGGGATCTAACCACGGTCACGGGACGAATACGGCTTCCGGGTCTAACCACGGTCACGGGCTGACACCGCTTGCCGGGGGACACGCTCCCTTTGGTCGGTGCGGCCGAAAAGGTCGGCCATGCGGCTTCCCCACGGATTTTAAGGAGTTTTTATGAATACCACGCTTCAAAACAAAGACAAAACCTACATTGCCGGGACCTACGCCCGCTTCCCCGTGGACGTCTGCCGGGGCAAGGGCTCCCTCCTCTACGACAGCGAGGGAAAGGAATATATCGATTTGGGCTCCGGCATCGGCGTCACCGCCTTCGGCAGTGCCGACGAGGAATGGAAAAACGCCGTCACGGCGCAGCTGGGACTTGTTCAGCACACCTCCAACCTCTATTATACCGGCCCCTGCGCGGATCTTGCCGAGCTTCTCTGTCAACGAACCGGCATGAAAAAGGTTTTCTTCTGCAATTCCGGCGCCGAGGCAAACGAGGGCCTCATCAAGGCGGCAAGAAAGTACGCTTCCTCTGTCAAGGGGCCCGAATATTCGGTCATCGTCACGCTGAAAAACAGCTTCCACGGCCGGACGCTGACGACGCTTGCGGCGACCGGGCAGGATCACTATCACGAGCTCTACCAACCCCTCACCCCCGGCTTTCTTTCGGTGCCGGCGGAGGACACCGCCGCGCTTGCCAAGGTTCTTGAGGAGGAGAAGGTGGCCGCCGTTCTCATCGAATGCATTCAGGGGGAGGGCGGCGTCATTCCCCTTTCTCCTTCATACGTAAAGAAAGTGCGGCGTCTCACGGCGGAAAAGGACGTTCTTCTCGGAATCGACGAGGTGCAGACCGGCAACGGGCGAACCGGGGAGCTCTACGCCTATATGAATTACGGCATTGAGCCCGACCTTTTCTCCACCGCCAAGGGACTGGGTGGCGGGCTTCCTATTGGGGCCGTTCTTCTCGGTGAGAAGCTGAGCGACGTTTTCGGCCCGGGCGACCACGGCTCGACCTTCGGGGGAAATCCCGTCTGCTGTGCCGGGGCGCTGAACATTCTCTCCCGCATCGACGACTCCCTCCTTGCGGAGGTGAAGGAAAAGAGCCGGTTGATTTTCTCGACTCTCACCGGCGCGCCGGGCGTCGAATCGGTGAGCGGCATGGGCCTGATGGTCGGAATAAAAACGGTGAAGCCTGCCGCGCAGGTCGTCGCCTCCTGCATCGCGCGGGGAGTTCTCTGCCTGACCGCCAAGGACAAGGTCCGGCTTCTCCCGGCGCTGAACATCCCGACCGATCTTTTGAAAAAAGCGCTTTCCATCCTTTGCGAGGTCTGCGCGGAATCCTGAAAAACTCCGGCCGGGGCGCCGGATGCGCGAACCGGGCGCGCGAATTTTTCCCTACTCTTTTCTCCGGAGGGCAAACGACATGAACAAAGAAAAAGCATATCTGGTACTCAGCAGCGGGGAGGTCTTCGAGGGGTTCCGCATCGGCGCCCCCTCCGACGCCCTCGGCGAGCTTGTCTTTACGACCGGAATGGAGGGTTATCTTGAAACCCTCACCGATCCGAGCTACGCCGGGCAGGTCGTCATTCAGACCTTCCCGCTGATTGGCAATTACGGCGTGATCGAGGAGGATTTTGAGGGAGAACCGGCCCTTTCCGGCTATGTGGTTCGGGAGCTTTGCGATTCCCCCTCGAACTTCCGGTGCGAATATCCCCTCGACCGCTTCCTGCGGGAAAAGGGCATTCCCGGCATCTGCGGCGTCGATACCCGCCAGCTCACCCGTCTTATCCGACAGGGCGGCGTGCGCAACGCCATGATCTGCTCGACCCCGCCCGCCGACGTCTCTTCCCTTCGCTCCTACGCCGTTTCGGGCGTCGTTCCGAAGGTGACGACCAAAGAAAAGACGCTTCTCCCCGCCGTCGGGGAGAGAAAATTCCGCGTCTCCCTCCTCGACTACGGCGCGAAGAAAAACATCCTCCGCTCCCTTGCGCAGCGGGGCTGTGAGGTGACCGCCTACCCCTCCGACACACCGGCCTCCGCTCTTCTTTCCGATTCCCCCGACGGGGTTATGCTCTCAAACGGCCCCGGCGACCCGGCGGAAAACACCTTCTGCATTGAGCAAATAAGGAAGCTCGTCGGGCGGGTTCCGATTTTCGGCATCTGCCTCGGCCATCAGCTGACTGCCCTTGCGATGGGAGGGAAAACCGAAAAGCTCCCCTTCGGTCACCGCGGCGGGAATCAGCCGGTTCGCGACCTTCTCACGGGGCGAACCTACATCACAAGTCAGAATCACGGCTACGCGGTGGTAAACGAGAGCCTGAGCAGCCTCGGCACCCTCCGTTTCGTCAACGCCAACGACGGCAGCTGTGAAGGCGTCGATTACCCCGGAAAATACTGCTTCACCGTGCAGTTCCATCCGGAAGCCTGTTCCGGCCCCCGCGACACCGCCTTTCTCTTCGACCGGTTTCTTTCGATGATGGAGGAATTCAGAAATGCCAAAGGATAACAGCATCCGCAAGGTTCTCGTCGTCGGCTCCGGCCCGATTGTTATCGGACAGGCGGCGGAATTCGACTACGCCGGAGCGCAGGCCTGCCGCGTTCTTCGCGCCGAGGGCATCAACGTGGTTCTCGTCAACTCCAACCCGGCGACGATCATGACCGACAAGAGCATGGCCGACGAAATCTATCTTGAACCCCTGACCCCCGAAACGGTGGCAAGAATCCTCGAAAAGGAGCGCCCCGACGGGCTTCTCGCGGGGCTCGGCGGGCAGACGGGACTGAATATCGCGCTGGCGCTCTCCCGCGACGGGACGCTGAAGCGCCTCGGCGTTCGTCTCCTCGGCTCCGATATCGACGCCATCATGAAGGCGGAGGATCGCGAGCTCTTCCGGGACACGATGAGGGAAATCGGCCAGCCGGTGGTACCCTCCGATATCGCCAACGATCTTGAAACGGCGCTCACCGTCGCCGACGCCATCGGCTACCCCGTCATCGTTCGCCCGGCCTTTACCCTCGGCGGCTCGGGCGGCGGCATTGCCGCGAACCGGGAGGAGCTGAAGGTCATCGCCGGCGGCGGACTTGACGCCTCTCCCATCCGTCAGGTTCTGATTGAAAAGTGCATCTCCGGCTGGAAGGAAATCGAATTTGAGACGATGCGCGATGCCCTCGGCAACGTCATCGCCGTCTGCTCGATGGAAAACGTCGACCCGGTCGGGATCCACACCGGCGACTCGGTCGTCGTGGCCCCGGCCCTGACCTTATCGGACAAGGAATATCAAATGCTCCGCTCGGCCTCTCTTTCCATCATCTCCTCCATCGGCATCGTCGGCGGCTGCAACTGTCAGTTCGCCCTCAATCCCGAGAGCTTTGAATACGCCGTTATTGAGGTCAATCCCCGCGTTTCCCGCTCCTCCGCCCTCGCCTCGAAGGCGACCGGCTATCCGATTGCCAAAATTACGGCGAAAATCGCGCTCGGCTACACCCTTGACGAAATCAAGAACGACATCACCGGGAAGACCTGCGCCTGTTTCGAGCCGGCGCTCGACTACGTGGTGGTGAAATTCCCGAAATGGCCCTTCGACAAATTCGCCGGCTCCAGCCGCCGCCTCGGCACGCAGATGAAGGCGACCGGGGAGGTCATGGCCATCGCCTCCTCCTTTGAGGCGGCCCTGATGAAGGCGGTGCGGGGCGCTGAAATCTCCCTTGACACCCTGAACGCTTCGCCTCTCTCCGACGCGCCCCTCTCCGAGCGGCTTCTTATGCAGGACGACCGCCGTCTTTTCACGGTTTTCGAAGCTTTGAAGGTCGGCATTCCGGTGGAGGAAATCCACCGTCTGACCGGCATCGACGAATGGTTCCTCTCCAAAATGGCGGGCATGGCCGCCTTTGAGGCTTCCCTTCCCGGCAAAACAATGGACGAGGAAACCTATCTTACCGCCAAAAGGCTCGGCTATACCGACGGCGCCCTTCTCCGTCTGAGCGGCAGCAAATCCCTTCCCCACCGCTCGGCGACCTACAAAATTGTCGACACCTGCGCGGCGGAATTCGACGCCGTGACCCCCTATTTCTACTCCGGCTACGACTCCTTCTGCGAGGCGAGAATCCACCCACGCTCCGGTCGCCCGGTCGTGATGGTTCTCGGCTCCGGCCCGATCCGCATCGGTCAGGGCATCGAGTTCGACTACAGCTCCGTTCACTGCGTCAGAACCCTGCGGGAGATGGGCTACGAGGTCGTCCTCGTCAACAACAATCCCGAGACGGTTTCCACCGACTACGACATCTCCGACCGTCTCTACTTTGAGCCGCTCTGCCCGGAGGACGTGATGAACATCATCGAGGTGGAGCATCCGGTCGGCGTGGTGGTCGCCTTCGGCGGGCAGACCGCCATCAAGCTGACGAAATTCCTCGACCAAAAGGGAATCCCGATTCTCGGCACCTCGGCGGAAAGCATCGACATTGCGGAGGACAGGAGCCGTTTTGACAAGCTCCTTGAAACCTTTGGCATCCGCCGCCCGAAGGGCACCGGCGTTTCGGGAATCGAGGAGGCTCTGAACGCGGCGCACACCCTCGGCTATCCGATCCTCCTCCGCCCCTCCTACGTCATCGGCGGGCAGAACATGGTGATTTCCCGCAGTGACGAGCAAACCCTTCGCTACATGAAGACGATTCTTTCGGGGGGCATTGACAACCCGGTTCTCATCGACAAATATATGCCGGGCATTGAGCTTGAGGTCGACGTCATCTCCGACGGGGAGGACGTTCTGATCCCCGGCATCATGGAGCACATCGAGCGGGCCGGGATTCACAGCGGCGACTCGATCGCCGTCTATCCTCCCTTCAATCTGAACGACAAATTTCTAAAAAAGATCTGCCGCTGTTCCGAAAAGCTGGCGCTTGCGCTCGGAACGAAGGGACTTGTCAACATTCAGTATCTGATTTACGAGGACGAGCTTTACGTCATCGAGGTCAATCCCCGCGCCTCCCGCACGGTGCCCTACATCAGCAAGGTCACCGGCGTCCCGATGGTCGACCTCGCCTCAAAAATCATGCTGGGGGAAAAGCTCACGACCCTCGGCTTCGGGACGGGGCTCTACCGCACGCCGCCCTATTACGCCATCAAGGTTCCGGTTTTCTCCTTTGAGAAGCTCAACGACGCGAACTCGATTCTCGGGCCGGAAATGAAGTCGACCGGCGAGGTTCTCGGCATCGGAAAAACGATGGCGGAGGCCCTCTTCAAGGGGCTGACCGCCGCCGGCTTCACGCTTCCCTCCCGGCTTCACGACGGGAAGACCGGCATTCTCATCAGCGTAAGCGAATCGGACTATCCGGAGGTCATTCCGCTGGCAAGGCGGTTCTACGATCTCGGAATGCGCATCTACGCGATGACCGGGACGGCGCAGGAGATTTCCCGCATCGGGATCCCCGTCACGCAGGTTCCCAACTCCACCGAAAGCGGCGCGCTCCGCGATCTGATGGAGGAGCGGGCGCTTCACTACATCCTCTACACCGGCGCGGTTCGGGACGAGACGGTGGGCAACTACATTGCCCTGCACCGCCGCGCCATGCAGCTCGGCATTCCCTGCCTCACCTCCCTCGACACCGCCGGAGCCCTCTGCGACATGATCGCCGGTCGCTTCAACAGCGAAAACACCGAGCTCGTCGATATCAACGCCATGCGGCTCTGGAAGTCGAAAATTCCCTTCACCAAGATGCACTCCTGTGGGAACGACTATATTTTCATTGAGAATTTCGACGGCAAAATCAGCTGTCCCGAGTCGCTCTGCGTCAGCCTCTGCGCGCCTCATTACGGCATCGGCGGCGACGGCATCGTTCTGATTGAGCGCTCGAAGCTCGCCGACGCGAAAATGCGGACCTTCAACCGCGACGGGAGCGAGGGCAAGATGGCGGGAAACAACATCCGCTGTGTCGCGAAGTACCTCTACGACAACGGCATTCTTCGGAGCGAATACCTCTCGGTGGAGACGGCGAGCGGCGTTCACCGCTTAAAGCTCTTCACGCGGGACGGCAAGGTGAGCTCCGTGACCGTCGATATGGGGAAGGCCGACTTTTCGACGGAGAACCTGCCCGCTACCGTTCCCGAAAAGGTGATGATCGACTATCCCATCACCGTCGGCGGGGAGGACTACCGCGTCAGCTGTGTTTCGGTCGGGAATCCCCACTGCGTCGTCTTCTGCGACTCGGTGGAAAACCTCGACCTCGAAAAGCTCGGGCCGCAGTTTGAGCACGCCTCCTATTTTCCCGAGAGAATCAACACCGAATTTGTCCGCGTCATCAACCGCCGGAGCCTCCGCGTCCGGGTCTGGGAGCGCGGCAACGGCCAAACTCTGGCCTGCGGAACCGGCGCCTGCGCCGCGGTGGCGGCCGCCGTGGAAAACGGTCTCTGCGACAAGGACAGCGACATTACGGTGCGGCTTGACGGCGGAGATCTGACGGTCTGCTACACCGACGGCGGCATTCGCCTGACAGGCAGCGCCGTCACCGTCTACACCGGGGAATTTGAATATTAAGAAACGAACGCCGCGCCCGGCGCCTTCGGAGAAACGAAGGCGCCGGGCTTTGGCGTGGGGAGAAAGCTTCAAAAAAGTCTTGACAGCATTTCTGACCGGGGCGTTTGGAATGCGTCGCCCGCGATCCCGCGAATTTCCGCGCGGCGTTTTCCTTTTCGGCGCGTTTTTTCCTTCCGTTCTTCCCTACTCGCGCAAAAATCAATAAAAATTTCCCTCACGGTATAAAATATTTACAAAATCCTCTTGTACTTTCTCTTTGAATCGTGTACAATGAAAAGAGCGAGCTTACAACCGGGCTTTGCCTGAGGAAAGGACAATTTGTTTCATGGGTCTTATCAATAAAATCTTCGGAACTTACAGCCAAAGACAGATCAAAAAAATCATGCCCCTCGTCGACGCCGTCGAGAATCTGGGGGAAAAATACAAGGCCATGTCGGACGCCGAGCTGCGGGGAACGACGGCGCTTTTGAAGAAGCGCCTCGCCGACGGGGAGACTCTGGACGATATTCTCCCCGACGCCTTCGCGGCCATCCGTGAGGCCGACGACCGCGTGCTCGGCAAGCGCCCCTTCCGCGTTCAGGTCATGGGCGGCATCATCCTCCATCAGGGCCGCATTGCCGAAATGAAGACCGGTGAAGGAAAAACGCTTGTCGCGACCCTTCCCGCCTATCTGAACGCGCTTTCGGGAAATGGCGTTCACATCGTCACGGTAAACGAATACCTCGCCCGTCTCGGCGCTGAGGAAATGGGCCGCGCCTACGATTTTCTCGGTATGACCACCGGCCTTGTCGTCCACGGGCAGAGCAAGGAGGAGAAGCAGAAGGCCTACAACTGCGACATCACCTACGGCACGAACAACGAATTCGGCTTCGACTATCTGCGGGACAACATGGTGACCTACAAGGAGCGTCTGACCCAGCGGGGACATTCCTTTGCCATCGTCGACGAGGTCGACTCGATTCTGATCGACGAGGCCAGAACCCCTCTCATCATCTCGGGGGAAGGGGAGCAATCGACCGACCTTTACGACCGCGCCGACGCCTTCGTCTGCACGCTCCGGCAATTCCGGATCAAGGAAATGGACGACAAGGAGTCGACCGACACCATCGACGCCGACTATATCGTCGACGAAAAGGCCAAATCGGTGGTTCTGACGGAATCGGGCGTAAAGAAGGCGGAGGAATTCTTCGGCATCGCCAACCTTTCGGATCCCGAAAACTCCACCCTCTCCCATCACATCAATCAGGCCATCAAGGCCCACGGCATCATGATGCGGGACGTCGACTACGTCATCAAGGACGGGCAGATCATCATCGTCGACAGCTTCACCGGGCGTATGATGTTCGGTCGCCGTTACTCCGACGGACTTCATCAGGCGATTGAGGCCAAGGAGCACGTCAAGATTGAAAAGGAAAACAAGACGCTGGCGACCATCACCTTCCAGAACTACTTCCGTATGTACAAAAAGCTCTCGGGAATGACCGGTACGGCGCTCACCGAGGAGAACGAATTCCGCGAAATCTACAGCCTTGACGTCGTGGAGATTCCCACCAACAAGCCGATGATTCGCGTCGATCATCCCGACGCGGTTTACAAGAACAAGAAGGGCAAATACAACGCCATCATCGACCAGATCATCGAATGCCACGAAAAGGGTCAGCCGGTTCTGGTCGGCACCGTTTCGATTGAAAAATCAGAGGAGCTTTCCAAGCTGCTGAAAAAGGAAGGCATCAAGCACACCGTTCTGAACGCCAAATACCACGAAAAAGAGGCGGAAATCGTCGCCGGAGCCGGAAAATACGGCACCGTCACCATCTCCACCAACATGGCGGGGCGCGGAACCGACATCATGCTCGGCGGAAATCCCGAATTCATGGCCCGGCAGGATATGCTGAAGCAGGGCTATGACGAGGACGTGGTCGGCCTTGCCGTCGGCTCCTCCGTCTCGGTAAGCGAGGAGGTGCTGGAGGCCCGGAAGGTCTATCGCGAGCTCTTTGAAAAGTACCGCAAGGAAATTGAGCCGGAGGCCGAAAAAATCAAGAAGGCCGGCGGCCTCTTCATCATCGGCACCGAGCGGCACGAAAGCCGCCGGATCGACAATCAGCTTCGTGGCCGTTCCGGCCGTCAGGGCGACCCCGGAGAATCCCGCTTCTTCCTCTCGCTTGAGGACGACCTGATGCGCCTCTTCGGCAGTGAGCGCCTGATCGGCATGGTCGACCGGCTCGGACTGGAGGACGATCAGCCGATTGAGGCGAGAATTCTATCCGGCTCCATCGAAAACGCGCAGAAACAGCTGGAGGACAACAACTTCGCCCGCCGGAAGCACGTACTGGAATACGACGACGTCATGAATCAACAGCGCACGCTGATTTACAAACAGCGCCGGGAGGTTCTCGACGGCTGTGACCTGAAGGAAAAGATGGTCGAGATGATTCATCGCGTCGTGTCCGACGAGGTCGGGTTCTGCCTCAATCCCGCCACTCCGGAAAGCTGGAATTTTGACGAGCTGCGAAGCTATTTCATGGGCACGCTTTGCACCGACGCCGACTTCCGCTATACCGAAAGGGAGGCCGCGGCGGTCGTCCCCACGAAGGTGGAGGAGGAGCTTCTCCACCGCGCCGACGCGCTCTACGCGGAAAAGGAAAAAATCTTCGGGAACGACACGATGCGGGAGATCGAGCGCATCATCCTTCTGCGCAACGTCGATACCAAGTGGATGGAACATCTTGACGCGATGGAGGATTTGAAGGATAGCATCGGCCTCAACGCCTACGCACAGAGAAATCCGATCAGCGAATACCGGATCGCCGCCGCCGATATGTTCGACGAAATGATCGCCTCCATCCGGGAGGACACCGTGCGGATGCTCCTCGCCGTCCAGCCGCGGCGGCAGGAATTCAAGCGCGTGGAGGTGGCGAAGGTCACCGGCGAGGGCTTTGAAGGAGGACAGCAGGTCAAGAAAAAACCGGTTGTCATCAAGAAGACCCAGCGCGTCGGCAGGAACGATCCCTGCCCCTGCGGAAGCGGGAAAAAATACAAGAAGTGCTGTGGAATCAACGACAATTCCGTCGAATAAGCGCGGGGGAAGGGCGGCTTTTGCCACCTTTCCCCTTTTCGGAAGTCCTTCCCGCCGGGTATCTGTTTCGGGCGCTTCCCTACTCCGGAGATCCTTTGGAGGAGCTTCCCTGACGCTTCCCCCCCTCGGGCAAGCCTCCCTTCCATGCCGAGGCAGACGCGGCCCGGCTGGCCGTTCCTTGTGATTTTTCCGTTGTTCACAAGAGAATCCTTCTCGAGAATCCTTCTCGAGAATCCTTCTCTTTTCTGCTGTTTTGCAAGAGAAAAGTTTGCTTTTTGACTTTTTGTCCCGAATGCCGTTTCCTGTTTTATCCATTTGTTCAGAGTAAAGTTTCCTTTTTCCCTCTCGCTCAAGAGAAAAGTTTCCATTCCTGCCGTTTCGCCGTAGAAAAGTTCACTTTCACGCTCTTTAGCCGGAGAAAAGTTTCCTTTTTTCTCCTTTTGTTCAGAGTAAAGTTTTCTTTTCCACTCATTTTTCAGAGAAAAGTTCGCATTTTCACTTTTTTGCCCTGGGTCGAATTTCCTATTTTATCCATTTATTCAGAGATAAGTTCTCTTTTTCACTTCCGGTGCAGAGGATGGTTCCCTTTTTCAAAGAATGCGTTGCCTTTCTTGCGCTTTGCCCCAACCGAATTTCCTTTTTCATCCATTTTTAAAGAGTAAAGTTTCCTTTTCCGGCCTTTGACCGGAGAAAAGATTCTTTTTCGCCCTTAATTCCGCCGACAGGAGGTCTCCGTCATGAACGGCAAACTCATCTTTCTCGCCCTCTTTTTCTTCTTCAATCCCGACGTCGATCTCTTCGACCTACTGCCGGATTTTATCGGTTGTCTGATTCTCCTCCGGGTGCTCACGCCCTTTGTTCCGCTCTCCTCCGACGCGGAATCGGGCTGTCGTTCCCTGCGGTATCTCAGCGGCATTTCCCTTGCCAAAACCCTTCTTTTTCTTCCCGCGCTGTCGCTGAATTCCTCCGACCCCGGCCTCCCGTTGCTCCTCACCTCCTCCTTCGCCATCCTTGAGCTGGTCTTTCTCATCCCGGCGCTCAACGCTCTGTTCAAGACGGTTCTCCTCCCCACCGCAAACACGCCGCTGACGCTTCCCGGCTTCCGGGCGGCCCAAATCGCCGCCTTTCTCTTCCTGATTCTCCGCCGTCTCCTCACCGTTCTGCCCAACACGATTTATCTGGTTCTCGACGAGTTTTTCCTCTTTGGCACGGTCTACCCGCTTGCCCCTTACAAGGGCGTTCTGGCGATTTTCTCGGCGCTTCTCTCCCTTTGCCTCGGTCTCCTCTATCTTGTCTTTATCGGGCGCTTTTTCCTCCGGCTCAAAAAGAACCGCCCCTATCCGAAGGCCGTCGCGGAGATTCTTTCGACGATTCCGCCCGACCCGATCGGGCAAACGCTCGCGGCGATTTCGGGGGTGACCCTTTTCCTGACGCTTTCCGGCTTTTGCGCCATCGGCTTCAACGTCGACGGGCGGCCGGTCATCCCGCTGTGCCTCTTCCCGGTCTGCCTCCTTTTGGCTGAGAGAAAAGCCGAACGCTTCCTTGCCTTCCCGAAAAAGAAAAAGTGGGGGCTGATTCTTTCCCTCACCGTGTCGGCCCTCTCCTATCTCACGATTTTTCTCTTCTGCGACGCCCTCCACGTCTCGTCGGATATCCGGCTCACCGATCTGAAGGGCCCCTTCCTCCTTCCGCTTTCGACCGAAATTCTCTCAAATCTTCTCTTCCTCCTCCCGCTTTTCCGGCTGTATAAGCTTCTCGTCTTTACCGTCGAAAATCACACGGGGAACTATTGGGAGACGGCCTTCTATAACCACAATGCGGCGGTGGCGAAGGAGCGGAAAGGCCTTCTCTTCCGCGCAAAGGCGGTGCTTTTCCTCGGCGTTGCCGTGGCACTGCTCAACGCCTCCTCCTATGCCACGCTTTACCTCTTCCCGCACTTTCGCCTCGTCAGCGCGCTTCTCGTTCTCCTCTGGGCGCTTCTGCTTTCCTCGGTCTGCTCCACAATCCGGCGCTCGGCGAAGGAAAAGTACGGAGAGATGCGTCCGGAAAAGACCGGAACGGAATAAGAATCGCAAAAAACGGCGCCGGAAGCTTGTCCGACGCCGCAGACTGAAGACAAAGTCCCCCCCAAGGGCTTTATTTTTTTA
>CANQQT010000008.1 GCA_947626065.1 uncultured Clostridia bacterium | reverse complement strand
CCTCCCTTGCTACGGTTTCTGCAAGTGGGGCAATCACCGGTGTAGAACCCGGTTTTACCTACGTCACGGGAAAACCGGCAATAGGCTCCTATGCGGGATCGTTCAGAATTAACGTTGAAATTACCGCGCTTGCCCAAGGAACCTACTTTATTCAAAACCGGCAGACGCAACTCCATGCTCAAATTGCGGATTCCGTCACAGGAACGAATTTGAAGCAGGCCGCACTTAATGGGAGCGAATTATATGAATGGAATTTGACTCCCACAGGGGACGGTTATTATAAGATCACTTCCGTATGGAGCGGCATGGCAATCTCTGTCGAACCCAACGAGTCCCTTACCGACGGAGCTGCCATTGTTCAACGGCCATACGGGGGAGAATGGACACAGCAGTGGAAAATAATCCAAACGAAATCCGGTAGCTATAAGGTTAAGGCTCGCTCTTCCGAAGCATATACCGCAAAGGACTTGGTTCTTGATCTCGAGGACAAAGCAAGTCATGAAGAAGGCTTAAGCTTAAAGCAAAGAGAGTACCTTGATAATAACAGCTATCGGGATGAATGGTATTTCGGATGGTTTTTACCGACGTCCGGGTATGAATTGGACTATCAGCCAAACCTTTGGAATGCTAACGGTTTCGCTTGTTTTAGGACTAATTGTTACGCGTACTGTCTTGACAGACAAGTCGGTGATGATGGTTTGCTTTGGTGGGGAAGACCCGGGGAGGAAGGTGGCATGGACATATATGAAGAGATAATAACCGAAGACATAATTGAACGTGCCAAAAGGGATTCTGAGGCCTTGGGGTTTACCTTTGAACCGGTTGATAAATATGCGGTCTGCAAACCCGGCACATACAAGGTTGCGTTGGTAATTAGAGAGGGCAAAGCCATCGCGGATAAAGATAGTGGAGATTTTCATTGGTATAGACAAAATCCGGATGGTTATTGGTCGCACAAGCCGGGATCAGATAAGGTCACAGACAAAGATCTGTGTGGAAATTTGATTTATGACCCGGAGAGAGCCGCTAATGATTATCCAATCTTTGCCGGATACTTTATGGTTTCGCCCTTAACCAGCCGCTATTAGTTTCCGACAATGTCAGCGGAGAGGCTTTGACCCTGCAAAATCAAATTATAGCAAAAATGCCGCGCTCCGTTAGAATTAACTTTTTACTTTTAAAAATTTCGATAAACAAAAAGGAGAAATCACCGTGAAACGCAAAATTGTTTTTGGAATTCTGCTTCTTCTTCTCGTGCCCTGCTGTTCCTGTGTCAACCGGGCAGCCGCATGGAATCCAGAAGAAGACGCCTTTGTCAAAGAGGGAATGGCCGTTGAAGAGATAGAGAAAATCTGTGCCGAACGCGGCATTAACAACTATCCTCCGACAGACCTCTCTGAACCCAGCGGATTGGCAGGATGGGGGGCTTTCAAGTATAAAGGGAAAATTGTCCTATTTAAATATAACGACAGCGATGAGTATGCATCTGTATCGGAAGTGGAATATCTTGACGATTTTGTCCCCAAGGACGAGGACTTTGATAAAATTAAAGCGGGGATGACGTTCAAAGAAGTCACTGAGCTTGTCGGACTACCGGATAACACTTATTCAGGTTTTTTCCATGCAGGGTACCTTTCAAACTCCGGTCGCGGCTATAGGATTGCTTTTGTCGATAATGATCATGAAGAGCTTCCCTGGGGTGCGGTAGAATGGGTAGGAGGAACAAGATATGGAGGAAAAAGAGATGATACGGATAATTCCGGCGCAGTGACGAATGAAGCTTCCACGGATGAAACGGGAGCCGCTCTCCCCGATGTGACGGAAGCTCCCGGCGAAACGGTGCCGGAGGAATCGGATAATTCCGGCGCAGTAACGAATGAAGCTTCCACGGATGAAACGGGAGCCGCTCTCCCCGACGTAACGGAAGCCCCCGGCGAAGCGGTGCCGGAGGAATCCGCCCAATAAACGCAAAGAAACCGTTTGAGACGGCGCGAAAGCGTTCCCCGGAAGCCGAGGCGCTTCCGCAAAAGTTCAATAAAAACGCCCGGTCGGAGCTCCCTTAAAAGAGCCCCGACCGGTTTCTGTTTTGAGAAAAGCGATTTTGGAGCAATTTCTCGACCGGCGGATCGGCCCCGGCAGAATACCGCCCGATTTTTCTACTTTGAAAATATTTTGTGTATTGCTTAAATACTTATTGACAAATCTCTTCGCACGTGATACAATGAATTATAGAAAATAACGTTTCCAACCGAAGAAAGAAGGTGAACGGTGGTGGCCGGTGTCTTTCCCCGTTTATTTTGTCCCTTCCATCCGTTTTTTCCGAAATTTGTCACGCCCGCGTGCTGATTCGGATTCCCGAAGGCACGCGAAAAAGATTTGTTTTGTTCTTAAATTACGTTATCGATAGGAGAAAATAAAATGAAAAACAGAAATGTTTGTGCCGGACTTTGTGCTTTGATTCTCCTTTTCGGTCTTGTGGGAAGCTCCTGTCAAAAGCCGGAAGAAGAGTCGTATCTTCCTGTATACGTTGACCCCGATTATAGTTATATGGGCGATTCTTTATCCGTGTCTTTCGATGGTATGATGTATCCCGACCAGTTTGGGAGACCTACTACGAATACGATATATCATGATGAAAATGTTCCGGAAACCAGAACCGAAATCATCAATGGAAGAGAGGTCACCCTACACTATGTCGACTCCATGTGGTATTTTGTAACGCCTGCGGACGGCTATGTAAATGAAGAGGAAGATATTAGAGTATATTTTTCCCAAGATACCGACGAAATTTTATTACTCATGGATCATACAAAAATGGGTGTAAGTCAAAAATCTGAGGAAGAACTTATCAAGACAGGAACGGAATTTGCCGAATCCAAATGGCCCGTTTTTAGAGACAAAAATTATACTGTTTCCAAAGATGTATGGTCAGGCACTTCATACGCTTATGATGAAGTTGTTTTGAGAAGAAGTTTTGACGGCCTGATAACCGATGAAAGTGTGACTATTTGGCTTTCTCCCGAAGGGGAAGTGGTCGGATGGAAATCCGTTTTACGGTATCCTGACGGCGCACCGGAGGGAATGGATCAAAGAGCCGCGGATTTGAAAGGAAGAGATATCTTCGTAAAGTCCGCTGTCCATTTTCTCCGCGAACAAGCAACAAAAAGCGGAAAAAAGGTGAGCAACATCGGCAAATCATGGTACAGCCTCGTATACGGGCAAAACGGCGAGCTTGCTGTTCGGGTTTATATTGATGTCTGTGATGAACACGGATGTGAAATCACTTACTCTTTCATAATTCCCGTTCCGGATTCTCTTGATCTTGAAAACATAGAAATCGAAACGGATGCGGAAGAGGAAGATTCCGGTGCAGTAACGAATGAAGCTTCCACGGATGAAACGGGAGCCGCTCTCCCCGACGCGACGGAAGCTCCTAGCGAAGCGGTGCCGGAGGAATCCGCTCAATAAACGCAAAGAAACTTTATGACCCGGAGAGAGCCGCTAATGATTATCCAATCTTTGCCGGATACTTTATGGTTTCGCCTTTAACCAGCCGCTATTAGTTTCCGACAATGTCAGCGGAGAGGCTTGAACCCGACAAAATCAAATTACGGCAAAAATGCCGCGCTCCGTTAGAATTAACTTCTTTACTTTTAAAAAATTAGATAAACAAAAAGGAGAAATCACCGTGAAACGCAAAATTATTTTTGGAATTCTGCTTCTTCTCGTGCCCTGCTGTTCCTGTGTCAACCGGGCAGCCGCATGGAATCCAGAAGAAGACGCCTTTGTCAAAGAGGGAATGGCCGTTGAAGAGATAGAACAGATATGTGCCGAACGCGGCATTAACAACTATCCTCCGACAGACCTCTCTGAACCCAGCGGATTTGCAGGATGGGATGCTTTCAAGTATAAAGGGAAAATTGTTCTATTTAAACCTAAACGCGATGAAAGTTATCAGGACAGCTATCAGTACTACGCATCGGAAGTAGAATATCTTGACGATTTTGTCCCCAAGGATGAGGACTTTGATAAAATTAAACCGGGGATGACGTTCAAAGAAGTCACTGAGCTTGTCGGACTACCGAATAACACTTATTCAGGTTTTTTCCATACAAGGTATCTTTCAAACTCCGGGAACAGCTATAGGATCGCTTTTGTCGATGATGATCATGGAGAGCTTCCCCGCGGTACGGTAGAGTGGGTGGGAGGAACAAGATATGGAGGAAAAAGAGATGATACGGATAATTCCGGTGTAGTAACGGATGAAGCTTCCACGGATGAAACGGGAGCCGCGCTCCCCGACGTGACGGAAGCTCCCGGCGAAGCGGTGCCGGAGGAATCCGCCCAATAAACGCAAAGAAACCGTTTGAGACGGCGCGGAAGCGTTCCCCGGAAGCCCGGGCGCGTTCGCAAAAGTTCAATAAAAAACGTCCGGTCGGAGCTCCTTCGCAGGGGCCCCGACCGGTTTCTGTCTTGGCTTTTTGTGTAATTCCGCTGTCGCGGGCTTTGGCGGGGAGGCGCAGACGCGGCCTTTCCGTCAGTTTCTTTTCACGCTTTTCCGGCTTTCGCGTTATCCGCCGTTCTTTTTGGCGCCGTGCTTCTTGATGAGGAGGATGAGAACCGTCACGCCGGCGGCGACAAAGAGCAGAGCGACGAAGCAGAGCAGGGCCGTGCGGCCGCCGGGAAGGGGATTTTTCGGGCCGGAGGAGGAGCCGGAGGGCGGCTCGGTAGAGGTTCCTTCTGCCGGGGCGCCGCTTTCGGAGGATGTGTCAGAGTCGGCGGGGAGCTCGCTTTCGTCGGCCCCGGCGGTAGGCTCTTCTTCGGCGGTTTCGGCGGGTACCGCGCTTCCCTCCGCTGTGCCGCTTTCGGCGGTGTCGGGGGCGGTTTCGACCGGCTCCCCGGAGGGGGCGTTGGGGCTTGTTTCGTCGGAGGAGTCGCTCTGCTCCGGCGGGATTTCGCCGCTTCCGGTTCCGCCGCCGCTTTCACTTCCCGAGGGCTCGGGCGGCAGGGAAGGGGAGGTGCTCGATTCGCTCGAGGTTTCCTCCGGTCGGGTTCCCGGCGTCGGCGGTTTTTCGGTTCCGGGCTTTGCCGTTTCGGGAGGCTGTGCTCCCGGCGTTCCGGTCGCCGCGGGATCGAGGGCGCCGCAGACGGTGCATTTTCCGTTTTTGTAGTTGTGCGGGAGCTTTGCGGTTTTGCTTCCCTTTTTCACTACCGTTCCGCAGACGCGGCAGACCTCGTCTCCTGTATAGCCCGTCGCGGTGCAGCTGGCGGCGGATACGTTTCTCAGCTCGGTTTTGTGTCCCAGCTTGGCGGTTTCCTTTCCAGTTTCAATGACGGCGCCGCAGAGGGAGCAGATTTTATCCCCCGTGTAGCCCTTCGCGGTGCAGGTCGCCTCCTTGACTCCCCGGAGGGTATATTCTTTTCCGTCCTTCCCTCCATGGACGGTGCATACGATTGTCCATTCGTATTTTTTCGCGGCCTTCGCGTTGTATTTCGGCGCGATGGTGACCGTGACCTTTCCGGGGGCCAGCATGGTAAAGGAGCCGTCGTCACTCCATCCCACCTGCGTGGAATAGGGGCCGGACCGATAGGAAATCTTGCTTTCGTCCGATACCGTCACCGTCCATTCCCGGTTGACCTCTCCGGAGGTGGGGCCATTGACAATATCGAGCGTAAAATGGAGGGTGTCCCCGACCTTGAATTGATTTGGAATCAAGGAGGAGTAGCTGTTTCCACCGTTGGTGTTGCAATGGAGGGTGAAGGAGGAGGCGACGCCGACCGTCTTACTGCTCCCACAGACCGAGCAGGTGATCGTGGCGGTGCCGTTTCCGCTCCCGGTCTGCTCCCAGTGATGGCCGTTTTTGATGACGGTCTCGTAGGTTTTGGAAAGATCGGAGGCGCTGATATCGTAGAAGGTGATCGTTTCCTTTTCCCAGACAAGCCATGTAATTTTCCCGTTTGCCACGACGGGGACGCAGTCGGAAAGGGATCCGTCCATGCTGCGGATGCTCCCCTGCTGGTTTCCCTTCCCGTCGAGGACGACGTAAAAGACGGTTTCCCCTTCCGACCAGAGAAGGAGATAGCGGTCGGTCGAAAGCTTCACCATGTGCGGCGTCGAGGCGCTTGCCTCTCCCTCCGCGTGGGAGGTGACGAAGCGGAAGGAGACCGCGCCGGAGCTTCTGTCGACGGAGGCTACAAAGACGTTGCGCGTCTTGCGGGAGAGGTTGTTTTCGTCCTGCTTGACGGAATTTCCCGCGATGAGATAGGAAGAGGAGGAGACCTCAAAGGCCCCGACCGTGGCGCCGGTGACGTTCTCTCCTATGTCTCCGGGGAAGGTGAGGACGTCGGTGGGAGAACAGCCGTACCCCGAAACGGAGGTGTTCCCCGGGTACTTGAGGAGAACGATCGAGCGGGGATAGGCGTCCCCGTGATCGACGGTGACGATCTTCCCGTCGACGACGTGTACGAACTGATTGAAGGAGTGGCTGACGTATCCGAGATTCTTGTTCGAGACTCCGAAGCGGGAGTCGAGAATCTTCATGCTTCCGGTGTCCACCAGAAACGTCAGGTTGGACTGATGGTTGAACCCGTCGGTTGATTTGTACATTTCATGGCAGGTGTGAACGACGAGGCGATCCCCGAATTCCTCCATGCGGGCGCTCCCCGCGTCAAAGGGAACCGTCGTGTTGCAGTCGCTCAGGCTCACCGAGGAGAGGCGCTCCCAGCTCTTGCTGAACTTCGTCAGGCGGAAAACCTCCACGTCGGCGCTCTGGGTGGGATTGTTCTGCCCGGTGAGAAGAAAGTAAGCGTTCGCTCCGGCGTAAAAGGCGCCGAAAACCGGAAGCTCCTCCGTGAGGTGCTTCGTCATCTTCGGGAGGATGTTGTGCCCGCTGTCGTAGTATTCGACGAGAACGCCGTCAATACCAGACCCCGCCTGAACCCGCATCAGCCCCTCCGACGCGGGAACAAGGTAGGATTTTACCGGCGACGCCCAGCGGCTGTAGCTCTGATCCTCCCGGTTGTCCCCGCTATAGGTTTCGCACTGAGTGGCCGCCGTTTGGGAAATATTGACGGCGTTCGCCGTCATTCCTCCCCAAAGGAGGAGGAAGGATAGCAGAAAACAGACTCCGATTCCGATTTTTTTCACGTTGCATTCCGCCCTTCTGTATCGGTTCCGGGGGAGGGAAGAACCCTCCCCTCATTCCCTATTATATCCCCTTTTCGCCGATTCGTCAAGAGGGGAACATAAAATAAGGAAAGAAAATTTTTATAAAAAGAAGAAAATTCCGGGAAATTCGCCCGCGCTCCCGCCCCGGAGAGCGGCTTTTCCGGGGGGGAAGGGAAGAGGAAAAAAGCGACCGTTTTTCACGCGAGAATATCTTGTAACAATTGCGTCGAAATATATTGACAGAGAATAAAATATGTGATATAATTAGATAAATCATCGGGAACGTTTCGGCCGGGTGCTTTTCGGCGCAAAAAGGAAAGCGCTTACGCGCCGCCCGGAAGGGGAAGCCTTTTTCCCTCTTTTTCTCCCCGAAGCCTCCCGACGCGCTCCTTTTTCTTTAGATTTTTGCCGAACACATTCGGGGATGGAGGTCCCGCTTCTGATTTCGATTCGCACGGTAAACAGGAGTTTTTTATGACGAGTGCAAAAAAAAATGCCGTTCTCACCGAGAGCGGCGAGCCGGCGGAACCCTTCGGGATCGCGGTCTCCGAGGAATCGGAAGGCGCGGGTTTCCTTGAGCAGGTCGCCGAGCGCCTCTACGAAAACGGCGAAAAGAGAGAAGCCTCCCGGCGAGGCTACCTTTTCTTCAAAAGAACCTTTGATATCGTTTCATCGTTCCTGCTTCTTGTGGTTCTGTCTCCCCTCATCGCCCTCTGCCTTCTTGTCAAATGGCTGGAGGATTTCCATAATCCGATCTACGTTTCGGAGCGGGTAGGCCGGGGAGGAAAAATTTTCCGATTCTATAAAATCCGCTCGATGAGGCCGATGGCGGACACGATGAAGGACGATATGATAAAATCGGGAATGAACGAGGCCGACGGCCCGGTTTTCAAAATCAAAAACGACCCGAGAATCACGCCCTTCGGAAGAATTCTGAGGCGAACCTCCGCCGACGAGCTTTTACAGCTGATTAACGTGTTCAAGGGCGATATGAGCGTGGTCGGCCCACGTCCGCCGCTCCCCGACGAGGTGGAAAGCTACACGGAGGAGCAGACGCTGAGGCTGTCGGTGCGGGGAGGACTCCTCTGCCTGTGGCAGATTCAGCCCGACCGCCATTCCGTCCCCTTCGACGAGTGGATCCGGTACGACCTTGAGTACATAGAAAAACGAAGCGTCGTGCTGGATATGAAAATCATTTTAAAAGGCGCCGCCATGATTCTTACCGGAAAAAGCGGAGACTGATCCCGGAACGGAAGGTGAAGCTGTTTGAAAATTGCAATTGCCGGGACCGGTTACGTAGGGCTGTCGCTGGCGGTCCTTCTCTCCGGAAAGAACCGGGTTACGGCGGTGGATATTCTCCCCGAAAAGGTGGAGAAGATCAATCGCAGGCAGTCCCCTCTCCGCGATGCGGAGCTTGAGCGCTTCCTTGCCGAAAAGGAGCTTGACCTGACGGCCACGCTCGACGCGGAGGAAGCCTACCGAGACGCCGATTTCGTCGTCGTCGCCGTCCCTACCGATTATGATTCCGAAAAGAATTTCTTCGATACCTCGGCGGTCGAGCAGGTCGTCGAGACGGTAAAAAAAGTCAATCCCCGTGCGGTGACGGTCATCAAATCCACCGTTCCCGTCGGATTTACCGCGGGCCTCCGCAAAAGGAGCGGAGCGAAGGTTCTGTTCAGCCCGGAATTTCTCCGGGAAGGCCGGGCCCTCTACGATAACCTCTACCCCTCCCGCATCATCGTGGGATCCGACCTTGCCGACAAAGAATCGACCGAGGCGGCCAAATGCTTCGCGGAGCTGCTCCGGGAAAGCGCCCTAAAAGAGGACGTGCCGGTGCTCCTCACGGGAGACGCCGAGGCCGAGGCGGTCAAGCTCTTCTCCAATACCTACCTCGCCATGCGGGTGGCCTATTTCAACGAGCTCGACACCTACGCGGTGATGAAGGGCCTCGACGCGGGGCAGATCATCGCCGGAGTCTGCGGGGATCCCCGCATCGGCGACCATTACAACAACCCCTCCTTCGGATACGGAGGCTATTGCCTCCCGAAGGATACCAAACAGCTCCGCGCCAATTTCGAGGGCGTCCCGAACGAGCTTGTGAGAGCCATCGTCAGCGCCAACCACGTCCGGAAGGACTTCATCACCGAAGACGTTCTCCGACGCGCCGGATGGAAGGAAAACGGAGAGGGCGCCGATACGAAGGTCGGAATCTTCCGCCTGACCATGAAGGAGGGAAGCGACAACTTCCGCGCCTCCGCGATCCTCGGAATCATCAACCGCCTAAAGGGCCGGGGCGTCCCCGTCGTGATTTACGAGCCGACGCTCAGCGTCGAGGAATTTCAAGGCTGTCCCGTGGAAAAGGACCTTGACGCCTTCAAGAAGATCGCGACGGTCATCCTCGCCAATCGTCCCTCCCCCTGCCTCGCCGACGTCACGGAAAAGGTCTACACCCGCGACCTCTACCAGAGGGACTGAGGCTTTAAAATCTGTTCTCCCGCGGCTGCGCAGCCGCATAAAATCAAATGTTCGCCGTAGGATAACGGCAAAGCTTTAAAGGAAGGAATGTGATTACTTATGAAGCAAACCAACAGCAAAAAGGGCGCCTGTCTCGCCGCGTCCGTCATCGTCACCGCAATCCTTATTCTCGGTTGGCACTTTGCCGTGCCGCACCTGACGGAGCAGATAAACCTCGCAAAATTCGTCAGCTACGGAATTCTCCTCTTCGGCCTTACCTGGATTCTCGACGCGATTTCCGCCTTCTTCAAGGAGCCGGAAGAAGCCGATGAGAAGGAGCTCCTTGCCGTCCGCCAGAACCGCCGCGCCCTCCTCGGACTCGTCGTTTTTCTCCTCTATTCGGCCCTTGCGCACGCAGTCGTCGCCGTCTTCTTTGACGGAGGAAACCGCGAGCTGATGTTCAAAACCGCGAGCATCGAAAAATGCGCCTTCGCGGTCATCGGCTTTACCCTCCTTCTGCAGGGAGCCCTCCCCGGAAAAAAGACGTGGTCGATCGTCTCGGGAGTCGTGAGCTTCGCCCTCGGAGCCGGTCTCTCCTTCGTCCTTGATTCCCGCATCGTGATGGTGATCGCCGCCGCCGTGACCTTCGTCTTCTACGCGGTGAACGCCTTCTCCCTCCCGAAGGAGTCGGCACTGCCCGGAAAGGAGACGATCGGAAAGCCGATCCTCTTTATCGCCCTTCTTTCGATCGTGATGATCGCCCGCTTCTTCACGCCGATCACCTCCCTCGGAAGAGTGATGAACTTCGTCGTCTCGGGCGCTATCAACCTTGTCGCCGCGCTGATTCTTGACGGAATCCTCCTCGCGATCTTCAAGGCCGCCGGAAAGAAGGATTCCAGCGCCTCCGGAGTGAAACAGCAGGAAAGCCAGCTCGCCGGAGTCGGAAAGTGAAAAACCCGGAACGGCTTTGTAAAAGCGTTCTTCTTGTCCTGATTGCCGCCACCCTTGCCTTTATATGGGGAAATTCGCTTCTCACAAACGACCTTTCCCATCGCGTTTCCCGCCGATTTCAGGCATTCTTTGGTATCAAGACGGCGTCGGCAGGACCTGTGACCTCGGCCGCTCTCCCTTTCGGGGGGCGGCCTTCCCCTTTTGGGGAAGGTGAGGGAAAAAGCCCCGCCGAAGAGGCTTTAGCAGAAAACCCCGTTCCGGGGTTTTCTGCGACCAAAACCGCCCCGGCGGTTTTGGCAGGAATCCACGCCTCGGCATCTTTGGAAGAAATGACCGCCCCGGCGGTTTTGGCAGGAACCCCCACCCCGGCATCTTTGGAAGAAATGAACGCCCCGGAAATTTTGACGGTCAGCCCCGCCGTAGGACTCTTGACAGAAAAAACCTTCCCGGCGCTTTCAGCAGAACCCCCCGTTCCGGTAGCTTTAGCAACAACCCCCGTTCCGGTGCTTCCTGCGACCACCCCCTCCGCCGGAAAGGCCTCCGCGCTTCTTCCCCTCACCTATTATCCCCCGTCGGAGGAACAGATCCTCGAAAGAAACTTCCGGAAAACCGGGCATTTCCTTGAATTTCTCCTTCTCGGCGGAGAAATTACCCTCTATCTCGCCCTCTGCAAAAGACGCCTTTCCGATAAAATCCTGATCCTCTCCACGGCGGCGCTCTTCGCCCCGCTGACAGACGAAACGATACAGATGATCCTCGGAAGAAACGCGGCGATAGGGGATATCTGGATCGATATCGGAGGCTTCGCCTCGGGCGCCCTCGTCGCTGGGCTGATTTTCGGCGCGGTGCGGCACTTCACAAAAGCCCCCGCCACGGAAGAAAATACCCCGGCGGAAAATATTTCGGCGGATTCCGCCCCGGGCCTCGTTTTATCCGAGAACACCCCTGCGGAAAATATTTCAACAGAACCCGCCCACGCTTCACACGAGAATACCCAAGAGAAAAACGCCCCGGCGGAACCCGCCCCGGGCGGCGTCCCGACAAAGCCCGCCCACGGGAGAGGAGGGAAGAACGCATGAGCCAAAGCCTCCCACGCCCCCCGATCCCCGACCTGCACTGCCATATTCTCCCCGGAATCGACGACGGGAGCCGAAACCCCGCCATGACCCTTGCCATGCTGGAGGAAATGACGAAACAGGGCGTGAAAGTCGCCGTCGCCACCCCCCACTTTTACCCCTCCCGCGACAATCTCGACTGCTTCCTTGCAAGAAGGGAAAAAGCTGTGTCTTCTCTGCATGGGGTCTACGACGGGAGCCGCCATCCCTTCCTTGCCCTCGGAGCGGAGGTCGCCTATTTCCCCGGAATTTCCGGAGCCGAAAAGCTGTCTTCCCTCTGCCCGAAGGGAACCTCCCTCTTTCTCCTTGAAATGCCGGTCGGAAGATGGACGGAAAGCGCGGTTTCCGAAATCCTCTCCCTGAAAGAGGATCGCGGCCTCTTCCCGGTTCTCGCCCATATCGAGCGCTACCTTCCCTACCAGAAAAAGAGGCTCCTCCCCCTCCTCCTTGAAAACGGAATCGGCATTCAGGCAAGCGCCGAATTTTTCCTGAACCCGAAAACGCAGAAAAAGGCCCTCAAAATGCTTGCGGAGGGAAAAATCGGCTTCCTCGGATCCGATTGCCACAACATGGGAGACCGAAGCCCCAACCTCGGCCCGGCCCTTTCCCTGATCGAGGAAAAAGGCCTCGCCAAATGCCTGACGCCCTTCCCCCTGCCGCCCGAGGCGGGGATCGCGCCATAAGAGCCCCCCGAAGCGCTTCCCCGCCGGAACCCAATAAAAAACGTGGCCCCCGCCGAAAAGCAGGGGCCGTTTTGCGTGCGGTCTTCTGTGTCAATCCTCCCCGCGCGAAGTGTCAGCCCGGCGCGTGAAGCATATAATATAGGAAAGAAAAATTTTCTTATCCCCGTTTCCCACGGGAAAGAAAACGCTTCCCGCGCTTAAGAAGAGCGCGAAAAGGCCGGGAGGAAGCCCGCGCCAGAACGTAGACCCGGTAAGAGAATTTTTCGACAGGAATCTCCTTCCCGTCCCGCGTAAAGGAGACGAGAACCCCCAGAACCTGCGCCCGGTCGATCCCCCGCTCCCGCTCGGTCTGCGCGTCCCCGCAGAGAATGAATTTCCCCGTCCGGTCGATCCCGAGAATGCGGTGCAAAACCGCCTCCCCGCTTCCCCGGCGGTAGAGGATCACGTCGTATTTTTTAATCGGTCGCCCCTCCGGGGAGGCAAGCTCCACGCAGTCCCGGTGCTCGTGAAGCATCGGAAGCATACTTCCCCCCGTGGGATAAAAACGAAAGGTTCCGCCCCTCGCGAAAACCTCCTGCATCAGCCCGCAGAGCAGGTCGGTGTCAAGGGGACGGCGTACCGGCTCAGTCGGCAAGGACGCCCGCTTCCTTCAGCTTGGAAAGAAAGGCGTCAACGTCGCGGGCGGCGGTTTCGCGGTCGGTGTCGTATTCCGAAAGAAGAGCCTCGACAAGGGCCTCCCGGGACAGCTCCTTTTCACTTTCGAGCTTTTCCCAGAGAAAACTCCCCGTTTCGTTCAGAGTCACCATCCCTCGGAAGTCGTGGGAGCGCTCCCCGACCGGAACGATCACCCCCATGCCGTGCATTTTCTTATAAATGAAGCCTTCTGAAATTTTCATAGCAATTTCCTTCCATAATATAATATAAAGATAAAAGATTCGGAAGCAGAAGCCCCCGGAATTCAGACTGGGAAGGGCTTTCCCGTCATGGTTTCAAAAGAAAGCCGCACGGCGGCGTCCCCGACGGTGCAGGTCATTTTCCAAAGAGGAACCTCGTCGACAAGCTTGTCAAGAAGAGAAAGAAGCGAACGCGAAAGCCGGTCGGGAAGCCGGTTGACCGTCTGCTCGTAGAGAAGAGGAAGAGCCTGAGCGGGGGAAAGAGGAGAAATGGAATTTTCCTCCCCACGGTAAAGGCGGCAGATTCCCCCCACAGGAAGACAGAGATTGGCATTCAGGGGAGAGGTGCCGGAAAAAGGAGTCCCACAGGCGTAAAAGCGCCCGTCCGGCATCACGCGAAGGGCCGGCTTGTCGTCGTTGAGAATCACCGCCTCTTTCCCGAGAAGGCGAACCCAACCCGCCGTGTGCGTGGATTTCCCGGTGCCGGAGGGAGCGGAGAAGAGATAAGCGAACCCGCCGTAGGCGACAGCCGAGGCGTGAAGCATCATCCCGTCAAAGCCCAAAAGGGCGCGGTAAAAGAGCCCGCAGAGATAGGCGTTTTCAAGATCCTCCTCCGAAAGCCCCGGGGCCTCCCCTTCCCAAGGCCCCGAAGGAACGCGGAGACGAATATCCGGTTTTCCCGAAGGAGAAGAGAGAAGATAGGGCGCGGCGCGGTGAAGAAGAAGAGAATAGCGCGGCTCCATGTCAACGCAGAGCCCCGCGAAGGAGTAAAGAGCCATAAAAAAGACCGTCCTTGTGTGATGGTATTATGATACCACAAAATGCGGCGGCTGTCAAGAGTGGGAAGAAGCGCGGAAAAGCAAAAAGGCGCGAAGCCATCCTCCGCGCCACAGGCTCCGTTATTTTATCCCCGGAACAAATTCCAGTTTCAAGTGCATTCCCATGCCCCATGCAAGCCGTTGAAGCGTTTTCAGAGAAGGGTTGGCGCTCCCGTTTTCCAGCTTGCTGATGTCGCTCTGCGCAATGCCTGTTTTTTCCGCAAGCTCCTTTTGCGTAAGACCGGCGCTTTTCCTTGCGTCGAGAATGGCTTGAATGATGGCAAATTCCGGCTCTAAAGCGTCCCATTCCTTTTTGAAGGCTTCGTCTTGAAGCTGTTCGTTCAAATAATCTTTATAGTTTGTCATGGCGCCGCCCTCGCTTTGCTGTGTTGATTTTATTTTATAGGATAAATCCTATATTGTCAAGGGGCTGACGAAAAAAATATAAAAAAGAAGCAAGTCTCTTGACAACCCCTCAAAGAAAGTGTATAATAGTAGTAAAGTAAGAAAATCATACTTTCGGAAATCATTCCGAAACAGGAGGAAAAAATGCTTGCAGAACTGAGAACGAAATCGCAAATCACCCTGCCGAAGGAAATTGTGTCGGCGCTCGGGCTGTCGGAGGGCGACAAATTGGAGGTTTACGAGCGCGACGGAATGATTTGTATGATCCCCGTCGCGGTTTATCCGAAAAATTACGTAGACGACCTGCAAGGGGAGATCCGCGCCCTGAAAGAGAAGATAAAAACCGGTCAAACGCCGACTTTTGAGAGCATTGACGAAATGATGAAGAAGCTTGAGGAAAACGAATGTTAAAAATCACTTTTACAGACCGGTTTCAAAAACATTACAAAAATCTGACCGGAACCGAAAAAAGCAATTCAAAAACAAATTGGCTATTTTTTCCGAAAATCCACTTCATCCCTCTTTGCGCGTGAAAAAAATTCAGGGGACAGAAGATCTATTTGAATTTAGCGTAAACATGGACATTCGCGTTATTTGGTTTTACGAAGGAAGCACCCTTGTTGCCCTTGTTGACATCGGCCATCACGATATTTTGAAAAACTATTAACTCTATTTTGGACTTATAAACCCCAAAAATGTAAGCGCTCGCTTCCTTTTTTCTCCCCCACCAAAATTTTTGATCAAATTTATCAAAAAAAGCAAAAAAGAGTCTTGACAACTGAGTAAGAGAGTGATATAATTAAGATAATTATTGTGGGGTACAATTCATGTACCACACCTGCGCTTAAAATATAAGGAGGAACCTACGATGGAAACCCGTGTAGAAAAGCCGAGAAGGCATAAATGGATAGCCGCCGCGCTGGCGCTGATTATGACGATGACCGTGTTCTTGACGGCCTTGCCGCCGTTGCCTGTGGGGGCGGCGGGCAGCTTGAAAAATGTCATATTTATGTTTAATGACATTGTATCCTTTTATAGTGATCCATCCGATGACGAAAATGTAATTTTGGAGAGTGAATCGTCCGTCAGCACTTGGAATGGGAAAACGGCATCGGTTGCAAATAATGAGGCACCTGAAGGCAAAAAGTTGACTTTTTCTGCGGGCGTTCCTACCTATCTTAAATTTTCTGCCGAGATTAATCCCAAACAAATGGAGCAAGTAGTCTTTGAAGTTTATGCGTTAAGTGGCACCGAAAAGGGAGAAAGACTTGGCGAATGCCAATCGGACCCTTCAATTGCGAACGGTTATCGATGGAATGCTCTTACAGAAACTCACGAAACGATAATAATAGTTCCCAGCATCCCTGCCGCAAAGCACACTGTTACGCTTCCTCCTAGCACACGGGACTATATGTTTAAAGCCGTGAACGGGACAGAAGTTGAGGAAGGAAAAGACTTCCAATTTTATCTTTATAAAAGACAGGGTATGGGAGAACGTGAGGTCAACTTCACTATACTTGAAAGCTTTGTGACAAGTTACACAGTCGAGCAGGACAACACACTCTCTCTAAGCACGACTCACAGTAGTAATTATAGCGACGGCATAGGATATGTCGTCAAAAACGTAAGAGAAGATATAACTATTGATTTCTCGGCAACAGATGAGAAGTTTACTGCCACGCTTGACTCAGGCGCTTGCCCGGGTTTCGAAGGATCTACGGTAGCCAAAGAAACTTCTATCACATCGGGCGCTAATTTTCCGTTTAACATAACGATAAAACCCGGCTATGGTGCGCCCACTGTAATGGTAAAGCGCGGAGAAACTGGAAGTGAAGAGACTTTAGTCGCAACAGGGGAAGGCGGGAATAGTGTCACCGGAACGATTTATTTCTACACTGTTCAAAATGTGACAACGAATATTACAATAAAGGTGACTGGAGACCCGATTGCAAACTATCCCGTGAGGTGGGCCGACGGTACAGAATATAGCTTTACTGAAAAATATAAGGGAGACATAAGGGAAGATGACACCGGTAGCTGGGATTCTGTGGATTACGGAACTCAAGTTAAGTTCCAAATCCAAATGAGCGATGGATATGACCCGAATCAGGTAGTTGTCCTTGTGAATGGCAACGAGACATCAAAGGGTGCGGACGGATATTATCACTTCACTGTAACTGGAGATACCGGTATTTCCATACGAAACGGCACGGCCCAAAAGCTGAAATACAACCTTGATTTGCATGATCAAACCGAATATTTCGCTACAGCGCCGAGCACAAGCGTTGAACATGGTCAAAGCTTTACCTTCACGATTACACTTGCGGAAGGGTATACTCTAACCGAAGCGGCAAAGGAATACATTAATGTTACAATTGGCTCTACGCCGTACGCGAGTTGCACTATCAGGAATCTCCAACCCGGTAAATATCAGATTACTGTTAAGGATGTAAAAAATGCCGGTGAAGTAACCATCGACGCCGGTCAGATCGAAACGGCAAGCTATAATATCACATGGCCGAGTAGTGTCACGGGGTATACAATCTCTGATGTTACGGTCGGTGAAGATGGCAAGGAATCTACTAGCGAAGTCCAAACCGCCAAGTACAACGAAAAGGTTGAATTTAAAGTAAACCTCAATGAGGGATATACAAAGTCCCAATATGTGGTGTATATAAACCGCACTCCCCAGGCCAAAAAGTCCGATGGCGTTTATTCGTTTGAGGTAAAGGGCGAGACCACCATAGAAATCGAACAAGTTGAAAAGGACACCCTCGTCTTCACGGTGCAACCCTCCGCCGGCTATACACAGTCGGGCAATAGCAATCTCACGGCAAAATATGGCGAGTCGTTGATTTTTGAAGTAACCCTTGAGGAGGGTTATAAATTTGGAAATGAAGTTAAGATCAAAATAGACGATGGTGAAGAAAAGTCCGTACAACCCCAGAACATTGTCGGCACAAACAGATACCAAATAACGCTCAGCAGGGTTACTGAGAACGGCGAGATTTCCTTTACTGAGGGGAGTGTGCAGAAAAAGCAACTTGAAGTAAAAGACTTCTATAATGATGCGGAAGACGGAGATAATAACCAAACTTACCATTATAAGTTTACTCAAACGTTGAAAAAAGTAGAGTATGGCGCACGCGTTTCTGTATACGTTTCTGCTCTTTCCGGATGGAAGATTCAAAAAGTCGAACTTGTCAATGACAAAGAGGTGGTTCAGCAAGAGTTGAGCAAGGGATCTGGATATCTCTGGCAAACAACAGCGGCTGTAACTGAAGCCTATAAGGTGAAGGTAACCTGCGAGCCGATTACCATCAACCTCACATTGACCCACATCGGAAAATCCAACATTAAAACATCGTATAATGTTGAAGCGGATAAGGAGAGCGGCTTCCTCAAACAGGATGAAGAGACCGGCACATGGTATCTTGTGCTTCCCGAGACCCCGGAACGCGTTGGGTATAAGTTTACTGAATGGAACGTTACGGGAGCGAAAAAAAATGAAAACGCCCTTTCGGAAGTACCGGGAGAAAAGTACGAAATCACCTCTGGTAATGATATGAATATCACCGTTGAGGGCAAGTGGGAATACGACGAGAAAACGCTCTTTGTATTAGACCTTTCTTCCTCCTACGACGAAGATTCTCAGACGGTTACCTGGCTGACGAATATTCACCTTGAAACCGGAGTAGACGTAAACGATAAGGCTGAGTTAAAAGATCTGTTAAGTAAGTGGAGCGAGAACGGCCTTGAAGTTCTCAAAGTTGGTGTAGTTTATTCGCAGAGCTTCTTTAGTGTAGAAGATGTTCTATCCGAGGTAAAGGAGGAGAAAGATACGTTGACCAACGGTCAGAAAGTGTTCTCTTATACAACGAGCGAGGAATCCGGATGGAATTTGGAGAATGACACTTATACGCAGAGATTTGGTTCTACCCAGAAAGATGCGAACCGCTGGTGTGCTTCGTTTATAAAAGTGAAAATTGGTGATCAAATTCTTTGGTGCTTCTCTAATGTTGTGCAAATGAAGAAGTAAGGTTTGGGAAAGGTGTGTGAAGATATGAAAAAGAAATATACTGCACCCGATGCGGAAATTGTCCTCTTTGAAACGGTGGAAGAAATCATGGGAGCCGGAGACGAGCATTCGGAAACCGACCCGTGGGCATATGCCAGAAATCTATTCCGCTTGAACGAGCTCCCGAACGGCACCATTCTTGACGAGCACGGTATGCCGACCAACATCCCGCGATAATCGGGTACCACTCACGCAACAATCTACATCGACCGGCGGAGGTTTTCCTCCGCCGGTTTTTCTCTTGACAAATTTGAAAAATGTGATATAATAAGTAGAAAGAGGTTAGTAGAAACCTCCGGTTTCTACTAACCTCTTTCTACTAACCATTTTTTGACCACAGGAGGGAACGATATGCTTTCGCCCATCGTTGAGCTGATGACGGCTCTTTTTCGCGCTTCCCTCACCGGTCAGCCTCTTCCGCCCTCCCTTCGCTCTGCGCTGACGCCTTCCTGCCCCCCGACGCTCTACGCGCTGACCAAGGCGCACGACCTTTCCCATCTGGCGGCGGATGCGCTCGAAACCTCCGGTCTTGCCTCGGCGCTTCCCCCCGAGACGGCGGCGGCCTTTCACTCCGACCTTTTGCGGGCGGTTTACCGCGTCGGGCGGATGCAATATCAGCTCGACGTCGTTTCGGCGGCCTTCGAGGAGGCCCGGATCTGCTTTCTTCCCCTGAAAGGCTCGGTTTTGCGTTCCCTCTACCCGGAACCCTGGATGCGCACCGGCGTGGACGTCGATATCCTGGTAAAACCGGCTGACCTCGACGCGGCTTCGGCGCTTCTTCTGTCGTTGGGGTATCGGCGGCAGGGCTCAAGCGATCACGACGTCGCCTTTCTCTCCCCCGACGGCGTGCGGCTGGAGCTTCACCACCGGATGCTCGGTCATACGCGCAACACCCCGGCGGCTTCCGTGCTTGACGGCATCTGGGCGCACGTTTCCCCCGTCTCCCCCGGCTCTTACCGTCAGCAGCTCGACCAGCCGACCTTTCTGTTTCTGCATATCGCCCACATGGCGGAGCATTTCGAGGCCGGGGGGTGCGGTCTGCGGCCCTTCCTCGACCTCTGGCTCATGAAAAAACACAACCTTCTCGGCGGGGAGGAGAGCGAAGCGCTTCTCAAAAAGGGCGGCCTGCTCTCCTTCTACCGCGCCTGCCTGAAGCTGTCGGCGGCGCTGATGGACGGGACGCCGGAGAAGACAAAGGACGAAAAGGAGCTGGCGCTCTTCGAGGAATACATTCTCATGGGCGGGGTATACGGCACCGCCGAAAACATGGCCGCCATGGGCAAGGCCGCCAAGGGCCGGGCGAAGTACTTCTTTTCCCGCCTGTTTGTCTCCTACGATCGGCTGAAATACATTTACCCGATCCTGCAAAAGCACAAGCTCCTCTTCCCGGCCATGCAAGTGCGGCGCTGGCTCGAAAAACTGCGCAAAAACGGAATCAAACGCTACGCAAGCGAGGTAAAACACGGGGAAGACGCCCCCGATCGCGAGAGTATGAAGGAATTGCGAAGTTACCTGGGCCTTTGACGCGCACCGCCGCACGGTTTCGCAAAGAACGGCCACAACCGCAGCCGGCCACACGACCGACGGGGCGCAAACGCCGAAACGCCGGGCACACGGTTTGCACGTTTTCACAAAGAAAAATTTTCCGCCGCGCGAGTTGGGCAAAAATCCCACCGCCGCACCGGATGAAAAAAAGAAAAAACCTGTCCCACGGGGCCGGGCCGGTTGACGGCGGTTCCCATGGGACAGGGCGTTTTATTTTTCCTTGTAGTAGAGCATACAGTGACAGTAGCCCTCAAAATCCGGGTCGGCAATCTGCTCGCGGAACTCCTTGCACATACACTTGATGTCCTCGCTCTTCCCCACGCGGCAGGGGCAGTAGCCCCCTTTGGCCCGCAGACCCTCTTGCACGGTTTTCACGATCTCCGCGTTTTCGTTGAGACGGATCTTCATCGTTAAAGCGCGCTGTCGATCAGGGCGCGGAGCTCGTCGGCGTCAAGATAGCCGACCGATTTTTTGACGGCGACGCCGTTTTTGATAAAGAGGAGGGTGGGAATCGAAACGATGCTGAACCGGCGGGCAAGCGCCTCCTCCTCGTCCACGTTGACTTTGGCGAAGAAAACGTCGGGATAATCGCCTTCGGCGGCGGCGAGGTGAGGTGCGAGCATTTTGCAGGGGCCGCACCAGTCGGCGTAGAAATCAAGCACGATGAGGCGGTCGCGGTTGGCGTCAAGGGTCTGTTCAAAATCGGCGGTGTGTAGGTTCATGGCGTTTTTCCTTTCTGATGCGTCGATACGTCAAGTATCGGCTTTTTCTTTTTCTTCATTCAGTTATATTGACATTTTCCCGGCAATTTGATATAATGGGAAAAAAGCACGGGCGCGAGGCGCGGTTTACGTGACCGGCAAAATTTCCGGCGCGGCGGGAGGGCTTATGAAAATTTTGAATTTCGGGTCGCTGAATATCGACTACGTGTACGAAACCGAGCATTTTGTCACGGCGGGGGAAACCGAGGCGGCGGAGCGTATGGAACGCCACGTCGGAGGAAAGGGACTGAATCAGTCGGCGGCGCTGGCGAAAGCGGGAGCGAAGGTTTTTCACGCCGGACGGGTCGGAAAAGAGGGGGACTTCCTCACCGGATTTTTGAAGGGTCTCGGCGTCGATACCTCCTTGGTGGAGATCGGGGAAACGCCGACCGGCCACGCGGTGATACAGGTAGACGCCAAGGGGCAGAACGCGATTCTGCTCTTCAAGGGAGCAAACGGCGAGGTGAATGAGGAACAGATCGAACGGGTGCTGGAGGCCTTTGACGCGGGGGACATGGTTCTGTTGCAGAACGAAATCTCCGGCGTCGGGCGGATCCTGAAAAAGGCGCACGAAAAAGGGATGGTGACGGTGCTCAACCCCTCCCCCCTCACAAAGGAGCTGGCGGACTATCCGCTCGACGCCGTCGATTGGTTCATCCTCAACGAGATCGAAGGGAAGGGACTGACGGGGGAAAGCGCCCCCGAGAAGATTCTGAAAGCCCTGCGCACGACCTATCGAAGCGCGAAAATCGTGCTGACCCTCGGAAAAGAGGGAGCGATCTATTCCGGAAAAGGGCCGACGGGGGAAGAAGAATTCCGGATGCCGGCGGGAGACGGAAAACCGGTCGATACCACGGCGGCGGGTGACACCTTCACGGGCTATTTCTTCGCCACAATAGCGGCGGGCGGAAGCCCGAAGGAGGCCATGCGAAGGGCGACGGAGGCGGCCAACATCACGGTGACGAGAAAAGGCGCCGCCGAATCGATCCCCTTCGACTGGGAGCTGAAAGGATGAAAATCCGGGCCGTGTAAAACGGCGGAAGAGATTCGGGCCTTGTGAAACCCGGATGGGGAGAAAAAATCGTGCTGGGAACAGCCAAAGAAGAGGGAAGCCCCGGCGCGCGTCAGACACTCCGCGAAGGGCTTTTCTCTTTTTGCGCCTTCGCGGCGCGGGCATTTTGGAGGACAGAGAGAAGGGCAAAGCCGACGACGCCGAGGAAAATCAGGCCGACGGCGGGGGCGACGCAATAGGAAAGATAGGCCGTTTTCGTCATGTGGATGACGGTGGTTTCCTCTTCCTGCCGGTCGGGGTGATCCTTCTGAATGTTTTCCTCAATCAGCGTGCGATCCTGCTCCACAATAAGCGTCTCCCCGATGAGATCCTCCTCCGGCAGGATGGAGGCCGCGGCGGTGGAGGAAAAAGTCAGGAAGAGCAGGGACAGAAGGGAAAGAAGGGTAAAAATCAAGGCGATTTTTTTCATGCGGGGGCCGGTCTCCTTTCGGCAGGCGGAATTTTTCTCCGGCATTTGTCTTTTTCGGAATCTGCGGCGCGGGCAGTTCCCGGTTCCGTTTGGATTGGGCTTTGCGGCGCGGGCGGCTCCGGTTTTCGCGCGGGCTTGGAATCCGTGCGCGGTCGGTTTCTGTTTTTGTTTGGCTTGGGTTTCACAGCGCAGATGGTTCCGGTTCCGTTGGGGTTTTGCGTGCGGTCAGATTCCGGTTTTTGTTTGGTTTTCCGGCTTTGCGGCGCGGGCGGTTCCGGTTCCGTTTGGGTTTTGTGTGCGGTCAGCTTTCGTTTTCTGTTTGCGCTTGAGAGGGCTCCTGTTTTGCCGCCCGGCGCCCGATGTGAAGAAGCAAAATTTCGCTTGTGGCGGAAATCAGGAGCGCGGCCCCGCAGGACAGGAGAACGGCGGCCAGCCGGTTCCCGAAAAGCCCCGGCAGGAGGCGCGGGAAAAGATATCCGAGATAAGAGGCCCCGGCGGCAAGGGAAGCGACGAATCCGGGGTGACGGGGCAGGGTACGGAAGGCAAGGGCGATCAGCGCCGGCACCGTCATTTCAAGAAGCAGGACGGCAAGGAGCGAGACGGCCCGCGAATCCCCGCCGGAGATTAGCAGCGCGGCGCCTCCGCCAAAGGCGGCGAGCAGGGAAAAAATCGAGAGCCGGTCAAAGAGATACCCTCCGATCATCCGCCCGGCGAGGGCGGCAAGCGCGAGGAGAAGCGGGGCCTTTCGCCCGGTTGCCCACGAAAAAGAGACTCCCGCGCCAACGGCGGAGAGGAAAAAAATCGCCGTCAGAAGCAAAATCAGGAAAAGCGGGGCGAGGGAAGTTTTCGGCGCCTTGGGAAGGCGCTTTTCTTCGGCGTGGGGCAGGCTTTCTCCCCGGTCGGAGGGGGCAGCAGCGATCATCAGAAGCGGGGCGGCCAGATATCCGAAGAAGGGGAAGCCGATTCCCACCGCAAGGCCGAGCGGGCCGCAGGAGAGGAAAATTCCGACGTCCGCCGCCCGGAAATTCGAGCGGGATAGAAGGGAAGAAAAGGCGAAGGCGTGGAAGAAACAGCTCCCCAGCGCCGCGAGCAGGACCTTGACGGTAATTCCGAGCTCCACCGGCCAGAGAAATCCCATGACAAGCAGGAGAACCGACAGGCGGACTCCCTGATGTGGATTGGACACCCGGTCGGCGAAGAGCGAGACAAGGCCACGCCCGGCAATGGCGATGATATTGAAGAAAATCACAAGGAGCGCCAGCCGATCCTCCCCCGTGTGCCGGGCGATTTTTCCGAAGAACATGGAGGCGCAGGCACAGTCGGCCGTCAGCTTCATGAAGGCATAGCGGACGACGGTGGAAGAATTGGTGGTGACCTCGGGTTGATAGGCTTTCAAAAAGGCTTCCTCCCCTTTATAAAGTGGCGGCAGTTACTGCTTCATATGGACGTCGACCTGCGGGAAGGGAACGGTAATTCCGTTCCGGTCGAGGGTGGCCTTGACCTGTTCGGTCAGGTCGAATTTCAGCGGCCAGTAGTTTTCGCTCAGGCACCACACCCGCACGGTGATGTTGAGCGAGGAGACGTCGAGATCGGTGAGTCGGACGAAGGGCGCCGGGTCGCGCAGAACCATGGGATGGGAAAGGACGGTCTGCCGGATGGCCTCCTTCGCGGCCTCGGTATCGGTCGAATAGTCGACGGGGAACACGAGGTCAAGACGCCGGGTTTTCTCGTCGGAGTAGTTGACGATGGTGGTATTGGTGAGGGAGGAGTTGGGGAGGGTGATGTGCTTGTTGTCGACGGTTACCAGCGTTGTGTAGAAAATTCCCACCGAGGAAACGGTTCCCGAAACGCCGGAGACCTCCACGTAGTCCCCGATTTTCATCGGCTTGAAAATCAGGAGCATGATTCCGCTTGCGAGATTCGAGAGGGAGCCCTGCAGGGCGAGGGCGATGGCGGCGCCTGCCGAGCCGACGACGGCGACGGTGGAGGCCAGCGGCACGCCGAGGATCCCGACGGCGACGATGATCAGCAGCGCGTAGAGGGTGATTTTGGTGAAGCTGAGGAAAAACTGTCTTGCCGTGGAATCGAGGGGATGCTTTTCGGTTCCCTTCGGGAAATGCTTGATGATGAAGCGGATAAGGATTCTTCCGACGACAAGAACGGCGATCGCTCCCAAAATTTTAAAGACCAGATCGACGGAAATAGAAGAAATTTTATTCCATAGGGCGTCCCAATCCATGACGTGTCCTTTTTCTCCCGCAAAGAGGGAGAACCTTTCTCAGGTTTTGAAGAGCCGTCGCACGGCTCTTGCCGTCGCGCGGCTCCTTTTCTTTGCCTCAGGCTCAGCAGAGGGATTTCAGAATGCAGTCGGCGGTGGCGCGGTTGTTGGCGATGGGAATATCGTAGACCTGCGCAATCCGCAGAAGCGCCTTGACGTCGGGGTCGTGAGGCATCGCGGTCAGCGGGTCGGAGAAAAAGATGATGATGTCGATGTCCCCGGTCGCCACACGGGAGCCGATTTGCTGGTCACCGCCGAGCGGGCCGCTTAAGTAAGCCTTGACGGGGAGTCCGGTCGCCTCGTTGATTTTCGCGGCGGTCGTTCCGGTTCCGCAGAGGAAATGGTGGGAGAGAACTTCCTTGTTTTTCTGGCACCAGTCGATGATGGTCGGCTTCATATTATCGTGCGCGATCAGCGCGATTCTCTTTGTCGTCATGGCCTTTTTCCTTTCGTTTTTTATCCCTTGGAGAGCTGATGGAGCATCAGCTGCTTGGTGTCCCACAGCTTCGGGGAGAGATCCACGTAGTAATTGTGGGGATTTTCAAATCGCTTGACCTCGTCCCATTGCATGGCCATTTGCTCGGCGCAGTAGGCGCGGATTTCCTCTGTCGAGGGGCGGTGGTAGACAAGCTCTCCGTTTTTGAAGATCGTCTTTTGAAGCTCCACCGCGTAGAAATCGGTGATGGTGCGGGATTTCCATGTGTAGTCGGGGTCGAAAATGGTGAGGGGCTGCGATTCGTCTACCGTCTCGTCATAGACGGTGATGTAATCGGCGATGGCCTTCCCGGAGTCCCGTTCCACAAGGCGGTAGACCTTTTTGAAGTGGGGAGTCGTGACCTTTTCGGGGTTTTCGCTGAGCTTGATTTTGGGGATGATCTTCCCGTTTTCGTCCTCGACGGCGCAGAGCTTGTAAACGCCTCCGAAAACGGGGGTGCTTTTCGAGGTGATGAGGCGCTCCCCGACCCCGAAGGCGTCGATTTTAGCGCCCTGCGAGAGAAGGTCGCGGATGATGTATTCGTCGAGGGCGTTGGAGGCCACGATTTTGCAGTCGGGAAGTCCGGCCTCATCGAGCATTTTTCTCGCCTTGATTGAGAGATAGGCGAGGTCGCCGGAGTCGATGCGGATGGCGCATTTGGTGATTCCGTTGGCCTTGAAGGCGCGGATTGCGTTCGGAACGCCGCTTGTGAGAACGTTGTAGGTGTCGACGAGAAGGGTGCTCGCCGTCGGATAGAGCTTGCAGTAGGTGTCGAAGGCCTCGTATTCCGAGTCGAACATCAGCACCCATGAGTGCGCCATGGTTCCGGTCGCCGGGACGCCGAAGCGCTCCTCGGCAATGGCGCAGGCGGTTCCGGCACATCCGGCGATGTAGGAGGCCCTTGCGCCGAGAATGGCGCCTCCCGGGCCCTGCGCGCGGCGGGAGCCGAATTCGCTGATCGCCCGGCCCTCGGCGGCCCGGACAATGCGGTTGGCCTTGGTGGCAATCAGCGACTGATGGTTGAGGGTGAGGAGGACGAAGGTTTCGATGAACTGCGCCTCAATGGCGGGGGCGCGCACCGTGAGAATCGGCTCTCCCGGGAAAATCGGCGTGCCCTCCGGGATGGCGTAGATATCGCCTGTAAAGCGGAAATTTCTCAAATAGTCGAGAAATTTTTCGTCAAAACAGCCCTTGGAGCGCAGAAAAGCGATGTCGTCGTCGGTGAATTTCAGATCGAGGATGTAATCGATGACCTGATCCAGCCCGCAGGCGATGGCATAGCCTCCGTTGTCGGGATTTTTGCGGTAGAAAACGTCAAAATAGGAGATTTTGTCCTTGTGTCCCGAGAGAAAATACCCGTTTCCCATGGTGAGCTCGTAAAAGTCAAAGAGCATGGTATAATTTTCCCGAATGTAGGGGTACATAAGCGATTACCTGTCCTTCCGGCGGGGCGCCGCGAAGGCCCTTTCATGAAAAATCAGTTTGGTAAGAAAACGGTTCCGGATGGGATACGCGCCGCAGGCGCCGTCTTTTGCCTTCCGCGGCGTTTATTTCTCGGTTTTTATGTAGTCCCGTACCCGAAGGGGAATGCCGAGGCTTTCGGCAAGCGCCCGGCAGCGCTCAAGATCGGCGTCGCCTCCGGGAAGGGTATCCTTCACAGCTGTGAAAATCACGGTAGGAACGTATTTTTTTGCCTCGGAAGCGAAGGCGAGAATCGCCGGGAAGGCCTCCTCCCCGAAGATGGGGTGGCAGAGCGCGTTGTAGGTCTCGGCGTCGGGGGCGTTCAGGCTGATCGAAAGGATATCGATGGCGCCTTCAAGCTCCCGGGCGGTGGAACGTCCGTTGATTTTGTCGGACAGACCGTTGGTGTTGAGCCGGATCGGAAAGCCCGGATAGCGGCCCTTCACGGCGTGGCAGACCGCGATCATATCCTCCAGCCGTTCGGTCGGCTCTCCGTAGCCGCAGAAGACAAGGGAGGAATAGGCGGTGCAGGGGGCGCGGAAGATGTGAAAGAGGATTTCCCCCTGTGTCGGCTCCCGCTCCAGCCAGAGGTTTTCGGCATAGAAGCCGTCGGCCTGCGTCCTTACGCAGAAGGAACAGCGGTTGGGGCAGTGGTTGGTGATGTTGACGTAGAGAGAATCCCCGTAGGGATAGGCAACGGTCATGATGGGTAGACCTCCTCAAAAATTAAACGACAATTCCCGTTTTGGAAAAAAGCCTCGCGGCGTTGGCAAGCGTCAGCCTTGCCAACGTCTCTGCATCGCAGCCCCGCAGCTCCGCCGCCTTTTCGGCGGTATAAAAGAGATAGCCCGAGTCGTTGCGCTTTCCCCGGAAGGGATGCGGGGTGAGGTAGGGGCAATCGGTTTCGATGAGAAGACGGTCGTCGGGCACCGTCGGAACCACCTCGGCAAGGCGAGGGGCGTTCTTGAAGGTAATCACGCCGGAAAAGGAGAGATACCAGCCCTTCCGCAAGAGCTCGGCGGCGGTTTCCCGGCTTCCGCTGAAGCTGTGAAACACGCCCTTTACCTCTGGGAAGGAGAAGACGGTTTTCAGGCAGTCGCCGTGTGCCTCCCGATCGTGGATAATGACGGGAAGACCGAGCTCTCCGGCCAGCTCCAGCTGACGGGAAAACCAATACGCCTGCTTTTCCTTATTGTCGGTTCGGTAGTGGTAGTCCAGCCCGATTTCCCCGATGGCGACGGCCTTTTCCCGCTTGGCAAGCTCTTTTATCTGCCGGAAGGCGGTCTCCGGGTCGGAAAGCTCCTCAAGGTCGCCGGGGTGGATGCCGACCGAGGCAAAAAGGCCGGGGTGGCGATCCGCAAGAGCTAGCCCCTGCAAAGAGGAGACGGGGTTGGTGCCGGCGTTCAGAATATACTTCACGCCCTGCTCCGAAAGGCGGGTAATTAGCGCGTCGCGTTCCTCCTCGCTTCCGAAGGCGCCGTCTGTATAGTGGGCGTGGGAGTCAAAGAGGGTCATCGGATTCTTGACCCGAGCGGGGTTTCGGGATCGAGGAAGACGACCTTGATGCTGTCGCCCTCGCCGGAGGCGAGAATCATGCCCTGACTTTCGACGCCGCAGAGGACGGCGGGCTTCAGGTTGGCGACGACGATCAGCGTCTTTCCGACAAGATCCTCCGGACGGTAGCATTTGGCGATGCCGGAGACGACCTGCCGTTTCTCATAGCCGAGGTCAAGCTGCAGTTTCAACAGCTTTTTCGCCTTCGGCACCGGTTCACAGGAAAGCACCTTGGCCGCGCGAAGCTCGACGGAGCCGAAAATCTCAATCCCGATCGGCGGTTGGCAGTCGTCGGGGCGGGGAGCCTCCGGTTCCTTTTTTTCGTTCATCGCCGACAGGCGCGCAAGGGTTTCCTTTTCGTCAAGGCGAGAGAAGAGCGGCTTGATTTCCCCGATTTTCCCACCCGCCGCAAGGCCTCCGAAGTCGGTTCCCGTCTCGTCGGTTCCGAGCTGGGCAAGGATCGATTTCGCCGTTTGCGGCATGAAGGGCTCAAGGAGGGAAGCGCCGACGCGAATCGTTTCGAGAAGGTGATAAAGGACGGTGCCGAGGCGCTCGGTCTGTCCGTTTTTGAAGAGGGCCCACGGCAGGGTCTGATCGATATATTTGTTGGCGCGGCGGAAGAGCTCGAAAACGACCTCGACGGCCTCGGCCACGTGATAGCTGTCCATCTTCTCAAAGAGGCGTTCACGGGAGGAGGCGACGAAGTCCCTCAGCTCGGCGTCGAGGGGATCCTCCCCGACGGGGGCGGGAACGGTGCCGTCAAAATACTTCTCGGTCATCGACAGCGTCCGGTTGACGAGGTTTCCGAGGTTGTTGGCAAGATCGGTGTTGTAGCGGGTGATGACGTTTTCAAAGGTGATGCTTCCGTCGTTCAGATAGGGCATTTCGGCAAGGACATATTCCCTGACCGCGTCGACGCCGATGACGCTTGCCAGATCGTCCGCGTAAATCGAATTGCCCTTCGATTTGCTCATCTTGTCGGCGCCGATGTTCAGCCACGGATGGCCGAAGACCTTCTTCGGGAGGGGAAGGTCGAGCGCCATCAGGAAAATCGGCCAATAGATGGTGTGGAAGCGCATGATGTCCTTCCCGATGACGTGAACGTCGGCGGGCCAGTTCTTCTTGAAAAGCGCGGTTTCCGGCTCCCCGGGATGATAGCCGAGGGCGGTGATATAGTTGGAAAGGGCGTCGAGCCAGACGTAAATCACGTGCTTTTGGTCGACGGGCACCGGAATGCCCCACCGGAAGGAGCTTCTTGAGATGCAGAGATCCTGAAGGCCGGGCTTCAGGAAATTGTTGACCATTTCCTTCTTTCGCGCCTCCGGCTCAATGAAGTCCGGATGCTCCTCGATATAGTTCATCAGCCGGTCCTGATAGGCGCTCATGCGGAAGAAGTAAGCCTCCTCCTTCATGCGCTTGACGGGACGGCCGCAGTCGGGGCATTTTCCGTCGACCGCCTGCGTGTCGGTGAGGAAGGCCTCGCAGGGCTCGCAGTACCAGCCCTCGTATTCGCTTTTGTAGATGTCGCCCTTGTCGTAGAGCGTCTTGAAAATCGCCTGCACGGCCTTTTCGTGGTAATCGTCGGTCGTGCGGATGAATTTGTCGTAGGAGGCGTCCATCAGATCCCAGATGGCGCGGATTTGTCCCGAGACGCCGTCGACGTATTCCTTCGGGGAGACGCCGGCCTCGGCGGCGCAGTTTTCGATTTTCTGCCCGTGCTCGTCGGTTCCCGTCAGGAAGAAGACGTCGTAGCCCCGCATTCTCTTGTAGCGGGCGATGGCGTCGGTGAAAATAACCTCATAGGTGTTGCCGATATGGGGCTTTCGGGAGCTGTAGGCGATGGCGGTTGTGATATAAAATTTCTCTTTCATGGTTTTTCCTCCAATGACGGTTTCGCGGAAAGGAGAGGGAAAGCCTCCTTCGATTCTAAATATTCGATAACGTCGGCGACCGCGCCGTCCCGGTGGTGGCAGACGATTTTTTGGCTTACCGCCTTGACGGCGGGGAGAGCGTTTTCGGGGCAGAAGGACAGGTCGGCGTGCCGGAGCAGCTCGACGTCGTTTTCAAAATCCCCCACGGCGCAGACGGTCAGGGGGTCGATGCCGCGCTCCCTGAAATAGCTTCTTTCAAGGGCGATGCTGTTTCCCTTGGAGGCGGTCTTGTCGACGATTTCGGTAATCGTGTACCACGAGCGGGTGCAATTGTAGAGATGACCGTAGTTTTCAAGAAGCATCCGATGGCAGGCCTCGATTTCGGCGGGGTCGGCGCTTTCAAAGCGCATTTTCCGCCACCGGTCGCCGGGAACCTTCTCGGGAGGGATTCCGGCAAGGAGCTCCCCGCTGTCGGAGTAGACCACCCAGCTTATCCCGTGGAAGCGGGAGAGAACCTCGCGCACCACCTTGCGGGCGAATTTTCCGTCAAAGCAGATTTCCCCGAAGGTCTCGTCTTTTTCGGCGTCATAGAGAATCGCGCCGTTGGCCATGATGACCGGGGCGTTGACGAGGGAGCGGAAGGCGGGATAAATTTTTTTCATGACGGAGGGGAGGCGTCCGGTGGAAAAGGCGAAGTGTCCGCCTTTTTCCTTGAAGCGTTCGATTGCCTCAACGTTGCGGGGAAGGATTTTCCCCTCCTCCCCGGTGAAGGTTCCGTCAAAATCGCTGAGAAGCAGGATGTTTTCAAAGGTTTTTATTTTATGTCCCTCCTCAGAAGGCGGAGGGTCTCTTCAAAATAGAAGGGAAGAGGAGACTCGAAGGAGAGAAGCTCTCCGCTTGTCGGATGAAGAAAGGAAATGCTTTTCGCGTGGAGGCACTGCCCGGAAAGAAGGGAGGCGTGGGAGAGCTCGAATTTGGTTCTTCCGCCTCCGTAGACGGTGTCCCCGAGGAGCGGGTGGCCGAGATAGGCCATATGCACGCGGATCTGATGGGTTCGCCCCGTCTCCAGCCGGAGGCTGAGATAATCGGCCCCGCTTAAGGGGAGGAGTCTTTCGTAATGCGTCACGGCGGGGCGTCCGTCCTTTACGGCGGCCATTTTTTTGCGATCGACGGGGTGCCGCCCGATCGGGATATCGACGGTTCCCTTTTCCTCCCGGAGGTGGCCGTTGACCACCGCGTGATACCGCCGCTCAAAGGCGTGGGAGGCAATCTGAGAGGCAAGGGAGAGATGGGCGGTGTCGGTTTTGGCGACGACCAAAAGTCCGCTTGTGTCCCGGTCGATGCGGTGGACAATGCCGGGGCGGAGAACTCCTCCGATTCCCGAGAGGGAACCCCGGCAGTGATAGAGAAGGGCGTTGACAAGCGTCCCGCCCGGATGACCGGCGGCGGGATGAACCACCATGCCCTTCGGCTTATTGACGACGAGGAGGTCGCCGTCCTCGTAGAGGATGTCGAGCGGGATATCCTCCGGCAGAGCGCGGTCGGGAACTGGCTCCGGCAGGGTGATTTCGACGTCGTCCCCTTCCCGCAGTCGGTAGTGCTTCGGCAGGACGGCCCCGTTTACCGTGACAAAACCCTCCGAGGCCAACCGGGCAGAGGCGGAACGCGTCAGATTTTCGCGCTCCGCCACGTAGATGTCAAGCCGTTTCCCGACGTCGGAAGGTTCAATCATTTTTTATTCTTATCCTCCGGTGGAAGATTCATTCGGCGCGTCTTTGCCGTGGGTCGTTTGAGCGGCGGTCGTTTTGTCAGTCGCGGTTGCGACTGCGTCAGCGGATGTGTCGGCGACTGTGTCGCTTATCGCGCCGCTTGCCGCTCCGTCCGGTTTATCGGAAACCTCTCCGGAAACCGTATCGACAGCAGTGTCGATCGCCGTATCCGCAGCCCTTCCGGAAGTCATACTGACCGTCATATTGACCGCCGTATCGGCGACCGGATTTTCGGCATCCGTTTTTCTCCCTGCGCCCGAGGGAGCGGCTTCCCCCGACGCTTTCCCGTCGGCGGCCTCATTTGGGGCCGTGGAGGCGCTCTTTTTTCCTTTTTTCGGGTCCCCGTTCGGGCCCTTCTCGGGAAGAAGGGAAAAGTCCCGGTGGAAGAAAAGCAGGTCGAGGATGACAAGGAAGCATCCGACGGTGACGAAGCAGTCGGCGACGTTGAAAATCGCGAAGTTCATGAACTGCAGGTCGATAAAATCCACAACGTAGCCGCGGGCCAGTCGGTCGATCTGATTCCCGATTCCCCCGCCGGCGATCATGGAGAGGGAAATGCCGAGGAAGAGCGGCACCCTTTTGTGATTCCGGAAGAGGTAGAAGAGAATCAGAAAGACGGCGAGGAAGGTGGCGGCGATGAAAATCCACGGGTGATTCTTGAAAATCCCGAAGGCGGCGCCGGTATTCTCGGTGTAGCGGAAGCGGACGATCCCCTCAAGGAAGGGGCGTGTTCCGACCGGCTTTACCTGCTCGATGACGAAATATTTCGTTATCTGATCCGAGAGAATCGAGAAGGCGAGAATGGCTGTCCAGAGCAGAGTCTGCATAAAAACTCCTTATTCTATTCCCAGAACTTCGGCACAGCGGCGGCAGAGGAAGCCGTCCCGGTCAATGCCGTCCTCGGCATATTTCCAGCACCGGACGCATTTGCATCCGTCGGCGGGGAGAACCTCCACCGATTCCCGGTCGCCGGAGAGAACCTTGACGCCCGAAACGATGAAGACGGTCTCAAGCTCCTTGCCGAAGCCGGTAAGAAGGGAATATTTTTCGGCATCGGAGGTGGTCAGCACGATCTTCGCATCCAAGGATTTTCCGATCCTTTTGGCGGCCCGCGCCTCCTCCAAAGCCTTCATCACGTCGTCGCGGCAGGCAAAGAGGCGGTTCCAACGGCCTTCGATTTCCTCAAAATTGTAAGCCGGGTCGGCCTGCGGCATTTCGTTCAGCGCCACACTCCGGACGTCGTCCTTCGAGGAATGGGCCATGGCGCACCACGCCTCGTCGGCGGTGAAGGCTAAAATCGGAGCCGACAGGAGGACGAGGGTGCGAAGAACCGTATACATGACGGTCTGCGCGGAACGGCGGGGAAGGGAATCCTTCCTTTCCACATAGACGCGGTCCTTCGTGATGTCGATATAGAGCTTTGACATATCGACGGTGCAGAAGTTGACCAGCTCATGGTAGACGATGTGGAAGGAGTAGGAGTCGTAAGCGTCTCTTACCCTCTGAATCAGCCCGTTGAGCCGCGAAAGCGCCCATTTGTCGATTTCGTAGAGCTGAGAAGGGGGAAGCGCGTCGGTTTCGGGATTGAAATCACTCTCGGCGGTTCCGAGGTTCGCCATCAGAATGCGGAGCGTGTTCCGGATTTTCCGGTAGGCCTCGCTCAGCTGGCGGAAGATGTTGTCGGAAACCCGGACGTCGACCTGATAGTCGGAGGAGGCGACCCAGAGACGGACCAGATCAGCGCCGTATTTGGCAATCATTTCCTCCGGGGCGATGGAATTTCCGAGCGATTTGTGCATTGCCTTTCCCTCGCCGTCGACCACCCAGCCGTGGGTGAGCACCTGCCGGTAGGGAGCGCCCTGACCCTTCGCGCCGACGGCGGTGAGAAGGGAGGACTGGAACCAGCCGCGGTATTGGTCGGCTCCTTCCAGATAAAGGTCGGCGGGCCACTTCATTTCGGGATTCCCCTCCAGCACGGCGAAGTGACTGGAACCGGAATCAAACCATCCGTCAAGCGTGTCGGTTTCGGCGGTGAAGGTCTTTCCTCCGCAGAAGGGGCAGGCAAAGTCGGCGGGAAGAATCTGCTCCGGCGTCTTTTCGTACCAAGCGTTTGAGCCCTCGGCGGCAAAGAGGGTCGCGACGGCCTCCACCGTTTCGTCGGTGCAGACCGGCTTTCCGCAGTCGGAGCAGTAGAAGACGGGAATCGGCAGACCCCAGTGGCGCTGGCGGGAGATGCACCAATCGGCGCGCTCCTTCACCATCTGCGTAATCCGCTCTCCGCCCCATTCGGGAATCCAGTCGACCTTGCGGCAGGCCTCGGCGGCCTCCTCCTTGAAGGCGTCGACGGAGCAGAACCACTGCGGGGTGGCGCGGAAGATGACGGGATTCTTGCACCGCCAGCAATGGGGATAGGAGTGGGTGATGGTTTCGGAGGCGAAGAGGGCTCTCGATTCCTTCATATCCTCAAGGATGGCCTTGTTTGAGTCCTGATAATACATTCCGGCAAATTTTCCGGCGTCGGAGGTCTGATATCCGCGGTCGTCGACCGGGACGAGGATCTCCATACGGTAGCGGCGGCCGGTCACATAGTCGTCGGCTCCGAAGCCCGGCGCGGTATGGACGCAACCGGTGCCGCTGTCCATCGTGACGTAGTCGGCGTTCACGATGAGGGACGCGCGGTCGAGGAAGGGATGAGAGGCCGTCATGAACTCAAACTCGCTGCCCGGCAGGGTGAGCAGGGTCTCATAATCCTCGATGCCGCCCTGACGCATCGTATTCTCAGCGAGCGCCTCGGCGACGATATAGAAGTTTCCGTCCCCGGCGCGGAGCAGGGCATAGCTTTCCCGCGGATGCAGGGCGATGGCAAGGTTGCCGGGAAGGGTCCACGTGGTGGTCGTCCAGATGATGAAATAGGTCTTTGAAAGGTCGCAGTAGGGAGAGAGCTTTCCTTTGTCGTCCAAGACCGGGAATTTTACGTATACAGAGGTGCATTCGTCATCCCGGTATTCGATTTCCGCCTCCGCGAGCGCCGTTTCGTCGTGGGGACACCAGTAAACGGGCTTCAGGCCCTTGTAGATATAGCCCTTTTTGTACATCTCCCCGAACACCTTGACCTCGGTGGCCTCGAAGGAGGGATTCATCGTCAGGTAGGGGTGCTCCCAGTCAGCAAGGACGCCCAGCCGCTTGAACTGCGCCATCTGAATATCGACGAATTTCTGCGCGAAGGCGTGGCAGGCCCGACGGAATTCCGGAATGCTCATCTTTTTGCAGTCGAGCTTGTTCTGCTTGATGATGGCCGACTCAATCGGCATTCCGTGATTGTCCCAGCCCGGGACGTAGGGCACAAAATGCCCCGTCATCGATTTGCTCCGGTTGATGAAGTCCTTCAGAATCTTGTTCATGGCGGTGCCCATGTGAATGTTGCCGTTTGAGAAGGGAGGGCCGTCGTGAAGGACAAAGAGGGGCTTGCCGCTGTTTTTCTTCTTTACCTCGCGGTAAAGGTCGATGGCGGTCCAGCGGTCGTAGAAGCCGGGTTCCCTCTGCGGCAGATTGGCGCGCATCGGGAAATCGGTCTGCGGCAGGTTCAGTGTTGCGGTATAATCCTGTGTCATCGTAGTTGCCTTTCTGAAACCGAATGGGGGTTTATTTCTTCTTTTTTCCGTCGTAGACCATCGAAAATTCGTCGGCCTGCGACAGGTCGCGGTCGGAGCCGGAGGCGACGTTGTTCAGCATCCGGAGAAACTCCTCGTCGTCATCGTCCCCGGAAGGGGAGAGGTCGCGGTTGATGCGGCGAATCGAATCGACCACGCCCGCCCCGCTTTCGACAGTGGTTCGCTCAGTGGCGAGGAGAAGCGGTTCCGGCTGATCCTCCCCGGCGTTTTCCGGCTCCCGCTCCTCGCGGATAGGGGCCGATGGAATCTCTTCCGGTTCCGCCTCCTCTTCTTCGTCGAGCAACTCATCGGGGATTTTCAGCTCCGCCGAGCCGCCCTCCGAGAAGGCGTCTTCTTCCTCTGCCCCGGGAAGGTCGTCTCCGGTCTCTTCCTCCTCCGCATAGGGGGTGTCGGAGCCGGAAATTACCGCCTTTTTCCCGGAAAGGTCGGCGCGGATGCGCTCGACGACAAGGCGGGAGAATTCCTCCGCCTGCTTCTCTCCGAGGTCGCTTGCCGAGGCGTCGGGGGGAACGTCGGGGGCGATGGATTCAATCAGCTCAATGTGCGACTGATAGCCCTCAAACAGGGCGGCCTTGAAGGCGGCCACCTCGCTTTTTATCTTTTCCAGCCGTTCGTTTTCCTTTTTGACGGTTACCTTCAACTCGGCGATCAGACGGTCGCAGCTGTTTTTGGCGGAGCGCATGATGACGTCGGCCTGCTCGTTCGCCTCGTCGATGATGCGGGCGCTCGCCTTCTGGGCGTTGACGAGGGTGGAACGGATCGATTCCTCCTCCGCCTTCAGGGCGTCGAGCTGTGCCTCTGTCATGCGGAGCTTTTTCTCCAGCTCGTCGTTTTCCCGGTAGAGCTCGGTATATTTTTCAACGATGAAGTCGATGTGTTCATCGACCTCAACGGTGCTGTAGCCTCGTAAGGATTTGGAAAATTCCTTGTTTTTCAGTTCGTGCGGAGAAATCATAATATCAGGCTTTCCGAAGGGAAAGCGTTCCTTTCTCCCCGTTTATGATGAAAATGGCAGGACCGCACGGGGGGCGGACGAAAAGGCGCGGTTGCAGTATAGCGATAGGGATCTGCATTTTAAAGACAATCAGGCGCCGCAGCGGCGCGTTTTTTGACAATGCGAACACGGTTAGCGGCAGGGCGCTCAGCGGGCAGGGAGCCCCACGCTTCCGTGGCAAGAGATGGTGTGTCCGTGACAAGAGAGCGCGTTCCGGCGGGAGGCGCGTTTCCATGACAAGAGAATGCGTTTCGACGATGGCGCCGCGTTTCCGTGACAAGAGAGTGCGATTCGACGATGGCGCCGCGCTTCCGTGACAAGGGAAGGCGTTTCGACGATAAACGGCGCGCACCGGCGACAGGGCATCGCGTTTCAGCGGTAAGGGGCGAGGATAAGCTGAATGACCGTCAGAAGAATCACGGTGATGGCGAAGGAGAGGTCAAGCGGCCCGGAGTAATTGACAAAGCGGTCGGTGATGCGTCTTATGATGCCGATGAAGGGTTCGGTTATCGCGTAGAGGAAATTGATAAGAGTGCCCTCGGCGTCGGGCATGACCCAGGACAGTACCGCGCGAACCAGCATGGCGAGCTGTACTACCGAGATGAGATAGTAGACAAAGTTGACGAGCATGGTGACGGCCGTGGACATAAAACCCCTCCTTTCTGTCCGTTTCCGCAGAGAAAAAGCCCCTCAGAAGAAAAACAAACGGTTCTGCGAAGGCTTTGCTTTCACAGTCCGTTTGAGCAGAGCAAAACGCGCAGACAAACCGCATTGCCGCTGTGCGGGGGCTCAGCGGCAATACGGAAAAAGGAGGCGTCAGAAAAGATCGCCGTCGTCCGGCTTCTTGGCTTCCTGAAGCTGTTCGCCCGAAACGTCGACGTTGTTCGGAACGATGACGAAGGTGTTGTTGGCGACTCTCTGAATGTACCCGTCGATGGAGTAGGCGACGCCGCTCAAAAAGTCGATGAGGCGGCGGGCGGCCTCCTTGTTGGTGGCCTCAAGATTGAGGACAACGGTGCGGCGGTTCAGCAGATGGTCGGCAATTTTTTGCGCGGTGGTGCTGTCGTATTTCTCCGGCTTGACCACCTTCAGCTCAAGCGCACCGGAATTGAGACCCATCCCGGAAGAGGACTGCCCTCTCGACTGAGGCTGGGTATAGCCGGAGCTCTGAGTGCTCGGATTCTGAACCACAGGCTCATCCACGAGGCCGTCGTCGTTCTCGTAGCCGCCGTCGTCGTCTTCGTAGTCGTAGTCGTCTTCCGGATTGATCATTTTTCCTAACTTGTTAAAAAATCCCATGTTCTCGTACCTCCGTAAATCGATTTATATTCTGTAATTTTTTCGCTTTTTTTGTCGGAAACCATTCGGTGAATACTATATAGAAACATTATATCATAAAATTTCTGCGAAAGCAACCGTTTTTTCAAAAACCTTGCCGAATATTTCAAAAAAATTTTGTGCAGGATGCCTACCTTTCCCTCAGGAGGGGGGCAAAACGGCCTTTCGGGCCCCAAAAATGGCGCTTCCCGGCCGGATCAGGGTCGCTCCGTACTCGACGGCGAGGCGGTAATTGTCCGACATTCCCATGCTGAGAATCGGCGCCTCCCCGAAGAAGCCCTTTCTCTTCAAGGAGTCGTAAAGATCCCTCGTCCTCTCGAAGAAGGGGCGGTAGTCCTCGGTATTTTCGCAGTGCGGGCCGATGACCATCAGTCCGCGGACGCGGATTCCCTCAAAATCCGCGACCCGGCGGAGAAAGGCCTCGGTTTCGCTCTCGTTTACGCCGCCCTTGGCGGCCTCCTCCCCAATATTCACCTCGCAGAGCACGTCGGTGACGGTTCCCGCCGACCGGGAGCGGCGGGAGATTTCCTCCGCCAGCTTGAGGCTGTCGAGGGAATGGATGAGGCAGACGCGACCGATGAGGTATTTTACCTTGTTCGGCTGAAGCGTTCCGATGAAATGCACCTTCACGCCGTCAAGCGCTAACCGGTCGTATTTTTCGTTCAGCTCCTGTACCCGGTTTTCCCCGATGTTGCGGAGTCCGCATTCCGTGATTGCGTAATTGATGACGGCGGGGGGAACGGTTTTGGTGGCCGCCATGACCGTGACGTTTTTCCCCGCCACGGCGGAGAAAATTTCGGTGAGGTTCTTTTTGACCGAAAGAAGGGTCTCCTCGGCGGGCGCTTTCTCAGTTGATGATTTTTCCGTCATAAAGGTCTTTCCCTTTCACGATGACAAATTCGTTTTTGGCCAGCCAGTCGGCACGGTCGTCGGCGCTTTCGTCCCGCTCCTTCACGATGAAGTAGCCGTCCGATTCAAAGAGCGTCTTGATGCGGCGGAAGCGGACGAGGGAGCCGCGCAGGATGTACACGCCCTCCTTGCCGTCGACGATATGGACGGCGGAGGCCGGAACCCGGTAGCCGGTGTGGGAGCTTTTGACGATCTGCACCGTCTGCGTCCGCAGGTAGTTAAAATCCTGCGGAAGGATATCGGTCCGGAAGAGGAGAACCGCCGAGCCGGCTCCGACGTCGGAGAGGATGCGGTAGAGGTACATACGGATGGCGATTCCGCCGTTGTAGGGAAATTTGACGTCGTAGTAGCTTCCGCTTTCAAAATAGTGGAGCTGATCGGTTTCGACCTCGCAGGCAAGATACCAGAGGTGATCGGTCACCAGCTTTCCTATCGGATAGCCGACGCCGGTGCCGGAGTGATCCTCCGGACTTCTTTGACAGAGGTCGAGATAGTCGCTGTAGGTGAGGGTGGCGATGTTCTCGGAGGAAAACACCGACTCGTATCCGTCGACGGCGCTGTAGAAGTAGCCGACCTCGTCGGTGACGACCGTCGATTGCACAGAGGGGAGACGGGAGGTGAGGGAGGACTTTTCCGCTTTCAGTTTTTCAATCAGGGAATTGTAGTCGTTGACGGTGTGGGTGATGATCCGCCGCTTGTTCATCTGAATCAAAAGATCCTCCGAGGAGTTCGTCGCGTCGGAAACCCGTCCCGCCTCCGCGTAGTCGACGTAGGCGTAGAAGGTCTTCCAGATGAGCTTGTCGGTCGAGGCCGTGTCGGTCCGCTTCTCGGAATCGCTCATGTTGCTGTTTTCAAGAAGACGAATCATGCGGTCAAGGGCGAGGATGCTCTGCTGCAGCTCCCCGGATCCCTCAGCGGGATAGACCTCGGCGACGGCGGTCTGCGTCGGGAGCTTGTCCCCGTCGCTGTAGAGGTAGTTGACCTCCCCATCCACAGGGGAATACAAAACCTTCTCGTTCCGCATGACGGTGGCGCGAAGGGTCAGGGTTTCCTCCATGGTGGTCAGCTCGGCGGCGGAGGTCAGAATCTCGGATTGAAATCCGCCCGCAATATGGTAAAGGATGTAGGCGATGAGCACGGCGGAGAGAAGAACCGACGCCACATATTTGAAAACGCCCTTCAGGTATTGAAAATCCATATCGGTTTCTTAAACCTCATACAATCTTCCGGCGGGGGTGAGGCAAGGCCTCCCCCGTCTGTTTCGGTATATCGTTTCCCGGTCAATCGGTTAAGTGCTTTTTTACAACGGTTACAATGTCTTTAAAGCTGTCCCGGCCGTCGGCGGGAAACCAGACGGTGTCGGGATCACGCCGGAACCACGTAAGCTGCCGCTTGGCATAGTGGCGGGTATTCTTTTTGAGAAGCTCGACGGCCTCGTCGTAGGAAAGAACCCCGTCAAGAAAAAGGAGAATCTCCTTGTACCCGATGGCCTGTGAAGCGGTCGGGGAGAGGGAGGAGCGGAGGGCTCTTACCTCCTCCACCAGTCCCTGTGCAAGCATTTCGTCTACCCGCGCCTCAATCCGCCGATAGAGGGCGTCGCGGTCGGAGAAAAAAAGGCCGATGCACAGGGCGTCATAAGCGGGGGACGGCCGGCGAGAGAGCCGATCCCATTCGGTTTTGGTCTTTCCGGTGCCCCGGTAGATTTCAAGGGCACGGATAACCCGTTTTACGTTGTTCTTGTGGATGGCGGCGGCGCTTTCGGGATCGACAAGGGAAAGCTCTTCCCAGAGGGCCTCGGGAGAGGAAGAAAGAAGCTCCTTCCGGATTTCGGGCGGGACGGAGGGGGAAAAGCTCCCCACCGTGAGGACGGCGTCGAGATAGAGGCCGGTTCCTCCGCAGAAAATCGGAACCCTTCCCCGGGACAGAACATCGGCAAGGGCCGCCTCAGCAAGAGGCTTGTAGTCGGCGCAGGAAAAGGGACGGTCGGGAGGGACCAGATCGATGAGATGGTGAGGGACAAGCGCCTGTTCCTCGGCGGTCGGCTTGGCGGTGCCGATATCCATGCCGCGATAGACCTGCATCGAGTCGCAGGAGAGAATTTCCCCTCCGACCTCCTCCGCGAGACGGAGGGAGAGCGCGGTCTTCCCGGAGGCGGTGGGGCCGACGACGGCGATGACTTTTTTTGACATGAAGGCTCCTTTTCACTTTGCCCGGTAGGGAAGGGCTTTGCCGGTTCTCTACCGGGCCGTCAGCGTCCTTTTCATGAGTGGGGAAAACCGTTCCTTTATACGCCGTGGGAACCGGTCGCGGAAGGGAGCGGGGGCCGCGCGGGGCAAGGCCTTTCCGCCGACCGGCGCCGAACGCTTACCACGCGCAGTGGATCAGCCCGTCGCTCTGCAGACGCACGTCGGTGTTGAAGGGGCGGCACATTTCCGCAAGGTAGGCGGCGATCTCCTCCCCGTCGGTGCGGCGGGGGAGTCCGAGCTCCGAGCGGTTTCCGTCCATCTTCATCTCCACCGGCATCAGCGTAAGAGAGGTGAGGCGTTTGCCCTCGGTCTGCCAGAACGGAATCACCGTCCGGAACATCCGGGGATCGGTCATCAGGCCGACGGTGAAATTCTTCGAGCGCTTCTTTAACAGCTCCCAGACGGTGGAGGCCGACGTCAGGCCGAACTTGGCGTAGAATTCCTCCGGCGCAAATTCGATGTCGTAGAGCTGAAGCGTGAAATCGCCCAGCGAATAGAAAATCGGGCAGTCCCGGTAGATCTCAATCGGGCGGAGAAGGTGCGGGCCGTGCCCGATCACCGCGTTCGCTCCGACGTCGATGCACCGGTGGGCAAATTCGATAAGGAAATCCGATGGATTTTCCTTGGCCGTTCCGCTCAGCTGATGAGAATGGATCGAGATGAGGACGTAGTCCGCCTGGAAGGTAGCCTCGGCGATCGCCTTTTCCACCCGCGCCATGTCCGTCGCCGAAACGTGCGATACCACCCGGGAGCATTCGCCCTCTACAAAGCGATAATCTCCAAACTCCGCCTCGTTTTCCGGAAGCTCGGCGATATAGCCCTCCTTCCGGGTGATTTCCGCCCCCACGTTTATGCCGGTCTCCTTTGCAATCCGCCGGATGGCCTCAAGATCTTTCTTCGGAAGCTCAATCCGGCTTTCAATCCGGAGGCCGTTGACTCCCGGGCGGCCGGGGACGCGGGGCGTTTGCTCCCCCGCCAGCATCGACGGATTGAAGTTGGTGTTGACGGAGATCAACGCCACCCGTCCGTTTTTCGTCTCAAGGAAACGGGGAGCGGCGGCCTCCGCTAAATTTCTTCCGACGCCGGCGTGCACAAGCCCGGAGGCGTTGACCGTCTCCCACGTCCGGAGAAGTCCCCGGTATCCGAAGTCGAGAGCGTGATTGTTGTTGAAGGAGGTCATATTGAAGCCGAAGCGGAGGATGTCCCCCAACACCGCCGGGTCGGTGCGGAGATAGGTGCCTCCGCTGAATTGGGAGGCGCAGGCCTCTCCTTCCCGGTTCAGGGTCGTTTCGAGGTTGAAAAATCGGGCGTCGCCCTGTTTAATGAAGGGCGCCAGCTCCGCGATGCCCTCAAATCCGTCGTAAATCCTCTTTTGGATGATCATATCTCCTACAGCTGTGAATTTCATGTTTCAGTCCTCCGTCAGTTTTTTCACAATGCGTATGGCCGCTTCCAGTCCGACGGGAAGCGACGATTTCAAAATCCATTCCTCGCGGGTATGCGCGCCGGCACCGACGTACAGGCCGACGGTCAGAGCCGGGATCCCCAGCGACAGCGGGATATTGCTGTCGGTCGAGGCGCTGTTGAAGATCACAGGCTCTCCCTTGATCTCCTCAATGATCGGCCCTATCGCACGCCGCAGAGGCTCGATATACCGGTCGTCGGTGCGGCTACAGGGGCGGTCGCCGACCAAGCGGACCGAAACCTCTACCTTTTCCGACTGGGCTTTTTTGAAAATATCCGCAAAGCAGGTCTGCATTTTTTCAAGGCATTCCGCGTCGTCGGAACGGTACTCGCAGAGCATCGACGCGTTCTGAGCGATCGAATTGACCGACGTTCCGCCGCAGATGGTGCCGACGTTATAGGTCGTCAGCGTTCCCGGCTTTTCCGGAACCTTGAGGCGGTAGATTTCATTCACGATTTCCGCCAGTCGATGAATGGCGTTTTCTCTTCCGAATTTTGAGTAGGAATGGCCGCCCTCGGTTTTTACCTCCACCTCATAGCGGCGGGAGCCGACGCTTCTGTCGTGGATGACTCCGATCCCGCCGTCGAAGGAGATGAATTTTTCGATGCGCCCCTCATAATCCTGAAACAGCTGACGCGTTCCCTTCAGGTTGCCGAGGCCTTCCTCGCAGGAATTGCAGACAAACAACACGCCGCTTTTCGGCTTGAAGCCGGTTTCGATCAGGTATTTGACGAGCATCATGAGAATGACGAGGTTGGCGGTATCGTCTCCCACGCCGGGGCAGCGGACCTTCTCGCCGTCGTCTGTGTAAGGCATCGGCTCAAGGTCGGGGAAAACCGTGTCGGTATGCGCGGCAAAGACGGTGATTTTATCGTTCCCCTCACAGCAGAGAGGATAAATGACGTTTAGCGCGTCGTCTATGTAAACGCCTTTGGCTCCCGCGCGCTCCAGCCAGTTTTTGCAGTACGCGGCGCGATTTTGTTCCATGTGAGAAGGTGCGGGAATGGCGCAGAGCTCCTTCAAGGCGGTATACAGCTCTTCCCGGTTCTTTTCGATAAACGATTTCATTGGTGATGGTTCCTCTCTGATTTGCGTAAAAAATTTATTTGTCCGCCTGCGCGGATTTCAAAAACAAAATCTCCCGCAAGCGGCGCTTGTGCGCTGTACTCGTCACTTTGCTTGTGCGCTTTACTCAGGCGCTCTTTATGCGCTTTCGCGGGCGCCGCGGGAAGTCCTTGTCTTCTTTATAGTATAGCACTTTTCTTTTCCGTTGTCAACGCGATTGGGAGAGCTTTGACGAAAAAAGAGGAATTTTAAAGGAAAATTTTCAGGTTATCCGAAAAGGGGGAGGAAGAGACGGTTTTTGTCAAAAAAGAAAAAGTCTCCTTCATCCACTTTATCTTCCGAAAATGGCCGGAAGGGACGATCTCAAGTCTCATTCAAAACGTCCTCCAGCATTTCTTCCGCGCTGCCATAAGACTTGTATTTTTCCGGATGGCGCTTCATCTCCTCCGCCTCCTCCATGGCCGAAAGGGTTACGGCGTTGGGAACCTCCGTGGTAAGCGCAAAGGGAATTCTCTGCTCGCGCACGACGGTTTTTGCAAAAATGTTGAACGCCGCGCTGGTGGACAACCCGATTTCGCGGCAGAATTTGTCAAACGCGATTTTGGTAGCCTCGTCCATCCGGATGTTTACATTGGTTTGTGCCATGGGAATGCCTCCTTTGATTTTCTGCTTCTATTATACGCCAATAAATACCGTTTGTCAATAGATACCGTCTATTCGTATATGAAAATCATATACAAATCAAAGAATCATCATGGCGTCTCCAAAGGAGAAGAACCGGTAGCCCTCCCGGATGGCGGTCTCGTAGGTCCTCAGAATCGTTTCCCGGTCGGAAAGGGCCGATACCAGCATGAGAAGCGTACTTTCCGGGAGGTGAAAATTGGTGATCAGCGCGTCGGTGATTTTGAAGCGGTAGCCGGGATAGATGAAAATTTTCGTGTCGTCGGTGACGGGATGAATCACGCCGTTTTCGTCGGAAGCGCTTTCCAGCACGCGGCAGGAGGTGGTGCCGACGGCGATGACCCTCCCGGTGCGGTTGTTGATGCGGTCGGCGGCCTCCTTGGAAACCGAAATGAATTCCGAATGCATCTCATGATCCCCGATGTGCTCCTCCTTTACGGGACGGAAGGTCCCGAGGCCGACGTGGAGCATGACCGGCACGATTTCCACGCCCATGGCTTTGATTTTTTCAAGGAGCTCCTCGGTGAAGTGCAGTCCCGCCGTCGGAGCCGCCGCCGAGCCCTCTTCCCTTGCGTAAACGGTCTGGTAGCGGTTTTTATCCTTCAGCTTTTCGGTGATGTAGGGCGGGAGCGGCATCTGACCGATGCGGTCGAGAATCGAAAAAAGGTTGTCTCCCTCGTAGTCGAATTTGACAAGGCGGGTTCCGCCCTCGGCGGTTTCAAGAACCTCCGCACGGAGAAGGCCGTCCCCGAATAGAATAACAGTACCGGGCTTACAGCGCCTTCCCGGCCTCGTCATGACCTCCCAGACGTTCAGCCCACGGGAGCGGAGGAGCACGACCTCCACGGTGATGCCGGTATCGGCCTTGACTCCGTAGAGACGCGCCGGGATGACCTTGCTGTCGTTGATGACAAGCACGTCTCCCTTTTTTAAGTAGTCGGTCACGTCGCGGAAGACGCGGTGGGAAATTTCCCCGGTTTTCCTGTCAAGGACGAGGAGGCGGGAGGAATCCCTCGGCTCGGCGGGAACCTGCGCGATGCGGTCGGGGGGAAGCTCGTAATAAAAATCCTTTGTCGTGAGGGAAGTTTCGGACAGTTGATTGGTAATCATGGCAGGGCTTGTCTCTCATTTTCATTTGGTGATGTGTATTCGCTGACGGAAGGCGGATAAGCCGCCCTGCCTTCCATTATAGTACATATTTGCGGCAATTTCAAGGCCTTGAGGAAAAAAGGCAGAGAAGGCGGCAGACTTTCGGAGGGAAAAATGAAAAAGGAACCGTTTCGCGGGGTCGGCACCGCGCTTGTCACGCCGTTTTTGGACGGGAAAATTGATTTCCCGGCCTTCCGGCGGTTATGCAGATACCAGCTTGCGGGGGGAGCCGACGCCCTTATCGTCTGCGGGACGACCGGGGAGGCCCCGACGCTTTCGACTGTGGAAAAGCTGAGGTGTATAGCGGTGGCGGCGGAGGAGGTGAGCGGGAAAATTCCGTTGATTGCCGGGACGGGGAGCAACGACACCTCCCGTTCGGCGGAGCTTTCAAGACTTGCCTGCCGGGAAGGGGCCGACGCGGTTCTCGCCGTCGCTCCCTATTACAACCGCCCGGGCGCGGAGGGCATGACCGCTCATTTTCTTGCGATCGCGGAGGCGGCGGGGAAGCCGCTTATCGTCTACAACGTCCCCTCCCGCACCGGGTGCGATATCCCCGACGGCGTCTATGAAAAATTGGCCGAGAGCGGCGCCGCCGTCGGGATTAAGGAGGCGTCGGGAAGCGTTTCGAGGGCGGCGGAGCTTCTCCTTCGCTTCGGGGATCGGTTGGCGGTCTACAGCGGGAACGACGACCTCGTCCTGCCGCTTCTCTCCCTCGGCGCGGCGGGGGTGATTTCGGTGGTTTCCAACCTTCTCCCCGCCGAGCTGCACAGCCTCTGCGCGGCGTGGTTCGGGGGCGCCCGGGAGGAGGCGACGGCGCTTTATTACCGGCTTTTGCCCCTGATGAAGGCGCTCTTTTCCGAGACCAACCCCATTCCCGTCAAGGCGGCGCTGAAAAGGCGCGGCCTTTGCTCCGGGGAGCTGAGGCTTCCCCTGACGGAGGCGCGGGCCGAGACGGAGGAGGCACTTGAAAAGGCGATGGCGCCCTTCTTCGGCTGATTTGCTCCTGCGCGGGGATTGAGGAGCGGCGAAAAGCGAAAATCGCCCGGGTAAACGGCTTACACGGACGATTTCTCTTGATTTTTGAGGGTCGGTGGGGGACTTTATCAGCCCTCAAATTCCGCCGCAACCTCCTTCAGCAGTCCCCGGATTTCAAGGTGCTGAGGGCAGGCCGCCTCGCATTTGCCGCATCCGAGGCAGTCGGAGGCCTTCCCCTTTTGGGCGGTGAGGGCCCGGTAGGTCTCGGCGTGATCCCCCGGTCGGAAGGTCTTCTTGGCGTTCAGGCAGGAGAAGAGGTCGGGAATCGGAATGCCCGCCGGGCATCCGTCTGTACAGTAGCGGCAGGCGGTGCAGGGGACGGTGTGGAGCTTTTCGAGAATTTTGCAGACCTCCCGCAGAGCCGCCGTCTCTCTTTCATTCAGCGGGTGGAAGTCCTTCATAAAGCTGACGTTGTCGCGGAGCTGTTCAGGACTGCTCATGCCGGACAGCACGGCGGTGACGCCCTCAAAGCCGGCGGCAAAGCGGATGGCAAAGGAGGCGGGACTGCCTTCCCCGGCCTTGCGGAGAACCTCGGCGGCCTCCTCCGGCAGGTTGGCCAGCCGTCCTCCCTTGACGGGCTCCATGACGATGACCGGCTTCCCGTGCCTCCGGCAGGTTTCGTAGCATTTCCGGCTTTCCACTGAGGGGTCGTCGTAGTCCGCGTAGTTGAATTGAAGCTGTACCGCCTCAATCTGCGGATATTCGGTGAGAATTTCGTCGAGCACGGCGGCCTTGTCGTGGAAGGAAATGGCCAGATGCCGGATTTTTCCCTCTTCCTTTAAGGCAAGCGCCGTCTCGTAGGCGCGGCAGGCCTTGTATTTGGCGAAGCTCCTCCGGCTCTGCGCGTGCATGAGGTAGAAGTCGAAATATTCGACGCCGCAGATGGCGAGCTGCTCGGCAAAGAGGGGGCGGATATCCTCCTCCTTCCCGAAAAAGTCGGGGGAGAGCTTGTTCGCAAGGACGTAGCGTTCCCGCGGATAGCGGGAGGTCAGGCATTTGCGGATGGCAACCTCGCTTTTCCCGCCGTGGTAGCCGTGGGCGGTGTCAAAATAGTTGAAGCCGTTTTCAAGGAAGAGGTCGACCATCGCACAGCAGGTGTCGTAGTCGATTTCTCCATCCTTCTGCGGCAGGCGCATGAAGCCGAAGCCGAGGGGCTTTTTGATTTCTTTAAAAAACATGGAATTTCTCCTTCTTCGTGTTTTTGCCGGCGAAGCGGGGGATTTTCTTTTATTCCAGCTCGAAGGCGCCGGTGTAGAGCTGATAGTAGGTGCCCTTTTCGGCAATCAGCTTTTCGTGATTGCCCCGCTCGATGATCCTTCCGTGGTCAAGCACCATGATGACGTCGGAGTTCATGACGGTGGAGAGGCGGTGGGCGATGACGAAGACGGTACGGCCCTTCATCAGCCGATCCATGCCCTGCTGGACAAGCGCCTCGGTGCGGGTGTCGATGGAGGAGGTCGCCTCGTCAAGAATCATGACGGGCGGGTCGGCGACCGCCGCGCGGGCGATGGAAATCAGCTGGCGCTGTCCCTGCGAGAGGTTGGCGCCGTTGCCGCTCAGCTCGGTGTGATAGCCGTTCGGCAGACGGACGATGAAGTCGTGAGCGTTGGCAAGCTTCGCCGCCTCGATGCACTCCTCGTCGGTGGCGTCCAGCTTCCCGTAGCGGATGTTATCCAGCACCGTCCCGGTGAAGAGGTTGACGTCCTGAAGCACGATACCGAGGGAGCGGCGGAGGTCGGATTTCTTTATCTTGTTGATGTTGATGCCGTCGTAGCGGATTTTTCCGTCGGCAATGTCGTAGAAGCGGTTGATCAGGTTGGTGATGGTGGTTTTCCCGGCGCCCGTCGCGCCGACGAAGGCCACCTTCTGTCCCGGCTCCGCATAGAGGGAAATGTCGTGCAAAACCGGCTTGCCTTCCTCATAGGCGAAGTCGACGTCGGTCATGCGGACGTCGCCGCGCAGCTTCGTGTAGGTGACGGTTCCATCGCCGTGCGGATGCTGCCATGCCCAGATGCCGGTATGCTTCCCGGCGGGCTCAAGGCTTCCGTCTTCCTTTTCCACCGCGTCGACAAGCGTGACGTAGCCCTCGTCGGCCTCCGGCTTCTCGTCCATCAGGGCGAAGATCCGCTCGGCGCCCGCCATACCCATGATGATCGCGTTGATCTGCTGGGAGAACTGGTTGACGTTTCCGGTGAACTGCTTCGTCATGTTCAGGAAGGGAACGATGATGTCGATGGTGAGAACGCCGATCCCGAGAAGAGCGGAGGAGATGCCGACGTTCGGCACCTTGAGAAGGAGCAGAAGGCCGCCCACCGTCGCGCAGAGAACGTAGAGGATGTTTCCGATGTTCTGGATGATGGGGCCGAGGACGTTTGCGTAGGCATGGGCCCGGAAGCCGTCCTCATAGAGCTCTCCGTTGATTCTGTCGAAGTCCTCGATGGCCTCTTCCTCATGGCAGAAGACCTTGACGACCTTTTGCCCGCTCATCATTTCCTGAATGAAGCCCTCGGTTTTACCGAGTGATTTCTGCTGACGGACAAAGTATTTGGCGGAGCCTCCGCCGATCTTCTTTGTCACGAAGAACATGGCGATCACGCCGAACAGGACGACAAGCGTCAGCGGAACGCTGTACCAGAGCATGATGAAGAGGACGGTCAGGACGATGGCGCTGGACTGGAGCAGACTGGGGAGCGATTGGGAGACGAGCTGGCGCAGGGTGTCGATATCGTTGGTGTAATGGCTCATGATATCGCCGTGCTTGTTGGTGTCGAAATAGCGGATCGGGAGGTTTTGCATTCCGTCGAACATCTTGCGGCGCATCCGGCAGAGGAAGCCCTGCGTGATGATGGCCATCAGCTGGTTGTAGGTGGTGATGGAGACGATGGAGAGGATATACAGCACCGCCAGAACGACAATCTTCGGGACGATTTCCCGGGAGGCCTGCGCCCAGTCGCCGGAGGCGGTGCAGGCGTCGATGACGGCGATGACCTTCTGAATGAAGATGGCCGGAATGGAGGAGACGATGGCGGAGAAGAGGATACAACCGGCGGTGAGGGGCACGAGGACCGGATAGGCGGAGAAAAGCTCCTTTATCAGGCGGAGAAGCATTTTTCCGTTCAGCTTGCGGCCGGGAGCGGCGCGGCGATTCATCGGTTTATTCATTTTCGTTGCCTCCGTTCGTCTGCGACTCGTATACCTCGCGGTAAATCGGGCTGGTTTTCATCAGCTCTTCATGGGTTCCCGCCGCCGAAATCCTTCCGCCGTCAAGGACGAGGATCAGGTCGGCGTCCTGAACGGAGGAAACGCGCTGGGCGATGATGATTTTGGTGGTTTCCGGGATGTACCTTGCAAAGCCGGCGCGGATCAGCGCGTCGGTCTTGGTATCGACGGCGCTGGTGGAGTCGTCGAGAATCAGGATCTTCGGCTTCTTGATCAGGGCGCGGGCGATGCAGAGGCGCTGCTTCTGTCCGCCCGACACGTTGGTGCCGCCCTGCTCAATCCAAGAGTCGTAGCCGTCGGGGAAGGAGCGGACGAATTCGTCTGCCTGCGCGAGCTTGCAGGCCTCCTCGATTTCCCCGTCGGTGGCGTTTTCGTTGCCCCAGCGGAGGTTGTCCTTGATGGTTCCCGAGAAGAGCTGATTCTTCTGCAGAACCATGGCGACGGCCTCCCGCAGGGCCTCGATGTCGTAGCTTCTTACGTCGTTTCCGCCGACCTTGACGGCGCCCTCCGTCACGTCGTAGAGACGGGGAATCAGCTGAACAAGGGTCGATTTGCTGGAGCCGGTTCCTCCGAGAATGCCGACCGTCATGCCGGAACGGATGTGAAGATTGATATCCGAGAGGGCAAAGGCGTCGGCCTCGGCGGAATACTTGAAGCTGACGTTTTCAAAATCGACCGACCCGTCGGGCACCTCGGTGAGAGGAGAGGCAGGATTGTGAAGGGTGGGCTCCTCGGTCAGCACCGCGTAGATACGGCGCATCGACTCGGCGGACATGGTGAGCATGACGTAAATCATCGAGACCATCATCAGGGACATGAGAATCTGCATCCCGTAGGTGAGCATTCCCGAAATTTGTCCGACGCCGAGGGCCTCCCCGCCCGTCGAAACGATGATCCTTGAGCCGACGAAGAGAACGAATACCATGTTGAAGTTCAGACAGATCTGCATCAGCGGCGTGTTGAGGGCTACGATGCGCTCCGCCCGGGTGAAGTCCTTCCGGATTTCCTCGGCGGCGGTACCGAATTTTTCTTTTTCGTAGTCTTCACGGGAAAAGCCCTTGACGACCCGCATCGCACGGACGTTTTCCTCAATCGACTCGTTTAGGCGGTCGTATTTGCGGAAGACACTACGGAAGGCCGGCATCGCCTTCCGGCTGATGAGGAGCAGACCGCAGACAAGCACCGGTATGATGATGACGAAGGAGGTGGCGAGCTTTCCGCCCATGCGGTAGGCCATGATGATCGAGAAGGTGAACATCAGCGGAGCGCGGATGGCGGTCCGGATGATCATCATGTAGGCCATCTGCACGTTGGACACGTCGGTGGTCAGACGGGTCACGAGAGAGGAGGAGGAGAATTTGTCGATGTTCTCAAAGGAATAGGTCTGAATTTTCCGGAAGAGGTCGGCGCGGAGGTTCTTGGCGAAGCCGGAGGAGGCCTTCGCACAGGTGTATCCGGCGATTCCTCCGCAGCTGAGGGAGAGAATCGCCATGACGGCAAGGAGCAGGCCGGTGCGCAGAATCACACCGATTTCTGCTCCCGACTGTATCTGGTTCACCATGTTGGCGGTGATGAAGGGAATCAGGCACTCGATGATCGCCTCGCCGACGATGAAAATCAGCGTGAGGATCGTCGGGAGCTTGTATTCCCGGATGCATTTGGCAAGTCGTTTCAGCATAATCAGGTTTCCTTTTTTCGAATAAGAATTGTTGCGGGGAGGTTATTTCAGGTTGTTCATGATTTTGTCCGTCACGGCAAAAAAGCAGGAAAGCTCTTCCTCCGAAATGCCGCTTCGCATTTTGGCCTCCAGTTCGTCGATCTGGAGGCGGATTTTGTCCTGAATGTCGATGGCGGCGGGGGTGAGAATCAGCTTTTTCAGCCGCGCGTCGTAAGGGACCGGCTCCCTTGTTATCATCCCGTTCTTTTCCATCAGCTTCAGAATGGAGGTCATTGTGGAGCGGCGGACCGAAAAGCGGCTTTCGAGATCCTTCTGGAAAATGTCGCGGTCGCGGTGGTCATAAAGATACCGGAGGACCCAGCTGTGTACGCCGGTGGCGGTATCTCCGAATTCCTTTGCTGTCAGGGAGGTAATGACGCGCCCGATTTGATGATGGAGGCAGCGCACGGCGATCCCGACGGTGCGGGGCTCTTCCATAGAAATATCTCCTTTCTGTCCGGCTGGCAGGGAGGCCTGTTCGGCCCCTAACTGTTAGCATACTAACATATTATACGAATTGCGGAGAAAAAAGTCAAGAGGCAATCCCTGAAAAAGAGTAAACAATTTATGAATGCGAAAAAATTCCCGGAGAAAAGGCCGGTTTCCCTTCGCAAAACCGGGGAAAGGGCCTTTTCCCCACGGTTTCTTTCCGACAGAAAGAAGAAATTGAGAACAATTCTCAAATTTGTATGTGATAAAATGATATGACCCAAAAAAGTAGAGAAGATCTCCCTATGTTGTGGTATAATTAAGTGACCAAAC
>CANQQT010000007.1 GCA_947626065.1 uncultured Clostridia bacterium | reverse complement strand
TCCTTCCAGTGCTTTTCGTCGGAGGTTTTCCACTCGCTTCCGATGCTGTGCTCCTCGCGGTCAAATTCCTTTCCGCAGGCGGTGCAGAGAAAGAAGTGGCCCTCGCCGTCGCTGTGCAGGGTTTCGTCTGTGTTCTCGGTATGGGCGTCGGGATTCACCGGAAGCGTGACGTCCTCCCAGACGTTGACGCATTCCTCTTCTTTATATTTTACCCCGTCGCAGGCCGGGTCGGAGCAGGTATAATAGGCCTCATTCCCGGGCTTTGTGCAGGTGGCGGGGATCGCGGGATGCTCGGTGACGACGTGGTCGTGGCTGAGAACCTCGATCACGGTATCGAGCGTTTCGGGGTTCTTGTACTTGCATTCGGTGCATTCCTCATGCTTGGTACCGGTTTCCGTGGTGGTAGCGGGTTTATCGACTACCCACTCGTAGGTATGGGGAACCGGATCCGTTTCCTCCCCGCACTCCGGAACAAGGCAAACATGGAAATGTCCGTCCGGCCCCGCACTCCACTCCTCGGCGAAGACGTGATCGCCGTTTACGTGGCAGACGTGGGAGGTGGTGTCGGGCTCCTCGGTGAGAATTTTACAGCCGGTGACGGAAGCCGTCGCCTTTTCCGCGCCGGTGAAGCCGTCGTGCGTGCTGTTGGAGGCCTTCCCATCCGGGAGGGAGGAGGTGAGGTCACAGCCCCACGCCTCGCAGTTCGTGACCGCGCAGGTCGTGCCCGAGCCGATTCTTGCCAGCGCATAGGCGAGATAGAAGGTGCCGGACTTCGCCCCGTCCCCGGTGATGAGAACCGAGCAGTTCAGGAAGCGGCAACCCTCCACCATTACGGAGGTGTCTACCGTCGATTTGTCGGGAACCTTTCCGAGGAGGCCGACAAAAACGTGGGTTTGCTGGCCGCTGACGGTGACGGTCAGATTGTCAAGCGTCAGATTCTTCACCGTCGTTCCGGCAAGAACCGGGAAGAGGCCATAGTTGTCGATCTTGTTGTTTGCGCTGATGGTCACCTCGCTCATCTGTCTTCTGAGCGCGGCATTTTTGATGCTGTGTCCCTGCCCGTCAAATTCCCCTTGGAAGGAGGCGCAGGTGCCGACGGGGAGAATCTCTGCTCCCTCAAAATCGAGGCAGTTTCCGAGCAGGAATTTCTTTCCCGCCATCCGGGAGCCGGTGACGGTCTTCAACCCGGTCTTGACCAGCGGGTCGGCCGCCCAGCCCTGTCCCTCCGAGAACTGCGAGACGACAAGACCGGTGGACTCGTCGTAATAGAGGGGGTTTCCCGTCGAGGTCAGCATCGCGAGGCCGAGATATTCCTCCGGCGTCGTAAGGGTATACTCGGAGGCGTCTTGATCCTTGAGGTACCAGCCGATATCCCCCCGCCCGGTCGTCTCCACCGAAAGGGTACAGCCGACGGGAGCCACGCCGCTACCCGTCGTTCTTCCGAAGATACCGTCGGAATTGTCGTTTGTGGAGGAGGGATTGACCGATCCGCCGAAGTTGCTGCTGTATTTCATGCCGGTCACGGTGACGTTCTGCGAGGCGGTCGGGCTCTGAATTTCCCCGAAGATGCCGCCGCAGACCAGAGCCGTCGTCGAGGCGCCGGGCTTCCAGAGGATCCGCATATGAACATCCTCTACCGTGACGTCCGAAACAGAGGCCTTTCCCTGCACCATTCCGCAGACCGGCGCGAGGCGCAGGCCGTTGTTGGTCGCCGGAATCTCAAAATCCAGCACGACGTTTTTCAGGGAGAAATTCTTCGCCACCGCGTCTCCGGCAAGGTTTCCGAAAAAGCCCATGTAGAAGCGGGAGGAGTCGTTCGACGACGACGCCGTCTCATAAAGGTTCGATACCGTATGCGTCTGCCCGTCGAAGGTCCCTTGGAAAGAGCTTCCCCAAAGGCCGATGGGGGTAAATTCCTTCCCCTCAAGGTCAATGTCGTCCCCGAGCTGAACGGTACAGCCCGCCATGGCGCGCACCGTCGTGTCGCTCACCTCGTTCAGGCAGTCCACCCCCGTCATATCCGCCGGGGCCGAGCCTACCGAAAGAATGTCCTTTGTCGTTTTGTTGTAATAAATCGCTTTCGTCCGGTAATTGACGAGGACCGCGAGGGCAACGAGGTCCTGCGCGGTGGAAACAGTGAAGACGGTTCCTTCCGTTCTACCGTCCCCGTCCTTTTCAAGATACCAGCCGAGATTGCCGTCGGTGATTGCCCATTTTCCGGTCGGCGCCGGGAAGGACTCATCCGCCGCTGAGGCCGCCGCGGCCTCCTCTCCGGTACTCTGCCGGGCTCCGATGATGAAACCGGGAATCGCTGTTGTCAGCGCCAGAATCAGCGCCATGACTGACCATAATACTTTTTTCACGGTTTGTTCCTCCTGTTTTACGGGGCGCCCGAGGGAATTTCCTTGGGCTGTCCCCTGTTTTTTTGCCTGCTTTTGCAGGGACGCGCGATTTTTCCGGCCTTCGCCGGGGCCCCTCTACCAGTCCGGCACAGGGAGTCGGCAGCGCCTTTCCCGGCCGGGAAGCGCCGTCCTCTTCTCTCTTTTCATCTTTTTCCTCCTCATTCTTTCTGACGTTTTTTCTTACATCGAAATATTACCCGGAGGCCTCGCGGGATTGACAAGCCGCGGATGAATGAAGGTCTTTTCCGGCCCCCGCAGAAACAAAGGATTTTTAGGCCTCGTGCGGGTCGGGGGCGACGGTCAGCCCCGCGCGCCGCAAAAGCTCCCGCGCCGCGTCGCATTCCTCCCGGGAGGGAAGTGCCGCGTCTGTCGGATAGGGCTTGCCGAGCGATTCGTATTTGGAAACCGCGTAATCGTGATAGGGCAGAACCTTGACCCGGACGATGTTTTTCAGCTCCGCAAGGAAGGAGGCGATGGCTCCCATCTCCCCGTCGTTCAGGCCGGGGATATAGGGAATCCGGATCTCCATTTTCTTCCCCTTCGCGTCAAGATACCGGATATTGTCAAGAATCTTTCGATTCTCCACTCCGGTAAGCTCCTTGTGCAGGGAACTATCCATGGCCTTGACGTCGACGAGGAAGGTGTCTGTATAGGGGAGCACGGCGTCAAGGCTTTCCCTCGGCGCGTAAAGGCAGGTATCGACGGCGGTATTGACGCCCTTTTCCTTGAGGAGCTTCAACAGCTCGGCGGAAAATTCCGCTTGAAGAAGCGGCTCCCCGCCCGAGAGCGTCACCCCGCCGCCCGAATTGCGGAAGAAGTCGATATCCTCCATCAGCTTGGGAAGGATTTCCTCCGGCGTGACCACGCGGCCATATGCGACGAGCGCGTCGCCGAGGCAGACCTTCACACAGGCGCCGCAGGCGTGACAGCTTTCCCTTACGTAAAGGTGCTTGCCCTCCCGGAAGAGGTGACTGCCGGTCGGGCAGACCGCCGCACACTCGCCGCATCCGATGCATTTGTGCGCATAATAGCCGATTTCCGGCTCCCGGGTCAGCCCCTCCGGATTGTGGCACCACCGACAGCGCAGGGGACAGCCCTTCAAAAAGAGGGTGGTGCGGATGCCGTCCCCGTCGTGAATCTCAAAGCGTTTGATATTGATTACTGTTCCTGTTGTCATTTGGCGTTTTCTATCCCTTCGGCTCTTGCTATGAAGCTGTCCTGCATACTCTTTTTCATGTTGACGAAATATTCGTTCCAGCCGCAGACGCGGACCTGAAGATTTCGATAGGAGGAGGGATCGACCTGTGCCTTTCTCAGGGTATCGACGCTGAAAATGTTTCCCTGAATGGCAAAGCCGCCCTTTTTGAAGTAGGTCTGAACCAGCGAGCGGAAGACCTCCAGCCCCTCCTCTCCCTCCACAGCCGAGGGATGGATCAGGAAGTCGAGCGGGGAGCCGTCGACGAAGTAACTGCCGTCGATCTTCGTCACCGACTGAATGAAGGCGGTAATGCCTTCCCGCTCAAGGCCGTTACCGGGGCGGAAATTCTTTGTCAGCGGCTCCCCCGCGAAGCGCCCGTCGGGGGTGGCGCCGGTGGCGCGGCCAAGATCCTCCGACATCGCCACGGAATCGGCCCCCATGCGGAAGACCCCGCCGACGCCGTTCCTTCTCCCGATGATCCGGGAGGCGCAGAAGTCGTAGAGCTCCTTCGCAAGCGAATCGGGCCCCGGCAGGCCGTTGCCCCATTTCTCCCGGTCGGAAAGAATGCGGAGGCGAAGCTTTTCCTCCCCTTCCCAGTTTCTCCGGAGAATCTCTCGGAAGCGCGGAAGGGTCAGCACCTTTTCCTCATAGACCAGCTTTTTTATCGCGAGGAGAGAGTCGACCGCCGTGCCGACGGCGAAGATTTTCAGGGAATTGTTGCGGTATTCCATGCCGCCGTCGAAGAAGTCCTTCCCCTTTTTCAGACAGCAGTCGAAGCTACCCGAAAGGAAGGGGGAGGGATTGCACCGGAAGGTGTAGCGGCAGAGCTCCCGCACCGATTTGCAGGTGAATTCAATCGCGGCGTCGAGGACGCGGAAATATTCGCAGAGGAAGGCGTCGAAGCTCTCGGGCTCGCTGTCGGTGCGGGGAAGGTTCATCAGCATTTCGGCGTCTGTATATTCCCCGCTCATCATGAAGTCGATCGGCTTGGCGAGATTGATCCAGCCGGAGCAGATGCGGGGATCCTCCTTGTGGGGGATCACAAGCTCGTAACAGCCGGTCGGGCAGTAGGTCAGGGCCTCCTCCCGCCCGATACCGATTCTTGCGTAGGCCGCCACCGCCGTTTCGTCGGAGATCATGCAGATGCTCGAATGCCCCTCACGGATCATCGAAAGCACGGTATCGAGAAGCTCTTGCGGCATTTTCTCGTGACAGCGGAGGTGAATCTTCGGGTTGTGATTGCCGAGCTCGCGGTAGACCTCAAGGAAGAATCTTGTCAGATCGTTGTCCGTGTAGCTCCCGTCGGGATTCAACCCGCCGAGGCAGATCGGCTGATCGGCGCTTCTATGGGCGGCGGAGATTCTCTCAAGGAAGAAGCGGAGCATCTCCTTCGCGCCCTCCGCCGTCAGGCGACCGGCGTCAAGGTCGGCCTTATAAAAAGGATAATAGAGCCTGTCGACCCGCCCGTAGGTGCGGTAATGCTCAAAGCCGAGCTCCCCGAGGCGAAGAAAGAGGTTGGAGAAGAGCAGAACCTGATAAAAGGTCGACGGGGGATTTTCCGAGAGGAAGCGGTACTCGGCGGCGAAGTCGGAAAGCCCCTTCCTCTCGGCATAGTCGGCAAGGCGGCGGAGATACTCGCAGGCGCTTTCGTAGACGATTTTCACCGAATCGAAGAAAATTTCCTTTTCCTTGTCAAGCTCTCCCTGCCGGACAAATTCCTCCCGCCGCTCCTCGGCGCGGGCAAGAAGCCCCGCAAAGCCGAGGCGGATGGCGTCCTCCCAGTCGGGGAAGCAGTGGAAAACGTCGAAGCTCGGGTTGGAGATGCCGCACCGGGTGGCCGCCGTCCGACGCCGCCAGACGTCGGGAGAAAAGCGGCGGTCGATGTACTTGTCGCACCGCTCGACGGCGATTCTGCCGAGGTGGGAGAGGTGCTGTTCCGGCTCGTAGCTGCATCCGAGATCGATCTGATCGGGGAAAAGCCCGTGTTCGTTCATCGCAATCCGCGCGTTTCTCAATACGTAACGGAAGGTTTCGGCAATGACAAGGGGAAGCGGGCGGCTGTAATTGTCCACCGTATATTTCCGGAGCGCCTTTTCTACCTCCTCCGCCGACGGCCCGGTGCTCTCGTCATAGACCGCCTCGGTAAATTCGTTTGAAAGGTATTTCCTTTCCTCATAAAAGCTTTTCATGGTATCCCTTCTTTGTATGCGTTTCTTTGCGGCGTCCCCGCCGCAGCTCTCAGAATGTATCTTCCCGGCCCGGTTGGCCGGGGATTTTTCGGAATCGGATTCCTTTTTCCGCGGAGTCGGAAATTCCCGCCGAAAACCGGTATTTCCTACCGGGGGCGAATTTTTCCTACCGGAAGTCGGATTCTTTCCGCCGAAATTCGGCTTTTTTCCGAAGGTTCGGCTTTTTTCTCCGGTTCGGTTTGTTCCCTCCAAAATTCGGCTTTTTCTTGCCGAAGGTCAATTTTTCCCCCGCCGGGAATCAGATCCTTCCCCGCCCGGCGTTCAGGATGAATTCATCCTGCTCGGCGCGGCTGAGATTGACGAAATAGACGTTCCAGCCGCAGAGGCGGATTTGCAGGGTCTTGTATTTTTCCGGCTCCCGCTGCGCTTCCTTCAGCTTTTCGGGGGAAAGGACGTTGAAATGCACCGCCATGCCGCCCTTTTCCCGCCAGGTTTCAAGCAGGGCGAGGAAGGCGGAAAGCCCCTCCTCCCCGGAAACCGCCGATTCGTGAAGCACCACGTCCAGCACCGCCCCGTCGGCGGTCAGATCCCCCGGAATGCGGGTGGCGGAGGCAATCAGCGCGCTGACGCCGCTTCCGTCACAGCCTATTGAGGCCGAAAGGTTTTTGGAAAGCGGCTCCCCCGCGAAGCGCCCGTCGGGCGTCGCGCCGCAAACCTTCCCGGCCCAGATGCGCCAATCGACCGAGAAGAGGGCGAAGCGGAAGAGGCCTCCCCGCCCGTTCTTCCTGCCGATGACGCGGGCCGCCGCGTGCTCGGCGATTTCCTTCGCGAGGCCGTCGGCGTCGGGGTCGTTGTTGCCGTATTTCGGGAGCTTTTTCAGGCAGGTGAGGCGAAGACTCTCCTCCCCTTCCCAGTTTTTCTTAAGGATTTCCGTCAGCGCGGGAAGACTCAGCTTCTTTTCCCTGAACACCAGCTCCCGGATGGCGAGGAGGGAGTCGACGGCGGTGGCGAGGCCGAAGCCGCTGATTGAGGAATTGTTGTAGCGAAGGCCGCCCTCGTAGACGTCCCGCCCGTCCCTTACGCAGTCGGCAAAGGTGGAAGAGAGGAAGGGCGAGGGATTCTGATTCATATAATCCCGCTCGGTGGCCGAGATTTTTTCGACCGAACGGTCGATATAGAAATCGAGCTGAGCGAGATAAGCGGCGAACAGACTGTCGAAATCCTTGTATTCCCGCCCGCAGGACGGCCCGAACCGAAGCCCCGTCAGAAAGTCGCAGCCGTCGTTGAGCACCGCCTCCACGCCCTTTTCAAAATTGAGCTTTCCGCTACAGGTGCAGGGGGCCTCCTGTCCGCAGATCTGCGGCTCGTAACAGCCGATGAGAAGATAGTCCCGCGCCTCCGAGGTCGGAACGCCCAACCGGCGGTAGGCCCCCAGCACGGCGTCGTCGTTCACGAAGACGAAGCTCGACTTTCCGGCACGGATGGAGGAAAGCACCGCCGTGAGGAAGGCCTTCGGCGTTTTCTCCCCTATCCGGACGTGAATTTTCGGGTCGGGTATGTCGAGCTTCTCAAATTCCTCGACAATCCGGTAGGAGAGAAGGCCGGTCACGTCCTTCCCCTCCCGGTCGGTTCCGCCGATGCAGAAGGGCGTGTTGTTGATATTCCCGAAGGAGAAGATTTTCAGCATCATCTGATCCAAAATCCAGCGGCCCTCTTCGCCGTCCCTGTAGAAGGGCACCAGATTGACGTCCATTCTCCCCAGCGAGCGGCAGTTTTCCCCTTCGACGTGCTCCATCACCCGGTAGACGAGGATAATCAACTGAATGGCCTCCTCCAGCGTCTGCGGCGCATGGGCAAGAAGCCCGCGCAGATTGGAGGCCGTCCGCAGGCTCAGCCCCTCCCGGCAGGTCTCCGCCGTCTCGGCCAGACGCGTCACGTAGGAGAGGAAGCCCTCCATTGCGTCGAGGGAGGAGGAATAGAAGGGCTTCGCCGCCTCCTCCGCGCTCCGCGCGGCCTCCCGCAGCTCTCTTATCAGCCCGGGAATGCCGAGGCGAAGAACCCGTTCCCAGTCGGGCGCGATATGCCCGAAATCGGCTCCGGCATGATAGGCGACCGTCTTCCGTGCGTTCTCGTTTTCGGCGATGATTCCGGCGAGAACGCCCCGCGCCGAGTCCCGGCGCCAGCGCTCCCGGATTTTCATAATCAACCCCTCCGACCGGATGGCGTCGGCGAAGAGGCAGTCGGGACAGACCGCCACCTGCGCGGTGGAGAGGACGTATTTCAGAAGCTTGCCCTTGATCTCCCGGCGGCTCAGGGAAGCGTAGTCAACAAGGATTTTTTCGACCCCGGCGCAAACCTCCTCCGGCTCTCTGCCGTTTGAAGGATTCCAGCGCGGATTTTCATACTGCGAAAGAATGGCCTCGCGGTTCAGCGGCAGGCGAAGTGCCCCCTCCGCGTCGGTCTGCTCTTTCTTTTCGGTTTGTTCTTTTTCAGACGGTTGCATAAAACGGTATTTCCCCCTTTTGGCCGCGCAAAGACGCAGGGCGGCCCAGTTTCATTTTCATTATGCGTCAAAGCCGGGGAAATGTAAATGAAGAGTTTCCCTTTTTTGTACTTTTTCGTACAAAAAATCTCTTGACAGAAAGAGAGCACAGGGGCTATAATAGAGAAAAGGGGAGCTCCCCACCGGCCCGGGCTTGTCGGATTTTTCAAAAAATCCGGAACGGTCGCGCAAAAAGTCTGCGAAAAAACGCCGATGCGGCAGACCTGAAAAGAGCGCCGCCCCTCCTCCTCGGGCTTTCGGCAAAACGCTTTGTCAAAGGAAAAAAGCCCTTCCGGGCGGGAAAGGAGCCTTCCCGGAGGGAAGGGCTACAATTTCAGAGAAAATTTTACAAAACCGTCCGACCGCTTGCCGAGACTCTCGGCTGCCGCCCCCACGGGGCAAAGGAGACGCCATGAACTCTTTCTTCGACCAGACGATATCCCCGCAAATCCTCGACGTCCATCATTATTTTCTCAACGAGGACGAGGTCATTCACGCCGAGCGAAGCTCACACGGCCTTGTCTATTTTCTCGCGGGAAACCACGACTATCTTTTCGATTCTATCACCCTCCACGCCTCCCCCGATTCTGTCCTCTACCTGCCGAGAAAAACCCCCTACGTCATCCACCGCGTCGGCCCCGCCGAGGTCATTTCCGTCGACGTCCTCCTCTCCCCCACGGAGCCGCCCTATCCGCCCCTCCTCGTCAAGGTCGAACAGGGGAACTTCCTCAAGAGCTCCTTTGAGAAAATGTTTTCCGTCGAAAAGCGGAAAACGGTGGGCTATGAGACGGAGCTTCTCTCCTATTATTACGCCATTCTCAGCGCCGTGCAGAGAATCACCGCCTCAAACTATCTCCCGCCGCTCTATTTCCAGCGCATCACCCCGGCTCTGAATTACATCGAGTCGAATTTCACCAGCGAGGATCTGAAAGTCGCGGGCCTTGCCGCGCTCTGCGATATGAGCGAGAGCTGGTTTCTCAAGATTTTCCACTCCTTTTTCATGGTCTCCCCGAAGGAATATATCATCCGTATGCGGCTGGACTACGCCAAACAGCTCCTCATCAGCACCTCCGACCCGATAAAAACCGTCTCCCGCCTCAGCGGATTTTCCGACATCTACTATTTTTCCCGGCTCTTCAAGACCAAAACCGGCTTTACCCCCGTCCAATACCGGAGGGAATATTTCGCAAGATAGCCCGGCGCCCTGCCCGGAATCCGCCTCTTCCCTGCCTCCCGGTCTGTCGCCTGTGTCCGGCAGAAGGCCGACGATTTTTCTGTTCTGAAAATATTTTTAGCTATTACTTAACCACTTATTGACAAATCTCTTCGCGTGTGATACAATGAATTATAGAAAATACCGTTTTCCAACCGAAGAAAGAAGGTGCGCGGCGGTGGCCGACGTCTTTCCCCGTTTATTTTGTCCCTTCCGTCCGTTTTTTCCGAAATTTGTCACACCCGCGTGCTGATTCGGATTCCCGAAGGCACGCGAAAAAGAAAAAAGCCGCGTGAAAAAGGGAAAAAGCGGTTTTAAACCCGCGCCCCTTTGAGCGGCAAAGCTTTTGCTATTGTTTTAAAATCAAAAAGGAGAAATCACCGTGAAACGTAAAATTGTTTTGGGAAGTCTGTTCCTCCTTCTTCTTGTGTTCTGCTGTTCCTGCTTCAACCGGGCCGACGCCTTTGTCAAAGAGGGGATGGCCGTTGAAGAGATAGAGAAACTCTGTGCCGAACGCGGTATTAACTATCCTCAGAAAACAATCTCTGAACCCAGCGGATTTGCAGGATGGGGGGCTTTCAAGTATAAAGGGAAAATTGTCCTATTTAAATATAACGACAGCGATGAGTATGCATCTGTATCGGAAGTAGAATATCTTGACGATTTTGTCCCCAAGGATAAGGACTTTAGAAAGATTAAAGCGGGGATGACGTTCAAAGAAGTCACTGAGCTTGTCGGACTACCGGATTCCACTCTTTCAGGTTTGCCCGGAGCAGTGTACCACTCAAAATCCGGAAAATGTTATACGGTCTATTTTAACTATAATCCTAACGATGACACGGTTCCTTATCTTACGGTAATACGGGACTTCTCAGAGGATGAATAGGAGATGATACGGATAATTCCGGCGCGGTGACGGATGAAGCTTCCACGGATGAAACGGGAGCTGCCCTTCCCGATGCGACAGAAGCTCCTATCGAAGCGGTGCCGGAGGAATCCGGGACAGAAAAAATAACCCCGAAGAACCGTTTGAGATGGCACGGCAAGGCGACAAGGTGGCCAGTCTTCGGAATTTTTGGGATTTGGATGAAAAGGAAAATACCGGGGAGACGGTTTGTGTCTCCTCGGTATTTTTACTGTGAGCGCAAATACGGAACTGTAGAAAAGGAGTTCGTATCTGCGGGTTTTGGTGGGCCAACAAGGACTCGAACCTTGGACCGACCGGTTATGGGCCGGTTGCTCTAACCAACTGAGCTATTGGCCCGTTTTCCGCCGCGTGGGAAACGGACGGAAATATTATACCACTACCGGCCCTTCTTGTCAAGTATTTTGAAAGATTTTCAGGGATTCTCCCATGATTTCATCCGAAAATCCCCCGGGAGGAATCACCTCACAAGCGCCGCCGCGCCGATCAGCCCGGCGTCGTTCCCCAGCTCGGCGATCTTGACCTTCGTCTTCTCCTCCAGACTGCTTGTGTACTGCTCCTTCTCGATTTTCTCGATCAGGGGCTTCAGGAGATAGTCTCTCTCGTTGCTGATGCCGCCGCCGATGGAAAGGACGTTCGGCTGGAAAATGTTGATCATGTTGGTGATTCCGCAGGCAAGATAGTCTATATATTTGTCGACGACTTCACGCCCGACGCGGTCTCCCTGCCGCATCGCGTCAAAGGCCGTCCGGGCGTTCGCCTTTTCCCGGTCGCCCTCGCACATCTGCCACATGACGGTATCCTTCGTTTCGTCAAGCGCTTCCTTCGTCATCTTCACAAGCGCGGTGGCGGAGGAATAGGCCTCCCAACAGCCGCGGCGGCCACAGCTGCAGGGCCTGCCGTTGTATTCGATGACGACGTGTCCCAGCTCGGCGCCGGCATGGTTGAAGCCGGAATAAACCTGCCCGTCAAGAATCACCCCGCCGCCGACGCCGGTGCCGAGGGTGATCATCACCGAGATTTTCTCCCCCTTCGCCGCACCGCTCATCGCTTCCCCGAGGGCCGCGGCGTTGGCGTCGTTCTCAAGAGCGATCTTTTCCACGGGGAGGTATTTTCTGAGGCGGGCCGCGATATCAAACCTCCTAAAGGGAAGGTTGTTCGCGTATCCGATGACGCCGGTATCGGGATTTACCGACCCGGGAGAGGCGATTCCGACGCCCTTCACCTCGGAAAGGGGAATCCCCTCCTGCTCGAGGAGCGAAAGGCAGAGGGCGCCCATGTCCTTCACAATCAGCTCGGGATCCCGGTCGGCAAGCGTGGGAACGCTTCCCTTTCTTACAATCCGATAGGCTTCGTCAACAATTCCGGCGGCAATTTTGGTTCCGCCGAGGTCAATTCCGATGGTTACCATGTGTAAAAATAGTCCTTTCTTTTTGCGCGTGCAACATGAAGAGAGCCGGCGGCGAGAACGCACCGGCTCTTTTTGGAGAGTGATTCAGTTCTGCTTGGAGAGGATCGTTTTGATTTCAGAGAGAAGCTCGGTCTGCTTGACGATGCTCGCTTCCAGAAGCGCCTGCTTTTCGGCGGCGGCGGCAGCGGCGGCATCGGCGGCATCCTTCTCGGCCTTCGCCTTGGCCTCGGCCTCGGCGGCCAGTCTCTGCTCCTCGGCGAGCTTCTTCGCCTCCAGCTTGTTTCTCGCGGCGGTGATGACCCGGAGAACGATGAAAATGCAGAGAGCGGTGATCAGGAAATCGATAATCGTCTGGAGCCACGTGCCCCACAGGATCGCGACCTCAGCCGCGGCGGGCGTCACTTCGTTCCCGGCCTCGTCAACGACGGCGGCGACGGCGGGATGAATGACGGTTTTCAGGGAATCGAGGCTTCCGTGCTTGACAAAGAGACCGACGAAGGGATTGATGATGTAATTGACAAGTCCGGTGACAATGCTGCCGAACGAAGCGCCGATCACGACGCCGACCGCCATGTCAACTACGTTGCCTTTGAAGATGAACTTTTTGAAATCGTCAATGAATTTCATGTTTCTTTTCCTTCCTTACCCTTAATTTTTTTGAAACGCCTATCTATTATTATAAGCGCCGCGCGGGGCTTTGTCAAGAGAAAAGCGTCTTTTTCTGCGATTTTTCAGGCTTTTTCGGAGCGGGACGCCCTCGCGGAGGCCCAAAAGCCCTCTTGCGGGCCCTTTTGATTGAAAAAACGCGCGAACACATAGGCCCCGAAGGACGGCTTACTCCGGATTTTCCCTTTTGAACGGAAGCGTAGAAATCCGGCGGTGGATTGCCGACTTTCCCTTCCGGGGAAAAATCGAAAGAACGCGCCCCAACAGGCAGATTTGCTGATTTCCCTTTTGACGGCAAAACCGCAAGAGCGCAAAACCCGTCCGCCGCTTTTTACTTTTTCGTTTCCCCCGGCTCAAGAATCAGCCGGTCGGTGTGGAGAAAGGCGTTGGCGGCCAACGTGCTTGACATGGGAAGGTATTTTTCGTACCCGCAGGTGTGGCAGAAGACGCGAACCCGGTCGCCGCAGAATTCAAAATCGTACCTCGCGGTATCGCCGGCCCTGCATCCGCAGTAAATGTTCCCCTCCTCCGAAAGCTCGGTGAGCATGAAATGAACGATTTCCTCAATCTGCGCGTAGTCGATGCGGAAATCCTCGTTCACGTTATCCTGCGAGACGTCGTTCACACGGCCCCGGCCCTTCAAAAATTCGTCGAAGCCCTCAAAGCCGGAATCCTCCAAAAGATTGAGCAGCTCCCGGTCGGCCTCCTTCGCCGCCGCCATCACCTGTTCCTTTTCGCCTATATAGCAGACGTCGACCCCCGAATAGGTGCAGGAAAGGGCGAGAAGCTCCTTCTCGAAGAAGGCGCCGGTGCTGAGGATATAGGTATGAGGCGACGGGCAGAAGAGGCAGGGGACGGTAAGCCTCAGCTTCCCGTCGGAGGTGTAGGAGACCGTCAGCTCCGACTCGCCGCAATCGCATTTCAGCCGGATAAAATCCCCCGACAGCGTGAAAACGCCCACAATACTGAAAATAAATTTTCCGCACGCCGGGCAACGGTAGGCCACGGTGGTATCTCTGGATTGAAGAATCATCGGTCTTTTTCCTTTTCTGTCTTCTGTTCTCTTTCCGAGGGGACGGCTTTAAAAGATATCGTCTTCGTCCGCCTCGACCCCGCCGGTTGCCGCTTCGCTAAATTCCGTCCCGGCGGCGCCGGTTTCGTCGGCTGCGGTTTCGTTGATTTCGGTTTCACCGGTTTCGGTTTCGTCATCCGGAGCCCTGGTTTCCTCCGGCTCCCGGCTCTCATCTCCGCCCCTCGTCAGGGTTACCGAGGCCGAGAGAAGCCCGGCGTCGGATTTGGCCGCTTTCTTCTCGGAGCCCGACAGCTTATGGGGCGCCCGGGCGCCGTCGCTGTACCAGACGGTACAGCGGTCGATCTCCGAACCGGCCTTCACCTCCCCGCCGGTGTCCCTGTAGACCGAAACGGTCAGCTTGGTAGCCGCCGAAACGTCGATATGAGAGAAAACGATGCGATAATAGCGGTACATCAGCGCGGAATCGGTGATATACTGATACTCTGTATACCGGTTCCCGACGTCGTCCTCCAAAACGAAGAGGAAGCCGTTTCCCTCTCCCAGCCCGTCCTCCTTCAGTCCGACGCTGTTTTTGTTGAAGCGGAGCATAAACTGGAATTGCCCGAGCTCCTCGGTATACCGGATATTGCCGATATAGAAGATTCTGTCAAGGGAATTGTCGTTGAAATCGGTCAGCTTATAGATCGTCAGGCTCTCGCCGTTCTGGTAGCGTTCCCTTGCCTCCTCGGTGAAGAGGTAGCGCTTCATCCTCCGCGTTCCGTTCTGATACACCCCGCGCACCGTCAGCCAGCCGATCATCAGAACGACGAACACGATGAAGGCCCATTTGATTACCTTCCCGAAAATACGGAGCGCGAGGGGCGCCCGCAACTCCTCCGGATCTTCATAGCCCATTTCGGAAAACCTCCCTGTTTTGCGGCAGAAAAGAGGCCGCTTCTTTTCGCCTGCTTCGCGTCCGAACACGCCTTTCAGACGTGCAAAGGCGAAGGCCGCCCTTTTTCCCGCTCCCGGAGACAAATCCTCCGGCGTCCTTTTATTATACCACAAAAAAAGCCTTCCTTCAAGTAGATTATTTCGAAAACATTGAAACGTAAACAACTATTAAAAAAATTTTCACAAAATATCGCTTTGCCCCTTGAAATATACCCGCCTTCTGTGGTAGAATAGAAGTTGTTATTGCAGAGCCTGCCCGGGGAACCCTGGGCGGAAAGGATTTTATCATGGATCAACAGACAGCGGAACAAAAGAAGGTTATTTTTTCCGGCATTCAGCCGAGCGGAATGCTCACCATCGGGAACTATCTCGGTTCCCTCAAAAACTGGGGAAGGCTCCAGCAGGATTATGACTGCCTTTACTGCGTCGTCGACCTTCACGCCATCACCGTCCGGCAGGACCCGGCGACCCTGAGAAAGCGCACCTACGAGACGCTCGCCCTCTATATGGCCTGCGGGCTCGACCCTGAGAAAAACACGCTCTTTGTTCAGAGTCATGTCCCCGCGCACGCGGAGCTGGCGTGGGTTTTAAACTGCTTCACCATGTTCGGGGAGCTTTCGCGGATGACGCAATTCAAGGACAAGAGCAAAAAATATTCATCAAACGTCAACGCCGGACTCTTCACCTACCCGGTGCTGATGGCCGCCGATATTCTTCTCTATCAGGCCGACGTTGTCCCGGTCGGCATGGATCAGATGCAGCACATCGAAATCACCCGGGATATCGCGGGACGCTTCAATCAGGTCTACGGCGAGACCTTCCGCATCCCGGAGGGCGTCCTCCCGAAGGCCGGCGCCAAGGTCATGTCGCTTGCCGAGCCGGAGAAGAAGATGAGCAAATCCGACAGCAACGGAAACGCCTCGGTGTACATCCTCGACGACCGCGACACCGTCATCCGCAAATTCCGCCGGGCCGTCACCGATTCCGGCTCGGAGGTGCGCCGCGCGGAGGGCAAGGACGGAATCAACAACCTGATGACGATCTACGCCGCCTTCACGGGAAAAACCGACGCCGAAATCGAGGCGGAGTTTGCCGGGCGCGGCTACGGGGACTTCAAGTCGGCCGTCGGAGAGACGGTGGCCGACGCCCTCTCCCCTGTAAGGGAGCGCTTCGGACAGCTCACCGCCGACAAGGCCTATCTTGAATCGGTGATGAAGGACGGCGCTTCCCGCGCCTCCTATCTTGCGAGGAAAACCCTCACCAAGGTCTACCGCAAGGTCGGCTTTACCCAGCCCAAATAACCGCCCGGAATTTAAAAACCGGTCCTCCGTTCTCTGACGGACGACCGGTTTTCTTTTTGACGGTTAGAAGCCTTGCCTCGTTTCGGCACTCCGGCGTTACAGCACTACGGCATTACGGCGTTACGGCCTTCTGACGGCTCTTTGCCACTCAAAAAGCGCGCAGAGCAGACAGCCGACGAAATAACAGAGGATGTCCCAAAAGGAAAAGGAGGTGCCGAGAAGGACCCTTGCAAGGGCAAATCTCCCGAGGCCGATTTTCTCGACAAAGTGGAAGTACTGCAAAACCTCCACCCCGACGGCGAAGAGGAAAATCGCCCCGGGGAGCAGAGGGAAGCCCTTCGGGAAAACCGTCCGGATCAGGCAGTAGAGGAGAATCACGACAAGCACGTCCCCCAGATACGGACGGACGAACCGGTCGTGGACAAAGAGCGCGATTCCGGCCTCGACGGCAAAAAGCAGGACGAAGGCGACGGCAAAGCCCATCCTTTCCCTTTTTTCCTTCATCGTTTTCCCTCCTCAAAATCCGAAAGCCTCGGAGAATTCTTTTTCAGGGGGCTCTCCGGGACGCTTCCCGTAGATACCTCACTTACACGCGCAGGGCCGACACCCGCAAGAAGCCCTTTTCAAAGGTTTTGGCAGACTTTCGAGGCGCTTTTTCCAAAAGTCCCCCGAGCACAGCGGCGGGGACAACCGCCTCCGCTCCCGTACAAGGCGTCCGCTTTTCCGACAAACCGGCAGGGCCCCGCGTGGGGGCCCTGTTTGTTTTGAACGCTATGAAACCCGGCGGCTTTCCGCTCTCGGGACGGCCTGAAAATTCTCGGAATCAGACGATTCCCTGCCACAGCATGGCGTCGGCCACCTTCATGAAGCCCGCGATGTTCGCACCGGCCACAAGGTTGCCCTCCATGCCGAATTCCTTCGCCGCCGCCGCGGCGTTGTGATAGATATCGACCATGATCTTGTGAAGTCTTTCGTCGACCTCCTCGAAGGTCCAGGAGAGACGGAGAGAATTCTGCGACATCTCCAGTCCCGAGGTCGCGACGCCTCCTGCGTTGGCCGCCTTGGCCGGCCCGAAGAGAACGCCGTTCTTCTGGAAGGTCTCAATCGCTTCCGGCGTGCTCGGCATATTCGCGCCCTCGCAGACGGCCTTCACGCCGTTTTTGACGAGGAGCGCCGCGCTTTCGGCGTTGATTTCGTTCTGCGTCGCGCAGGGAAGCGCGATATCGCAGGGAATCGACCAGATGCCGGAACAGCCGGGAGTGTACACCGAGCCGGGCACCCGGGCGGCGTATTCGGAAATTCTTCCGCGCTCGACCTCCTTGATCTGCTTCACGACGGCGAGGTTGATGCCCTTTTCGTCGTAGATATATCCGGAGGAATCGGACATGGCGACTACCTTCGCGCCGAGCTCGGTCGCCTTCTTGCAGGCGTAAATTGCAACATTTCCGGAGCCGGAAATGACCGTCGTCATTCCCTTGAAGGAGAGGCCGTGATCCTTTAAGAGCTCATCCGTGAAATAGCAGAGGCCGAAGCCGGTCGCCTCGGTTCTCGCGAGGGAGCCGCCGTAGGAAAGTCCCTTTCCGGTGAGAACGCCGGAGAACTCGTTGACGAGCTTCTTGTACTGTCCGAACATATAGCCGATTTCACGGGCGCCGGTTCCGATATCCCCGGCGGGGACGTCGGTGTCGGGGCCGATGTGACGGAAGAGCTCGCTCATGAAGGCCTGGCAGAAGCGCATCACCTCCGCGTCGCTCTTTCCCTTCGGGTCAAAGTCGGAGCCGCCCTTGCCGCCGCCCATCGGCAGACCGGTCAGGGAGTTCTTGAAAATCTGCTCGAAGCCGAGGAACTTGAGGATCGAGGCGTTGACGGAAGGATGAAGACGGATTCCCCCCTTGTAGGGCCCGATGGCGGAATTGAACTGAATCCGATATCCGCGGTTGACCTGAACCTTGCCGCTGTCATCCACCCAGCTCACGCGGAAACGGATCATCCGCTCCGGCTCGACAATGCGGTCAATCACACCGGCCTTGACGATGTCGGGTCTCTTTTCGACCACCGGCTCCAGAGATTCGAGAACCTCTCTTACCGCCTGATGGTACTCCGGCTCGCCGGGATTGGCGCGCAGAACGTTTTCGTATACCCCCGCAAGGTATTCGCTTTTAAAGGACATAAAACAACCTCCGAAAATAAAATGCTGACGGCCTGACGGGCAGGCCGATTTTTCTACAGTTTCATTATACACGTGAAAAATCCGCTTGTCAATATCTTCGCGGCATTTTTTGAAATTTTAGAAAAGAAAAAATTCAAAATTCCGGCCCGGCGGGCAAAAAAAGAGAGAAAGCGCCCCATTTTTGCATATTTTCCCACCCGTTTCCTGCCGGTTTTATTTTCCCCGCCCGGCGCATATACATAGCCTGTAAAAAAGGAAAGGGGGCGGCGCATGAAAAATACCGGGCGCTTTCTCATAAACGGCCTGATGCTGAGCGCGGTATCCCTGATTCTCCGCACGGCGGGAGTCGCCTTCAACGCCGCCGTCAACTCTCGGCTCGGCGCCGCGGGAACCGGGCTGTTTTCCCTCGTGAATTCCGTCTTTTCCCCCGCGCTGACGCTTGCCACGGCGGGGGTCAGCCTCGCCGTCTCCCGTCTGATTGCCGAGGAGCTGGACAAGGAGGGAAACGGCGCCTCCCGGGCGGTGCTGAGGAAGGCCGCCCTCGCCAGCCTCGCCCTCTCCTCCTCCGTCGCCTTCCTCCTCTTTTCCCTTTCGGGTTATATCTCGCGGGAGTGGCTCGGGGACGGCGCCGCCGCCCCGCTTTTGAAGCTCCTCTCCCTCAGTCTGCCCTTCGTCGCCCTCTCCTCGGCGTCAAGCGGCTATTTCATCGGGGTTCGCCGGGTCTCCCGCAACGCGGGGGTTCAGCTTTTCGAGCAGTTTTTTAAGATAGCCCTGACGCTTTTTGCCCTCACCCGCACCCTGCCGGAGGCAAAATCCTGCCTCGCCGCGATTCTCCTTTGCTCCCTCGCCTCCGATATCCTCTCCTGCCTGATTTCCCTTTTTCTTCTGAAAAGGGATTCCCGGCGGCTGGGGAAAGGCAAAAAGGGCTCCGGCGTGCTACGCCGCCTCCTCTCCGTCATTCTCCCGGTTTCGGTGAGCTCCTTTCTCCGCTCCGGCCTTGTGGCTTGGGAGCATATTCTGATCCCGCAGGGCCTGAAGAAAAACGGCGCCTCCTACGAAAGCGCCATGGCCTCCTACGGAGCGCTTACCGGTATGGCGATGCCGATTCTCTTCTTTCCCGCCTCCTTTCTCTACTCCTTCACCGGCCTTCTCGTCCCGGAATTTGCCGAGGCAAAGGAAAACGGAGAACGCGCCGTCATCGCCTCTGCCGCCCGGCGGGTGGTCCGAACGGTGCTGATTTTCTCAGTCGGCGCCTCGGCGGTGCTTCTCGGCTTTTCCTACGACCTCGGCATGGCGGTCTATCACAGCGAGGAAGCGGCACGCTATCTGAAAATCATGGCGCCCCTGATTCCCCTCATGTACCTTGATACCGCCGTCGATTCGATTTTAAAGGGCCTCGGCGAGCAGGTTTTCGGCATGAAGGTCAACGTCGCCGACGCTCTCCTCAGCGTCCTTGCCGTCCGCTTTCTCGTCCCGGCGGCGGGACTTAACGGTTATATTTTCATTCTTTTTGCCAGCGAGGCCTTCAATTTCGCGCTCAGTCTCCGCCGCCTTACCAAGGTCACCGGCGTCTCCTTCCCTCTTCTCCGACAGGCGGCCCTTCCCCTTCTTGCCTCCTGCGGCGCGGTTTCCCTTTCCCACCTGTTTTTCCATCTCTCCCCCGCGCTGAACAGCGGAACGCCCCTTGCCACCGCGACGGGAATCGCCCTCTCCTCCTCTCTCTATTTTCTCTTTCTCCTCCTCTTCGGCGTCATTCCCCACGGCCTGCCGCTCCGCCTCCTGAAAAAGCTCTTCGCAGCCCTTCCCGCCCGGGAAGGAAAAGGCTCCTTCGGGGCGGGGGCATAATCTCCCGCCGGGGCCCATATACTGAATACAGAAAGGAGAAGCCATGGCTTTTTCCGATATTCTGCGCCTGCTTCCCTCCCGCGCCTCCTGCGAGGTGAAAAAATACCGGGAGGACGTGATCTGCGAAATCCGTCTCCGGGCCGGAAGGCCGATGACGCTCACCACTCCCGCCTCCAACCTGTTGACGGAGGTTGTCCTTTCCGCCGAGGAGCTCGCCGAAACGGTGGAAAGAATCTGCGGAGGCTCCCTTCACGCCTTTGAAGGAACGCTGAAGGAGGGCTATCTGCCCCTCCCCGACGGCTGTCGCGTCGGAGTCTGCGGGAGCTTTTCGAGGGGTACGCCGAATCGCTTTTCCTCCCTCAATATCCGCATTCCGCGAAGCGTGAAGGGCGTCGGCCTCTCCCTCTGCCGCCGGCTGATTTCGGCGGGAAAATGCGGCCTGCTCGTCTACTCCCCGCCGGGGGAGGGTAAAACCACGCTTTTGCGAGATATGGCGGCGACGCTTTCCTCCCCGCCCTATCTCCTGCGGGTCGCGCTCATCGACAGCCGGTGCGAGCTCTTCCGGGAGGACAGCTTTCAGAGCTCAATTGCCGACGTCTATTCCGGATGCCCCAAGCCCCTCGGCATTGAGCTTGCCACCCGCACCATGTCCCCACAGCTTCTCGTCTGCGACGAGCTCGGAGCGGAGGAGGCGGAACAGGTGCTTGCGGCGCAGAACGCCGGGGTGCCGCTCCTCGCCTCCGCTCACGCCTCCTCTTATGAAGGCCTGATGCGGCGTCCGGCCTTTCGGAAGCTCGATGAGGCCGGGGTCTTCGGCCTTTACGTAGGCCTGAGACGGGAGGGGCGCGGCTACTGCTTCGATATCCGGGAAAGAAAGGAGGGCGGGGTATGCTGAAATATCTGGGAATTCTTCTGATCGCCGCGGTGACTGCCGGATACGGGGGCCTCTGCGCCTATTCACTGAAAAAGGAAGCCCTCGTCCTGAACGGCTTTCTCCTGCTTGCACGGCGAATCCGGACACGCATCGAATGCTTCCGCCAGCCGCTTTCCGAGATCTACCTGGACTTCTCCCATCCCGCGCTCGACGGCGCGGGCTTTACCGAGGAGCTGAGGGAAAGCGGCTTTACCGCCGCTCTCTGCAAAACCAAAAATTCCCTCGGCCTCCGAGAGGAGCTCTTCGCGCTGGTCGGGGAATTCGGAAACGAGCTCGGAAAGAGCTATTCCGAGGAGCAGGTGCGCCACTGCGAGCGCTACATTCTCCGCATGGAGGAGGCGCTGGCCGGACTTGAGGAGGAGCTTCCCCGGCGAAGAAAAACCGTCCGCGCCCTCTCGGCGGCCGCCGCCGTCATGGCGGTGATTCTTTTGATTTAGAAATCCCTTAAAAAGGCCGGGCCGCCGATTTTCAACGATGCGGAAAGGAGTCCCATGGACATCAGTTTACTACTCAAAGCCGCCGGCGTCGGGCTGATTGTGAGCGTCATCTGCCAGATTCTGAGCAAATCGGGGCGGGAAGAACAGGCCATGCTGGTCTCGGTCGCCGGGGTCATCCTCGTTCTGCTGATGATCGTGGGGGAAATCGGCACGCTGATTGAGACCATCCGCACCACCTTCGGCCTATGAGCTCCCTGCTTCAAATCTGCGGCGTCGCCCTTTTGGCCGCCTTCTGCGCCTCGCTTTTGAAAAAACTGCCGGGAGGAGGGAGTCCGGGGAGTGTCGGAACCGCCGTCTCCGCCGTCGGGCTTCTTCTCCTCCTCGCCCTCGCCTTCGGGAGGTACCGGGAGGCCGCCGAGGCCGTGAAAAACGCCTCGGAGGGAGTCGGCTTCGGAAGATACGGAGAGCTGATGCTGAAATCTCTCGGCGTCGGACTCACCGTGAAGGTCGCCTCCGACGTCTGCCGCGACTGCGGGGAGGAGGCGCTGGCCGGGGGAATTGAAACCGCCGGAAAGCTGGAAATTCTCCTCCTCTGCCTCCCCTTCGTCACCGAGCTTCTTACCCTCGCCTCGGGGCTTTTATCATGAAAAAATTTTTTCTTCTCCCCCTCTGCCTCCTTTTCTTGGTTTCCCTTGCTCCCGTCGTCTCCGCCGCCGGAACTGCCGAGAACGTCGCAACCGCCGAAGTCTCTTCTGCCATCGGGGCCGCTGAGGCCATCGCGACCGCTTCTACCACCGCGACTACTTCTGCCGACGGGGCCGTCGGAGAGCTTCTTGACGGCCTGCCGGAAGACCTCTCCTCTCTCCTGCCGGAGGAGGTGAAGGAGGAGGCACAGCGAGGCGGCGATCTGTCGGACAAACTCGGCCCGTCCTTCCTCTTAAACACCTTTTTCTCCCTCCTCGGCCCGGCGCTGAAAAGCAGTCTTTCCCGCCTGTCGGGCCTGCTCGGCGTCCTCCTCCTCGCCGCCCTTCTTGAGGCCGTCGCCTCCTCGTCCGGGAAGGAGGCGGCGACCGCCGCCCGGTTTGCCTCCGGGCTCGGAATCACGCTGACCGCCACCGCTACCGTCCTGCCGGTCTGGCGGCAGACGGAGGAGACGCTGAGGGGCATCGGGCTGACGGTAAAAAGCGCCCTGCCCGTCATGACCTCCCTCTGCGCGGCGTCGGGAAACCTCTCCTCCGCCACCGTCAACGCCACATGGCTGACGCTTCTTCTCTCCCTGATCGAGGAGCTCGGGCAAACCCTTCTCGCCCCGCTCCTGTCGGTCTGCCTCGGACTCCTCGCCGCCGCGTCCCTCTCCCGCTTCACCGGGGCCCCCGACCTGAGCGGCATTTTAAGCACGCTGAAAAAGACCTTCACGGTGCTTCTCTCCCTCCTTGTCGCCCTGCTCGGCGCCCTGCTCACCTTTCAGAGCGTGCTGGCCAAGCGCTCCGACGGAATGCTTTTGAGAAGCATCCGCTTCGCCGCCGGGAATATGATCCCGGTGGTCGGAAACGCGCTCGGAGAGGCGGCGGGAAGCTATCTTGCCGGGGTCGGCCTTGTCAAGGGGAGCGTCGGGCTTCTCCTCTCGGTATCGCTGATTCTCTATCTTCTACCGGTGTTTCTGAACCTTTTTCTCTGCCGGGCCGGCTTTTCCTTCCTCGCCTCCGCCGCGTCTCTTTTCGGATGTCCGCGGGAAGGGGAAATTCTCCGGGAGACGGGAGGGATTCTCGACCTCGCCCTTGCCCTCCTTGCCTCCTGCGCCCTGCTTTTTCTCCTCGCCGTCCTGCTCTTTGCCCAAGGCGCGGCGGGAGGATGAATTTTCTTCTCCGGAGGCGTCTATGTCCGCGCTGAAAGCCTTCTTTATCGCCGTGATGACGGTTTCGGTCATGGCCGGAGCCGTCACCCTTCTTGCCCCGGAGGGGAAGGAGGGAGGACTCAAGAAGCAAATCGGCTTCGCCGTTTCCCTCGCGCTCTTCTGCGCCCTGCTCTCCCCGCTCCTCCGTCTGCTCGGAGGCGGAGAGCTTACCTTTTCCCTCCCCATCCCCGAGGTCACGGCCCCCGACGGGCAAGAGGCGGAGGCGGCGGTGATTGCCCTCGCCTCCGATACCGTCTGCCGGGAGCTGGAGGCCGAGCTTACCCGCCGATACGGGATCACGGAGGCCTCGGTATCCCTCACCCTCGACGCCTCCGACCCCACCGCGATTCAAATTCTCTCAGCCTCCCTCGACGGGGAGGGAGCGCTTGCCGAGGCCGCCGCCTATCTGCGCGATCTTCTCGGCTGTCCCGTCGACTTCCCGGGGAGCTGAGGAGCCGTTGTTTCTGAAAGGAGGAACTCCCTTGACGGAATTTTTACAAAAGCTGAAAAGCACCAAGGGCTCTCTGCTGCTGATTCTCGGCCTCTCGGTCGGGATTCTCCTCTTCCTGCTCGGGGGAGGAGGCGGAGAGAAAAAGGAGGAAAAGGCTCCCGCCGCCGATCCCTCGGAGTGCGAAAAGACCCTTGACCTTCTGACGGTTCTTGAAAGCCGCGTCTGCGAGCTTCTTTCCCATATGGACGGCATTTCCGACGTCCATGTCATCCTCACCCCCGACGCCACGAAGGAGACGGTCTACGCGCAGAACGGGAGCTACAGCGGGGGCGTCCTCACCGAGCGGGAATACGTTCTTGCCGATATCGACGGGGACGACACGCCCCTCGTCATCAAGCTGATTTTCCCCAAGCTCCGCGGCATCGCCGTGGTCTGCCGGGGAGGGAGCAATCCCATCAATCAGGAAAAAATCGTCTCCCTCCTCTGCTCCCTTTTCGACCTCCCCGCCAGCCGCGTCTATGTGACGGGATAGAGAGGAAGGAAAAGCGCATCACCCCCGCCCTCAAGTGGCGCAGGGCACCGGAGAAGGATTCTTTCACGCGGGGAAAGAATTTTTCGTACGACGGTTCATATACCGTAAGAAAATCGCATATAGTTTACCAGTACAATCACATTCGGGAGGAAAAAAGAATGTTTAAGCTCGAAAAACCGCTTGATAATTCGCTTGAGAATCCGTCGGAGCCAAACGAGGGCGAGGCGAAGGAAAAAAGCAAATGGGAGGAATTTACGGAAAAGGCCGGAAAGCTCTTCAAGAAAATCGGAAAACGGAATCTGGTCATCGCGCTCTCCGTCCTCGTCATCGGAGGGGCCGTCTGGCTGAACATCGCCCTCTTCTCGGAGGGCGCCAAGCACAAAACCACCGGCGGGGTGGCGATGGATACCGACGCGGTTCAGGGAGGCGCCACCTTCGTTGAGGGAGAATCCCAGCCGACCGGGCAGGAGGAGCCGACCGACGATATCAACAGCTTCTTCGCCTCCGCGCAGGTAGAGCGCAAGAGGAGCCGCGACGAGGCCATCGAGGTGCTGCAGCTCGTCGTCGAGAATCCGGAGGCGCTTGACGAATCGAAATCCCTCGCCATGGCGGAAATGTCCCAAATCGCCGCCGATATTGAAAACGAATCGAAAATTGAGAATCTGGTCGTCGGCAAGGGCTTTGAAAAGTGCGTAGCCGTCATCAGCGGCTCCAAATGCAGCGTCATCGTGAAGACGCCGGAAACGCTCCTGCCCAATCAGGTTGCGCAGATCTACGAAATCGTCTACGAGCAGTCGGGCATTCTCCCGGTCGACACCAAGGTCATTGAAAAAATCGCTTGATTCCTTATCCGCAAGCGTAGAAGACGCAAGCGTCTTCTACACACGCGTCAAAGACACACGCGTCAGAGACACACGTGTCTCCTCCGCAAGAGTCTTCTGCCGCGCACATTTCCTACCACAAGCGTCGAAGACGTATACGTCTTCTACACACGCGTCCCCGCCGCACTAGCGTCGGGGGCGCTTTTTTGTCCCGCACGCGGGCTTGACAAAAAGAGAAAAAAGGGCTATACTATATTCCGTTGAAGCCTTTCATGGGCCGCAAGGCCTTGAAGCCGGCGATTTTCCGGCGGCCCCGCGTTCAAAGGGCACGGCGGAAAAACCGACGGCCTTGCGATTCTTGAGAAGCTCGCGGCTTTGCCAAATTTGCATTTTTTTCGGATTTTTCGGAGCTTGGGAAGCTTACGGAGGTGTGTTCATGACCTTTTCCGACAGTCAGGCCGAGAGATATTCCCGGCATTTCGTTCTTCCGGAGGTCGGCGTTGCGGGGCAAAAGCGCCTGATGGAAGCGCGCGTTCTCGTCATCGGCGCCGGGGCGCTGGGCTCGGCGGCCCTTCTCTATCTCGCCGCCGCCGGCGTCGGAAATCTCGGCGTCGCCGATTACGACCGGGTGGAGCTCTCCAACCTCCAGCGGCAGATTCTCCACCGGAGCGACCGCGTCGGATGGGAAAAGGTCCGCTCGGCAAAAGAGACGATAAACGCCCTCAATCCCGACGTAACCGTCACCTGCCACGACAAGAAAATCACTCCCGACAATATCCTTGAAACGGTGGCGCCCTACGATTTCGTCATCGACGGAACCGATCGGTTTGCCTCGAAATTTCTCGTCAACGACGCCTGCGTCCTCTCGAAAAAGCCCTATTCCCACGCCGGGGCCGTCGGCTTTGAGGGGCAGACCATGACCTACGTCCCCGGAAAAGGGCCCTGCCTGCGCTGTCTGCTCGGGGATGGGGACGGACGGGAGGAGCTCACCTGCGCCTCGGCGGGCGTTCTCGGGACCATCCCCGGAATGCTCGGCTGTATACAGGCGACGGAGGCTGTCAAATACCTCCTCGGAATCGGTCAGCTCCTCACGGGACGCCTTCTCCGCATCGACGGGCGGGGAATGAATTTTGTGACTCTGAACACCGGGGAAGCCGATCCCGACTGCCCTCTCTGTGGAAAAAATCCCTCCATCCGGTCCCTGAGAGACCGCCTCAGCGACTACAAAAGCGGCGGGGAATGCAACACCTGCCGGGCAGACGGAGGCGCCGACGGGGCCGCCCTGAAGGAAATTCCCATCACCGACTATCCCACGGATCGCGGAGAAAACGACCTCCTCGTCGACCTGAGAAGCGAGATGCTCTTCCGATTCGGAACCCTCCCCGGAGCGGTGAATTTTCCCGCCGACCGGGAGGAGGCGCTGACGTCCCTCCCGAGGGATAAAAGGCTCTGCCTCTTCTGCCAAACGGGAGAGGTCAGTCGGCAGACGGCGGAGCGCCTCGCGAAAGACGGGTATCGGGTGCTCCACCTCGCCGGAGGCTATCGCGCCTATCTGATGGGGAATCTGAGCTCCTTCTGAAAGAATTTTCTCCGGAATTTTGAACTTCTTCCGGGATAGGGCCGACTTTCTCCCAACAACAGGGCTTGCCGGAGGGAATCGGCGCCCCTGCGGCGTCCTCGGCCTTCGCAAAGTCCCACAAAACAAAAAAATGCGGCGCAGAGCCGATAGAATCCACCCAAAGAGAGGCTTGAAAAGGATTTCAAGTCCCATGAGGGATTCTGTCGAAGCTCTGCGCCGTTTTTCCGTGTTCTTATTCTTTGCCCGGCACCGGAGCGTTCCCGGCACCAGCGCTTATACGTTGTCTTTTCACAAGATTTCCGAGCTCAGATATTCCGCTATTTCGGAAAGCTCGCGGCGGCCCTGCGCGGTCTCGGAAAGGAGCCTTTCGGAAAGCCCCTCTTGGGTAAAACGCGCGCCGAGGAGGCATTTTTCCACAAGCCCGGGAAGCGCCGGGTCGAGGGCGTCGGAATAAACCTTTACCCCGCAAACCGCGCCGTGTTTGATCCGAAACAAAAGCTGCATTTCCCCGAAGGAAAACCTGTGCTCCAGCTTACGGTCAAACTCCGGCGTATGCCCGAAGCGCCACTCCCACGACGACTGTATTTTGTAAAGCCTTTCGATCTCTTCCCGTCCCGACGCGTCGGGACAATATTCCTCGAAGGGGCCGTATTCCTCCCGGAAGGCCGCAAGAAGTCTTTCCGCCATCAAAGAAACCGTGAGCGAGGGGCAAAGGGCGGAAAGGGGACAAACCCTTGAAACCACCGAGCGAATCCCCTTGGCGGCCATTTTTTCAGCCGAAACCCTCAGATATTTTTCCAGCTTCAAAGAGTCCGTGTCAATCAGAAGAGTGCCGTGATGCGCCATCCGGCCTCCCGAGGAAGCAAAGGCGTTCCCGGAAAATTTCTTTCCGTCCACAAGAAGATCGTTCCGCCCCGAAAGCTCCGCCGCAAGGCCGAAGGAGGAAACCGCACGCTTTATGACGCCCAATTGCCTGTCAAGGCTGTAGCCCGACTCTCCCGCGACAAAGGAAAAATTCAGATTCCCACGGTCATGAAAAACAGCACCGCCGCCGGTGTGCCTTCTCACAAGCTGTATGCCGTCGCGCTCCATCGCGTCAAGGCGGCACTCCCGCCACGCGTTCTGACCCTTGCCGATCACCACGGCGCCGTCGTTGACGTAAAGATAGAAAAGGAGATCCTCCCGGGACAGATGCTCAAAAAAGAAACGGTCGACCGCCAGATTCCGCCAGCCGTCGCCGCTGTCGCTCTTATAAAAATATACCGCCATATCGTTTTCCTCCGAAAACTGGGCCGTGGAATGCCACCGAAAGAGCAAAGGGATAGGCCCGCCCGCGCAAAAAGACCGGTTCCCCGGCGCTATCGGCCTATTTTCTGCTCAGGGTCAACCGTCCGCCGCGCCGGGAAGAATACCCAGGGCCTGAAAAAGGGCGAAAAGATAGCTCGCCCCGAAGGTGCCGAGCTTCTTCGGCCCGACGATTTGCGCCGGGTTGCCGACCGCCACACGATAGGCTCTGTTGACCGTCGCACGGGTGAGGGATTTGTCCTTGCGGTCGACAAAAAGCTCGTTTCCGACGATCCGATAGGAAAATTCAAGCCCCTTCACCGTGCGGAAGGGCCGCCCCTCCCACGCCTTCAGCTTCTCCCAAAGGTCGATTTCGGCCTGCGTGTAGCCCGATTCATCTGCATAATGCGGCATAGCCGGTTCCTTTCCGCGCCCGCTGGGGGCATAGCCCTGTTAAAGCGTCCCCCACTTCTGATCCTTTTCGCTGAGTAAAAGCGCCGTCCCGTCGGAAAGACGGTAGCCCTCGGAGGAGGCGCTCCCACGGTATTCCCCGACGACGCCCGGCCAACGGATGCCTATTGCAGGGTCGTTCCAGGCAAGGCCGCCCTCGTCGCCGGGATGATAGAAATCGGTGCATTTGTAGCAAAATTCCGCCTCGTCGGAAAGCACGAGAAAGCCGTGAGCAAAGCCCTCGCTGATATAGAATTGAAGATGATTTTCCGCCGAAAGCTCCACGCCGTGCCATTGACCGTAGGTCTTACTGCCGGGGCGAAGATCGACCGCGACGTCAAAAACCCGACCGCGAATGACGCGCACGAGCTTGCCCTGAGGGTATTGCTTTTGAAAATGAAGACCGCGAAGCACGCCCTTGACAGACATACTCTGATTATCCTGTACAAAGGCCATGTTGAGCCCGGCCTCTTCCATGTCCCGACGATTGTAGGTCTCTACAAAATAGCCGCGGGAATCCCCGTGAACAGAGGGCTCGATGACGTATAGGCCTTCAATTGAGCAGGGGGTTACTTTAATTTGACTCACTCTTATTCTCTCCCCATTTAGGCAATGTTAAAATATAGTCAAAAACTGTGTTTTTTCCGTCTTTCCCCGGCAAAAAGCGCCATGTTAATTTCTGAAACGGGCTCCGAGACGTCAGCGCTTCATATAATTCCGGAGAATATGGTTTTGTTAAATTATCAAACAATAACGTACATTCCGCGCACGGAAAAGGAATGACTTTACTCCATTCCTCCGGATACATTTCAATAGCAATTTCAAAAAAGTCATAAATAAGAAGATACTCAATAACATCGTCATATTTTTTCCAATACTCGTATAACAGCTCTCTAACCATCAAAAGCAACTTGTTATTTTTGTGAGCGGTAATATAATAACTGCAAATCTGTGTTGCGGTATTGAATGTTTCCTCAAAGGTTGTCTTTGGCAAAAACAACTCGCTGTCAAGCATATAATTTGGAATAACATCCGAAGTCCAGAGAATGGTAGCATCGATCCAAGTTCCGCCATACTCTATCAGCAGGTTTAAACGGATCAAATCCGACAACATAGCAGCCGATATACCCCCCCCCCGCGCACTTTTCGACTATATAATGTGGGAGTGTGATATAATCTGCATAGTTTTCATTCGTGATCAACACGACCTCCCTATTTGAAAACTGCCGGCATATTGATTCATAGCATATCTTAACAATATCCGGAGCCTGCTCCATTCCCTGAAGCCAACACACCCATATTTTCCCATCGCTGTCGTGTGGAAGACTATCATATTTGCTGTCAATCATATTTTTCAATTTTGGCAGTAATTTTCTGTATTTCTTTTTCAAGCGCCAGACAACTTCATTACGATAATTTTGTAAATATGTATGTCGGGCAACCGCCATAATGCGAGAATCCTTTTTATATTTGTGTCTGCACGAAATCCACCGCCACTGAAATCGAACAAATCCAACCGGAGATAAAATAAATGCTTTTTTTATAAGTTGTATCAGATTCATATAAAAACTCCCAAACATTTAAATGATGCTTTTCCAAAACAAATTTGAAGAAACAATATTTTTACCAAAAAGTGAGTTCAGGTTATCAAAATCTTATAACACCTTGCTTGAAAGAATTAAATTTATATACTCTGACTCGAATATTATACTGTTTTTTATATATCTTATAGTCAGGCTTTTTCTATAACCCAAGCTATTCGCTCAGCTACCGTTTTCCACGAATACTCTTTCAGATACCAATCGCGTTTACACCTGACATTTTCTTTCATTTGGGAATTTGAAAGAGCCTTTTCCATTAAATCCGCCAGTTCCTCGACGGAATTTTCTTTCAGCAAATATCCTGTTTTACCGTCCTCAATGAAATAAGGCATCTCAAAAGCATTCCTGCCGATACAAGGCAGTCCAAAAGCCAACGCCTCCGGGAATACAAGGCCATAAGCTTCAAAGATTGACGGACAAACAAACACATCGCAAAGATTAAAGTATTTTGAGGTTTCTTCGTAGGAACGCCTTCCCAAATAATGAACATTTTTTTGGCTTATGACAAGATCTTTGGGCCCTATAATGTAAAGCTCACAGTCCGGATGACGGGATTGCAAAACAGAAAACGCTTTTAACACCAGCGGACCATTTTTTCTTTCAAAATCTCTACCCACAAAAAGGAGCTTATTCCCTTGTTTTTCAGTCCCGTCAATGAGATACGGGGCAATATTGATACCCCCCCCTGCGTGGAAAACATGATCGTGTTCGGAAGATAAATCTTTAGTCAACCATTTACCCATACAGAAAACGGCCTTGCAGTTACTCTTTTGAAAAAATCCCGATTGCTTCTCGTATTTTCTTTCAATTTCCGTTTCCGTAAACCGTGCATAATTTGAAAATTTAAAAATAGAATTTTCGTTATTATATAAATCCCTGACTTCTTTCCACGCCATATCAATATACGGATAACTTATATTGCTTTCGGTATCGGGACAATCTCCGAACTGAAAGATGGGAAGCTGGGAGTATCTTTTTTTAGCAAGTGAATTGAAATGTTTTGAGAAATCAATTTTTAATTTATATTTTATTATTTTGTTAAATATTTGTAGCCTTGCAGAGTGAAATAGATTCATATCAAAATCTATCACATTATAATATTGTTGAAGTGCCTCAAAAAGCGCAAGATGTGTCCCGGACCAAGATACACTGCGATCAGAATCCCAACTACATGCAAAAACCAAATCATTCACTTTTTACAAATCTCCTTCAAATATCTTTTTAAAGCACTGCTCTCATCCCACAACAGTATAAACAAATTAAATTCCTTATCAAAAAAGTTATTTACACCCGCTTCTTAACGATTGACATACATTTTTTTGAAATATAAAACACAAGAACCGAAAACAATAAAGTCGCCGCTGTAACCGCCAAAGGCATGAACCATCGCCATGTCCCCTGACTAAACAGACCCAATCGCAAAAAGAGATCTCCTATAAGAGGGTGCATTATATACAGAAGCATCGAATGATCTTTCCCGATTTTACTGAGTAACGAGAAATGAAGACAAGGTCTTTTTACTGCTAAAAGGAACAATCCTATGGCTATTATCCAACCGCCCAAAGAAAATTCAATAAATACCGACAACACTGTCCCCAAAACGACACAAAGCACAACAAGCTCTGTCTTCAATTTTTCTACTGTCGGCAGATAACCGTGTATCACCGTCCCAATCAAAAAGAAAGGAATACCTATCAGCCATGCGCTTCTACCTAAAGACAGGGGTAAAATTTCTTTATCTGTAAAAAACGGAAGCAAATCATATACCGCAAATCGCACAAAAAGCAGTGACACAGCAATGGGAATCGAATATTTTACCAGTTTCGTTTGACTCATCAACAACCATATCAGATAAGTATAAATCAAGGCATACAAAAACCACAAATGATAATATCCAATGAACGGTACATTAAATAAAATCCATTTTCCGATATTGAGCACCGTAATTTTGCCGATCACCGTTGAAACACCGCCGATAACGATATCATACAGGCCGTAAATAGAACATCCAAGTAGCGCAAGCTTCGCAATATGGGCAATCTTTTTTCCGATTTTGGCGCCACTATGAACTTGAAAACAATAGTATCCCGAACACATGAAAAAGAATGGAACGGCAAAATTTCCAATAGTAACCGCAATTTCTCCGAAAACTCCGGGAAAGGGGAAATGTATTAAAACAACAAAAAACGCTGAGATTGCCTTAATAATATCAATCGTCTGATTCCTCTCAGTACCCCCCCCCCGCTTTATTCAGAGCCCCGACCTCCGGGCCGGTCACCGTTTCTATCTCCTTCTCACCTGTTTCCATACATTTTCTCATAATAACCCCTATACTCCCCGCTGACAATTTCTTCCCACCATTCCCTGTTATCAAGATACCACCGGATCGTTTTCTTTATCCCGTCGGCAAATTTCGTTTCAGGGAGCCAGCCGAGCTCGTTATGAATCTTCGTCGGGTCGATGGCATAGCGCATATCGTGACCCTTGCGGTCGGCTACGTAAGTAATGAGGCTTTCGGGTTTGCCGAGCTCCTTGCAGATGAGCTTGACGATATCGATATTCCGCATCTCATTATGCCCGCCGATGTTATAGACCTCCCCGACTCTTCCCTTGCGGAGGATGAGGTCGATCGCCTTGCAGTGATCCTCGACGTAGAGCCAGTCGCGGACGTTTTCCCCTTTTCCGTAGACCGGCAGCGGCTTATCGTTCAGGGCGTTGGCGATCATCAGCGGAATCAGCTTTTCCGGGAACTGATAGGGCCCGTAGTTGTTGGAGCAACGGCTGACCGTCACCGGCAGACCGTAGGTACGGTGATAGGCCATGACCAGCAGATCCGCCGCCGCCTTGGAGGAGGAATAGGGGCTGCTGGTATGCAACGGCGTTGTTTCCGTAAAGAAGAGGTCAGGTCTGTCGAGCGGCAGGTCGCCGTAGACCTCGTCGGTGGACACCTGATGATACCGCGCGATCCCATACTTGCGGCAGGCGTCCATCAGCGTCGCCGTGCCCATGATGTTGGTCTGCAGAAAAACGCTGGGATCTTCTATGGATCTGTCGACGTGACTTTCGGCGGCGAAATTCACCACGACGTCGGGGTGCTCCTCCTCAAAGAGCTTATACACCGCCTCCCGGTCGCAGATGTCGGCCTTGACGAAACGAAAATTCGGCTTGTCCATGACCGACGCAAGCGTCGACAGATTCCCCGCGTAGGTGAGCTTATCGAGGCAGACGATTCTGTCCTCGGGATGATTTTTCAGCTGATAAAAAATGAAATTGGAGCCGATAAAACCTGCTCCGCCGGTGACAATAAGAGTCATATTTATACGCACTTCCCTCTTCTGTACTTGATTTTTTTATATAAATCCGGGGCACATGAAATAAATAAAAGCTTGTATTTCACATCTATTGGAGCCGGAGATGTTATTATTGTGGGTAATTTTTGACGAATTACTTGCAAAGCCTGCTGATATTCTTTGTCATTACGCTCTTTTTTACATTCCCAAAAATTTTTTAAATATGTTAAATAACAGCCCGACATCGTATAAAGGGATTTATAAACTTTAGGATATTTTATTAAATCCTTTTGAGCCCGATTCAGAAAATTTTCCCAATCCCAAAAATATTTATAACAAGTTTCATGAGTAATGGAAAGACTGTTACTCCGTTCATAATAATAAAGAGGAGCTCTGGTTGCCGCATAACCGTCTTCTGATAACAATAATACTTGGCATAAAAAATCGATATCTTCTGCCACACTTAAGGCTTGATCAAATCTTATATTTTTTAAAACATTCTTGGAATAAATTTTCCCCCAAACAGAAAATTGAGCATACCATTTATTAAATCGAAAGCCATCGAGGCCTTTTATATAATATTCTTGAGACTTACCTATCTTCTTTTCTTGAACTTCGCAATTTGAAGTACACCCACAGGAACTAACAGATACCTTGTATTTTAAAGCTATATCGCACAGTGCTTGTATATAGGATTCATGAACCATATCATCCGAGTCAACAAATCCTATGTACCCCCCCCCCCGCATTATTGGCACAATATTCCAGCCCTGCGTTTCTCGCGCTGCTCACGCCTCCATTCTCCTTATGGATCACATGAAACCGAGAATCCTTCGCGGCGTACTCGTCGCAAATCTGCGGACATTTATCTGGAGACCCGTCGTCTACAAGAATAACCTCAATGTTTGTGTATGTCTGATTTTTCACTGAATCCAAACATCTACGGAGATATTTCTCCGCCTTATACACTGGAATAATGATACTTACCAGCGGCTGCTCCATATTTCTTCTCCCTTTTTCCTTTTCCCTTACCTTTTCGCAAGAAACCGTGTCCCGATTTTTTCCCCTCCGACGATTCCGTAGAGAAGCGACGGCTTGTCTCCGTTTGAGATAATCATATCGCATCCGGAGGCGGTACAGATTTTCGCGGCGGCCAGCTTGGTTCTCATTCCGCCCGTTCCGAGGGAGCTTCCCTTCCCTCCCGCGAAGCCCTCGACCTCCGCCAGATCCGCGACGACGGGGATCAGCTCGGCCCCGGTCTGCCGGTGCGGGTCGGCTGTATACAGGCCGTCGATATCGGAGAGAAGAACCAACAGCTCGGCTCCGGCATTCACCGCGACGATAGCCGCCAGCGTATCGTTGTCTCCGATTCCGATTTCCTCGGTGGCGACGCTGTCGTTTTCATTGACAATCGGCAGCACGCCCAGCTCCAGCAGGCGATTCAGGGTATTGATGAAATTCCCCTTCCGATCCTCCTGCCGAACGTCGGAGGCCGTCAGCAGAATCTGCGCCACCGTATGGTTATACTCCGAAAAGAGCCGGTCGTAGGTATACATCAGCTCGCACTGCCCGACGGCGGCCGCCGCCTGTTTGGTCGGCATATCGGTGGGTCTTTCCTTGAGGGAGAGCTTCCCGACGCCCATGCCGATGGCTCCGGAGGAGACGAGGATGATTTCCTGCCCGCTGTTTTTCAGGTCACTGATGACCTTGCACAGCTCCTCCGTTCTCCGGATATTGAGGCACCCGTTGGGATACGCGAGCGTGGAGGTGCCCACTTTGATAACGATTTTCATGGTTTCTTCCTATCCGTCCCGGTTATTTTTTCCCGAAAACGTAGCTGTAGTAATCCTCGGTGACGATTTTATACGCGAAGGAGCGCATCTGCTTCACCGTATTGTTCATATTCTTGATATAGGTGTCAAGCTCCTTCTTGTCAACCGTATATCCGGGGGAGAGCGTGAAGCCCTTGGCGGAATTGTAGACGCCGAACCGGTTGATCCAGTTCCATGACGGCCCGGTCTGGTCGCAGTTCAGGATGACGAGCGGATCCTGATCCGAGAAAATATCGGTTCCCATCATCAGGCGGGAGTCGTAATCGAGTGCAAAGAGATTGGAGACCGTCGGGAGAATATCGATCGCCGAGCAGGGGGTGTCGACGACGACCGGCTCCTTCATCGAGGCCGACCAGATGATCAACGCGGTATGATAGAGCTCAAAGTTCCCGTAGACGCCTTCCTCCTCCACTCCGTAAAATTCCGCCAGCGCCGTTTTCAGCCCGTAGGGGTAGTGGTCGGGCGCCATGACAAAGACGGTATCCTCCAGAATTCCGGCGGCGTCGAGCTGATCCACCAGCTCCTTCACCATCAGCTCCACCTCCAGCTGGCAGGCGTAGTAGGCCTTCACCGCCGTGGAGCCCTCGATATCGGTCACGTCGTTGCGGTGCCGCTTCGCCATGTTGTTGCCGATAAAATTGTACTCGGTGTGCCCACTGATCGACATATAATAGACGTGGAAGGGCGTCTTGTCTATATACTGCCCAATGCTGACCTTCGCTACCTCGAGGTCGGAATTCGGCCACATCACCTTCATGGTATTCCCCTCGGAATCGGTCATCTTTTCCAGCCCGTTTCCGACGCCGTAATAGGTGTATCCGAAGTTGGGGTGCGATTCGTCGCGGTTATAATAGGTATAGGTATGGCCGTGGAAGGCATAAGTCGCATACCCGAGCTTCTTGAACTGATTTCCCAGCGTAAAGGGCTCGTAGTTCTTCGCCCCGTACTGCGTCATCGCCTTGGTGCTGTTGTAGAAGTTCCCGGTCAGGTTGGCGTATTCCCCCGTGGAGGTCGAGCCGCCCCAGCAGGAGCAATAGTAATTGTTGAAGACAAAGCCCTCGTGGGCCATTTTGTAAAGGGTCGGCGTCCGTACCGGGTCGATGACCTGAGCGGAAAAGCCCTCCAGCGTCAGGAAAATGAGGTTCTTTCCCTCGAAGAATCCGGTATATTCGTTCTTCTTGGTCGGGGTGCGGGCGCTGAAATACTCGTGCATCGACTTAATCGTTTTGTTCGGCGCGTTCTCAATCAGCGACGCAAAGTCGATATCCAGCACGTTGTCGCCGTATTCCACCGGCTTGGGTGGCGCCTCGGTTTCCGAACCCTCAGAGCCTGTCGTTTCCTCCCCGGAAGAGCTTTCGGTCGGCCCCGGCCTTGTCTCCTCTCCCGAAACCTCGCCGAAAATGCTGTTGTCCACCGTTTCGACGGGATCGATATAAAGACCGCCTTCCTTTTCTCCGAAGAGGAGCTTTTCGATGTTCAGCCGCGAGGCGGTAAGAACCCCGAAGTCCAGATAGGTCTCCCGGTCGGTCGGATAATTGTAGTAATAGAGGAAGCCGCCGAAATCCCTGTCCGCCGCGAGGAGGAAGGAGGGAACCGTGAAAAAGAGGGCGCAGGCGGCGAAAAGCGTCATCGGCACGAGGTAGGAAAGCCTCCGCATCGGATATCTTGTCATCCTCCCGTTAAAAACGGCGAGAAGAACCGAGGGCAGGAAGACAAGGAGCAGATAGAGAAGGCTGTCGCGAAGACCCCGGAAGAAGGTGGCGGAAAAGGAGGAAATCGCCTCCCCCGCCATGCCGATATCTCCCCAGTTATAGTAATTCCCGAAAATGGAAAAATAGACGATCTGCGAGGAGAAAATCACGCCCAAAAGGAAGGAGAGCGTCACCGCCGTCACCCGCACCGCCGTCCGGTTCTTGATCAGGGAAAGAATTCCGGAGAGGAGGAAGCCGCCGGCCATCGACAGAAGAAAAATATAAAAAAGCTGCATGGGCTCCGGTTTTCCGTAGGTAGACAGGCGGACGACAAGCTCGCAGTAAAAGAGAGAAAGCGGGAAAAAGAGCATCAACGGAAGCATACTGTCCCCTTTTCCGACAGGCGCTCTTCTTTCCCCCCCACGGGTAACTTCGTTCATTGGTTCTCCTTTCGACTCATAAGAGAGTCCAGTATCATCCGGAAAAGCTGCTTCACGGCCTTTTCCCGAACCGCCGCCCGGGTTCCGGTCAGGTGAAGCTCCTTTACCTGCGTTCCGTTTTCATCGGCAAGGGCGATAAACACCAGCCCCGCGCATCCGGCGGGAACTCCTTCCCCACCGTCCGCGTAACCGGTCGTCGCGACGCCGAGGTCGGCGCCGGAAATTCTTCTCGCCCCCTCCGCCATTTCGGTTGCACAGGCAGAAGACACCGCCGTTTCCTTCTCCAGCGTTTCTTCCGAGACCCCCAACAGGCGCCTCTTGATTTCGTTTGTATAGGAAACGACCCCGCCCTTCAGCACCCGGGAAGCCCCCGGCACGTCGGTCACTACCTTGGCGACCAGTCCGCCCGTGCAGGATTCCGCCGTGAAGAGGGTCAGGTGGGAAGCGGCCAGCCCTTCGACCACCGCCCTTTCAGGGGTGGTATCGACTCCGTAAACAAAGCGCCCGACCGGCGTTTCAAGGATTTCCTTCACCGATTTTTCGCAAAGGGCCTCCGCCTCGGCACGGGAGGAAGAAGAGGCCGTGACGCGGATTCTGACCTCGCCCTCCGCGCAGTAGGGAGCCTCGGTCGGATTTTTCGCCTTCGCCATCCGATCGTGCAGAAGCGCTTCGACCTCCGACTCCCCCATGCCGCAAATGTTGATGTTTTTTGAAACAAGTACCCGGTCTGTATACCCGGAAAGGAAGGGGAGAACCTGCTCTCTCACCATCGGCTCAAGCTCCGACGGCGGGCCGGGGAGGAGGATCACCGTCTTACCTGTCTCGGGGCAATCGACGGCGCATCCGTCCGCCGTGCCGTTCCGGTTGGGAAAAACGACGGCTCCGGTCGGCATCAGGGCCTGCTTCCGGTTGTTGTCGGTCATTCTCCTTCCCACCCGGCGGAAGAAGTCCTCCAGCCTTGCAAGGGAGTCGGCGTTCATAAGAAGCGGCCGTTTGAGAATGGCGGCAACCGTCTCCTTCGTGATGTCGTCGTAGGTGGGGCCGAGCCCTCCCGTCAGAATCAAAAGATCCGCGCGGGAAAGCGCCTCCCGCACCGCCTCCTCCAGCCGTTCCCTGTTGTCCCCCACCGCCGTCTGCCGGTACTGATGAATTCCCAGCATGGCAAGGGCCTTGGCGATACAGGCGGCGTCGGTATTGACGGTATCCCCGAGAAGGAGCTCGGTGCCGACGCTGACGGTTTCCGCCGTCCGGATGATTCTTTTCATTCTTACAGCCATGTCTTTCTTTTGATTCGTCTGAAAAGCAGCCCGCTTTCCGGTTTTCTAAAAGACCGAAAGACGGGGCCGCCCTCCCCGGCGCGGGGCCGGGGAAGGAGAACAGCCCTTTATTTTGTGCCGAAAAGCCGGTCGCCGGCGTCGCCGAGGCCGGGGACGATGTAGCAGTTTTCGTTGAGCTTTTCGTCGAGCGCCGCCGTATAGATATCGACGTCGGGATGATCGGCCTGCACCTTGGCCACGCCTTCCGGAGCCGCGACGAGGCAGACCAGCCGGATATCCTTACAGCCCTTTTCCTTCAGCATACCGATGGCGTCGGAGGCGCTTCCTCCCGTTGCCAGCATCGGATCGCAGAGGATGATCGACCGTTTCTCGATGTCGAAGGGAAGCTTGCAGTAGTAGACCACGGGGGTATGCGTCTCCGGGTCGCGGTAGAGCCCGATGTGTCCCACCTTCGCCACCGGAATCAGATTGAGAAGCCCGTCCACCATACCGAGGCCGGCTCTCAGAATCGGAACCACAGCCACCTTTTTCCCGGAAATCCGTTTGGCGGTCATCTTCCGGATCGGCGTTTCAATCTCACAGTCGTCAAGGGGAAAATCGCGGGTAACCTCATAGCCCATCAGAATCGTAATCTCTTCCAGCAGCTCTCGAAAATCCTTCGGCCCGGTCCTTTTGTCGCGCATGATGGTCAGCTTATGCTGAATCAGCGGATGGTCGATGACGTGCAGAGTTCCCATAATTTTCAGTCTCCTTTTCCATTTTATAATCGGACAGAACCATTATACACCATCCCGCGCAATTTTTCAACTGTTTTTTTCATATTCGGGAATTTTTGAAGCAAAAAGAAGCAAAACGGCGGAAGATCCGGCTTCCGGAGGCGGAAAAGGGGAAGAAATCACGGTGTGGCCAACCGATTTTTCCCGTGGTCGCTTCCCGCTTACTCTTCTTCTTTTATATTATATACGGTCGCTGGCCCCAAAGAACCGCCGGGGCCTCCCCCACCGTGAGAGAAAAGAGCGCGTCGGCGCGAAGGCTTTTCTCATATTGCGCAGTAGCCTCTGCCGAAAGGCTCCTGCGATCCCGGCTTTTCGTGACGATCGGGAGACCGCCCGCCCGTTTCGCCTCCGCAAGGATCTGACGCCCCGCCGCGTTTGCCGCGAGAAGGGCCGAAAAGAGAGGCGGCGAGGCAACTTCCTCCGGCGTAATCCCGAGAACCGCCGCGAGGACGGCGCGGCGAAGGCGGGAAATCGAATGCTTTTTCGAGGCGCAGAGGGAAAGGAGCTCCTCCAAAGAGGCCGCCCCGTCGGCCCTGTTTTTCAGGCATCCCCCGACGCCGCCGTTCATCCCCGCAAAGCCCTCGAGCACCTCGGCGGGCGTCGTCCGCAGAGTATGGAGGGCCACCGCCCCGTAGAGAGCCTCGGAGGAGAGAGCCGCGTCGGCGAAAACCTCTTTTGCCGCCGGGGGAAGATGAGCCTCCCCCTTCCCCTCCCTCACCGCTTCCCGCGCCGCCGAGGCCGAAAAGCCGGGCTCCCGACGGTAGGTAAAGGGTGCGATTCCTCCGCCGAGCTCGGCAAGGGCGCTGAGATATTCCACGGCGAGGATGTCGTTGGGCCGGGTGGGAAAGCCCTCCCCGAAGCGTGCCCGATAGAGCTCCGCCGCCGCTCGCATATGCGAAAGGCCTGCGGCGGGACTTTTCAGCGCCTCCCGGAACTCCTCCCGGCGGAGATTTTCGGCCACCTCAAGGAGGCGGGACAGCTCCCCGTTCTCGCTTCCAAAGCAGAGGACGTCTATACAGGAAAGCGCCTCCAGAATACCGACGGCGCCCCGGGCGAAAAATTCCGCGCTGGAACAGCAGTAGGGGGCCGGAAGCTCCAGCACAAGGTCGACTCCGCAGAGAAGCGCGGCTTTGGCGCGGAGAGCTTTGGAGCAGAGCGGGAGAGTCCCTCTCTGCGTGACGCTCCCGCTCATCAGCGCAAGGATTCTGCAGTCCTCCCCGAAGCTCTCACGAATTTTTGAAATCTGGATAAGATGCCCGTAATGAAAGGGGTTGTATTCGCAGATCACGGCCACGGTTTTCATGCTTTTTCTCTCCTTTTCGCCGTTTCCCCGGCAAAGCTCCGTTTTTTTCTTCTTTTTTGGTCGCCGGCGGCGCTGTTTTTTTGAAAAATCTCTTGTAATCGGCGGAAAAATGGTGTATAATCAATACGTTAAGAATTTCATTCCATTCATCGGAGGTTATACAATATGAAAGTTCTTGTTGTCAACGCCGGAAGCTCCTCTTTGAAATACCAGCTGTTTGAAACCTCTTCCGGAAGCGTTTTGGCCAAGGGCATCTGCGAGCGCATCGGCATCGACGGCCGCATTGAGCACCGTCTCGGAGAGGACGGCGAAAAGACCAAGCGGGAAATCGCCATGGAAAATCACGCCGTCGCCATGCGGATTGTCGTCGCCACCCTGACCGACCCGGTTCTCGGCTGTATCCGGGACATGAGCGAAATCAAAGCGGTCGGCCATCGCGTCGTCCACGGCGGCCCTTACTTCTTTGAAAGCTGTCTCGTCACCCCGGAGGTCATCGAAAAGCTGAAGCTCTGCTGCGACTTCGCGCCCCTTCACACCCCCGCCCACCTGATGGGCATCGAGGGCTGTACCGAGGTCATGCCGAACGTCCCGCAGGTGCTGGTCTTCGATACCGCCTTCCATCAGACCATGCCGGAGAAGGCGTATACCTATCCGATTCCCTACGAGATGATTGAAAAGTACCACATCCGCCGCTACGGCGCCCACGGCACCTCCCATCGGTTTGTGGCGAAGGAAATGGCGAAGCTCCTCGACAAGCCGGTAGAGGAAACGAAAATCATCACCTGCCACATCGGGAACGGCTCCTCGATTTCCGCCGTCAAGGGAGGAAAGTGCATCGACACCTCCATGGGCTTCACGCCTCTTGACGGGGTGGAAATGGGAACCCGCTGTGGCTCCATCGACCCGGCGATCGTCACCTATCTCATGAAAAAGGAGGGCTTCGGGCCCGACGAGATGAGCGACTTCATGAACAAGAAGTGCGGCTTCCTCGGCGTTTCCGGTATCTCCTCCGACTCCCGCGACATCGAGGCGGCCATCCTCAAGGGCGACCACCGTGCCACCGTCGCCGCCACCGTTCTCGCCTATCAGATTCAGAAGTACATCGGCTCCTACACCGCCGCGATGAACGGCCTCGACGCCATCGTCTTCACCGCAGGAATGGGAGAGAACAATCCCGAGCTCCGCGACCGCGTCTGCACGAATATGGAATACTTCGGCATCGAAATCGACCGTGAGGTAAACGCCAAGGCGCACCATCAGCCCAACGTCGTGCGTCTCTCCACCGACAATTCCCGTGTCAAGGTCTATCTCATTCCCACCAACGAGGAACTGATGATTGCCACCGACACCGAGGAAATCGTAAGCAAGCTTTAAGGAAAAACCGCCGGAAGCCCGTACCCGGGCTTCCGGGCGGGGAAAGAGGGATTTATTTATGGACAGAGAAAAGCTCGACGCTTTGTATCGGGAAACGGTGTCCTTCTTTGCGGGGCATCCGAAGCAGATTCAGCACTTCATCAAGGTTCACAGCCTTGCGGCCTTTATCGGGCGGCAGGAGAGAGTGCCGGAGGAGGTGCTCTTTTCTCTTGAGGCCGCCGCGCTCGTCCACGACGTGGGAATCCTCCCGGCCATCGAAAAATACGGCTCGGGAAGCGGCAAGCTCCAGGAACAGGAGGGCCCGCCGGTGGCAAGGCGGCTACTTTCGTCCCTTTCCTTCCCGGAGGAGGTCGTCGCGCGGGTGGAAAGCCTCGTCGGGCGCCACCACACCTACAACACCATCGAGGGAGAAGACTATCAGATCCTTGTGGAGGCCGATTTTCTCGTCAATTTCTATGAGGGCAACACGCCGCGGGAGAATATCGCCGCGACAGCGGAGAAGATTTTCCGCACCGAAACCGGGAAGGCCCTTCTTGTCGACCTGTTTCTCGTCCCGCCGCCCGCCGGGAAGCAAGACGAAAAATAGGAAAAAGAGGAATTTTTCCGCCTCCATTCCGTCTTGCGCGACGGTCACGAGGCTTTATAGGGAGCGGCGCAAACCGTTCGGCGTGTTTTCCGTCTGTCGTTCCGGCCTGTGCAACGACCCCACGGTTTTATAGGAAGTGGCTCGACGTGCGGCACGTTTTCTGTCTGCCGTCGGGCTCTTGTTTGCCGGGGGCTTCTTTGCGGCACCGCCGCGCTTTTTTACATCGTCCGCGTTTTTTATACTGCCACGCTTTTTTATCGCCGCGCTTTTACAGTCAGCGCTTTTTTATACCGTCGCGCCCTTAATATTGCCAACTTTTTACATTGCCGCGCTTTTTCACACCCCAGCGCCGTTTTTACATCCCTGTGCCTTTCACACCCCCGCGCGCTTTCTCAGCTCCTCCGCGAAGTCCTTCCCGCACTGGATGCGAACGGCGGCCTTTTCGCTTTCGTCCCCGAAAATCAGCCAGTAGGATTCGCGCGGGAACATATCGGCGCAAAAATTCATGCGCATGGAAATCTCCCCGTACTCCTCCCTCAACTTTTTGTATTTTCGGTAGGGAAGAACCTCCTCCAGCCGCGAAAGAGGGACTGTATAGACGGAGGTACGGCGCTTCCCCTGCACCCGGATCACGGTGATTCTGTTGTACTGCAAAATCTCCTCCAGCGGGTCAAGGATATACTCATACGCCGAGAGAAGATAGCGCTGGGAAATCTGAATGACGCCGACGAGGGAAACCATCATCAGAAGCTGAAAGATCCACGCCGGCCCAAGCCCCAGCGCCGAAAAAATCCCGAGCATCAGGGCGAGGGCAAAGAGCAACAGGCAGAGCACCTGCGCGGTGATTCTTCTGCGCGGACAGGAATAGGTCATAAAAGACTCCTTCCCCGCCGTTTATCGGCAAGCCGACGAGGCTTGCGGACACGGCGGGCTTTTTCATTCTCTTCCGAGGTGAAATTGTGAAATGCGCGATGAGGTTTCGCGGTAAAGCTTCGCATTGAAGTTTCGCGGTGAGGTTTCGCGGCAAAATTCGCGGTAAACCTTCGCGATACGGTTCCTCGGTAAAATTCACGGTAAACCTTCGCCATGAGGTTTTGCGGTGAACCTTCATTTTCACGTGAAGTCAATATCCGAACAGGAGGAAACGACCTGTCCATTTTTTATATGCAGGACGCCGAAGGAGGGATAAAAGGGGTCGCCGATGCTCCCGGGGTTAAAGAGGCGAAGGCCCTTCTCCCCCTCCACACCGGGCAGATAGAGATCCTCCTTCCGGTGGGTATGCCCGTAGAGGACAATATCCGCCTGCTGTTCCCTTGCGTAGCGCTCCAAAGCCTCGGTGCCGTGCTTGACGCCCTTGGTGTATCCGTGGAGGGCGAGGATGCGAAGGCCTTCCCACGTAAAGAGGCGCTCCTTCGGCTCCTCTATCCCGCCCCGGTCACAGTTTCCGCGAACCGCAAGGTAAATCCGGCGGGAGGAATCCTCGGCTGCCAGAGTCTCAAACTCCCTCACCCCGTCCCCGAGGTGAAGAACGGCGTCGGGCCGCAAGCAGTTTATCGTCGCCCTCATCCTTTCGATCTCCCCGTGAGAATCGGAAAAAACAAGAATATCCATTTTTCCTCCCGCCGCCAAGCGATTCGCGCAGGCGGCTTTTTCTTTTTTCGGCGAAGCGGCGGCTCCTTCATCGGGAAAACCCGCGCGGAAAGCTTTCTCCGGAGGGGTACCGTCGGAAAAGCTCCGTGCGGAAGACCTGTCCGGAAAACTGTTACTCGGAAAACTTCCGTTCGGAAAACTTTCACTTGAAAAACCTCCGCACGGAAAACTGCCGCTCGGAAGGCCCCCCGCCGAACCTTTTTTCTATTATAGCATAGAATGAGAATGATTACCACACAAATATGTAAATTTGTCGGTAAGAAAAACGGGAGAAGGGACTTTTTCCTTCCCGCCGGCCATCAAATGGGAAAGGTGAGGAACACACCGTATGGAAATCAACAGAGAAACACTGGAAAAGCTGAAAAGGCTCGACGACCGCCAGCTCAAAGAGGCCATCTCCGATATCGCCGACGCGCTCGGCGCAACGCCTGTGCAGAAAAGGCGGGCGCTGAACAACGCCGGGATGATCAAGCGGAAGCTCTTTTCGGCGAACGAAAACGATCTCCGCAAGCAAATCGGCAGGATTCCGCCCGAAAAGCAGGAAGAAATCGCCCGCAAGCTGAAGCTGTGACCAAAAAAGCAGGAGGCAGGAAATGGACGGAAACTTTTCGGAAATGCTCAAAGGGGTACTGGAAGACCCCGAGGCCATGAAAAAGCTGATGGGCGCCGCCGAGACGCTGATGGGAGGAGAAAAAGGGGAAAACGGCGCGAAGGAAAGGGGTTCTTCCCGTGAAAAATTCCGAGAGGGGCCCCGAGAAGACTCCCGGGAGGCTTTCCGGGAGGCCCCCGCCTCTTCCCGGGTGGAGGAGAGGAAGCCGCCCTCCCCGTCAGAGCACAAGGCCGGAAACGCCGAGCGCATCGCCCTTGTCGCCGCGCTTCGCCCTTATCTCTCCCCCGAGAGACGGCAGACGGCGGACAGTCTTTTAAAAATGCTGAAAATGCTGAATCTCACCGAGCTGAACCGGCTCTTCGGCTGAGAGGGGTTCGCGGCGGCCCCCGACAGCTCCGCGCAAATTCCCGCACCTCGGAGGCTTAAACGCCGCCGCGACGCTTGAAAAGGGAAAATTCCGCACCGATTCAATTTCATGAGAAAGGGATGGTCACATCCATGTATACAAGAAGCTACGGAAACCGGAGAAACGAGGCCTTGGCGCCTCTGCCGCCCGATTACGGCGGGACGGCGCTGGTGATTCATCCTCCCGACGCCTCCCCCGGCGCCTCGGCGCCCCTCCGTCAAAACTTCCCCGAAAAACGGGAGGGAACGGCGACCGGGCGGCCTCTTTCCGACACCGCAAGGCCTCCCCGTGCCAAGGAATCCGTCGGGGCGGCTCCCTTCGGGGGAAGAATCGGCGTCGGAGAGGCACGCGGCAAAGCGGGGGCTTTGGGAGGAAGTCCCGCCGGAGAGGCAAGCCTCAACGCGGAGGCCTTCGGAGAAAGCTCCACCGGGGAAGAATACCGCAACGCAGAGGCCTTCGGAGAAAGCGCCGTCAGTGAAGAACGCCGTAACGCGGAGACCCTCGGAGGAAGCGCCACCAGAGAAGAACACCGCAACGCGGAGGCCTTTGGAAGAAACGCTACCAGAGAAGAACACCGCAACGCGGAGGCCTTTGAAAGCTCCTGCGAACGGGAAGCGGAGGCGCTCCCCGTCGGCTCCCCGTCTGCCCGGGAGGAAGAGGGAGAGGCCTCGGGAGTCAAATCCCTTCTCGGCCCGCTCTTCCGCCCCGAGCTTTTGCGAAGCGACGACCTTCTCCTCCTCGGACTGATTTTTCTCCTCCTTACCGACTACGCGAAGGAAGGGGAAGAGGGAAACGGCAGCTGCCGGGAGGCGCTCCTGCTTCTCGTCATCCTCTACCTCTCCGGCATATAAGGGCCTGCCGTCTTTGCTGGAATTTCGTCGCCGGAACGTCTCTTTCCCGTGAATTTTTGGGGGACAAAAGCGCCGTTTTCCCGGCGGTCGGCTCTCGGAGGCCGTGTCTTCGGAAAAACGGTTCCCCGAACGCCAAAATTTTCGGAACGCCGGGTTTTCCGAACACCAAAATTTTGTAAACATGAGCCAACGGGGCCGCTTTCTTCTGAAAACCGACTTGCCGGATACCGCCGCCTTCTGAGCCGCCTTTTTCGCAAAAGCTCCGGCTCCCGATTTCCGGCCCCATACCCATACTTAAAGGGAAAGCCGACCCGGGGAATTTCTCCTCGGGCCGGCTGTTTTCCTTTTTCCGATTTTTTGCTCTTACTGAGCCTCGACCTCGGTCTCCTCGGAAACCGGTTCGATTTTCTCGACTTCCACGCTCCGATAGCGCTCCATGCCGGTTCCGGCAGGAATCAGCTTTCCGATCAGAACGTTTTCCTTCAAGCCGAGCAGGTGGTCGACCTTGCCCTTGATGGCGGCCTCGGTGAGAACCTTTGTCGTCTCCTGGAAGGAAGCGGCGGATAGGAAGGAGTTGGTCTGAATGGAGGCCTTGGTGATTCCGAGAAGCACCGGGGAACCGGTCGCCGGACGGAGCGTTCTCTCACCCGCGTCGATTCTGGCCTGAATTCTCTCGTTTTCCTCTTCAAAGTCCCCGACGTCTACCGTCGAACCGATGAGGATGTCGGTATCGCCCGGATCGTCGACGCGGATCTTCCTCGTCATCTGACGGGCAATTACCTCGATGTGCTTGTCGTTGATTCCTATCGACTGCATCCGATAGACTCTCTGAACCTCGCGGATGATATAGTCGTAGACGGCGTCCAGTCCGCTGATGCGGAGGATATCGGCGGGGGCCATATAGCCCTCCGTCAGAGCCTGACCGCGGCGAACCTCCTGTCCCTCGGAGACGAGAATCCGGGTTCCGAAGGGAACCTGATAGGTCGTCGCCTCGCCGGTTTCACCGTTTGTAATGGTGATGGCCTTCATCTTTTTCAGCTCGCCCATCGTGACGGTTCCGTCCAGCTCGGCGGCCACCGCCGTCTTCTTCGGCCTTCTTGCCTCGAAGAGCTCCTCCACGCGGGGAAGGCCCTGCGTGATATCGGAACCGGCGACGCCTCCGGTATGGAAGGTACGCATCGTCAGCTGAGTACCCGGCTCACCGATGGACTGGGCGGCGATGATGCCGACCGCCTCGCCGACGTTGACGGTACGGCCGTTGGCAAGGTCGGCTCCGTAGCACTTGGTACAGACGCCGTGTCTTGCCTTGCAGTTGAGGATCGAACGGATGTGGACGGTTTCCACTCCGGCCTTGACGATGGCAGAGGCCTGATCCTCCGAAATCATGACCCCGTCGGGGACGATGACCTCTCCGGTGGCGGGATTCACGACGTCGCCGATGGTGAAGCGTCCGATCAGACGGTCCTTCAAAGGCTCAATGATGTCGTTCCCCTCGGTGATGGCCGAAACAATCATACCGTGGCGGGTTCCGCAGTCCTCCTCGCGGACGATGACGTCCTGCGAAACGTCGACAAGACGTCTTGTCAGGTAGCCGGAGTCCGCTGTTTTCAGCGCCGTATCGGAAAGGGACTTCCGGGCGCCGCGCGCCGCGCTGAAGTATTCCAGAATGTTCAGTCCTTCACGGAAGTTCGACTTGATCGGGATCTCCATCGTCCGTCCGTTGGTCGCGTACATCAGGCCGCGCATACCGGCCAGCTGACGCATCTGCGTCATGTTTCCGCGCGCTCCCGAGTCGGACATCATCTTGATCGGGTTGTACCGGTCGAAACGGTTCTGGAGGGCGGCGACGATATCCTTCGTCGTCTGATCCCAGATTTTGATGACGTTGTTGTACCGCTCTTCCTCGGTCAGCTGACCGCGGAGGAAGTGGCGGTGGATGGCCTCGACCTTCTTCTCGGCCTCGGCGATCAGCGTATACTTCTCGTCGGGGACGGTGACGTCGGAAATCGAAATCGAAATCGCCGCCTTGGTCGAATACTTATAGCCCATGGCCTTGATGTTGTCAAGAACCTGCGCGGCGACCGTGAAGCCGTGCTTCTTGATGCAGAGGTTGACGATTTCGCCCAGCTGGCTCTTGCCGCAGGTCTGCATGATTTCAAGGTCGAGCATCTTGGCGGGATCGGTACGGTCGACGTAACCGAGATCCTGCGGGATCGGTTTGTTGAAGATGAGACGGCCAAGGGTGGCGTCGATGATGCCGGTATGCACCTCGCCGTTGATCTCCTTGCTCACGCGGATACGGATCGGGGCATGAAGGCCGAGAACGCCGTTGGTGTAGGCCATCATTGCCTCGTCGAAGTCGCGGAAAACGTGTCCCTCGCCCGGCTCGCCGGCCTTATCGATGGTCAGGTAGTAGGAGCCGAGAACCATGTCCTGCGAAGGCACCGTCACGGCGCGTCCGTCGACAGGCTTCAGCAGGTTGTTGGCCGAGAGCATGAGGAAGCGGGCCTCGGCCTGCGCCTCGGCGGAAAGCGGCACGTGGACAGGCATCTGGTCGCCGTCAAAGTCGGCGTTAAAGGCGGTACAGACAAGAGGATGAAGCTTGATGGCGCGGCCCTCAACGAGAACCGGCTCGAAGGCCTGAATCGACAGGCGGTGGAGCGTCGGCGCGCGGTTGAGAAGCACCGGGTGCTCCCGGATCACGTTTTCAAGCGCATCCCAGACGCAGACGTCGACCTTGTCGACCTTTTTCTTCGCATCCTTGATGTTGGAGGCCTTCTGCGTCTCGACAAGCCGCTTCATCACGAAGGGCTTGAAGAGCTCCAGCGCCATTTCCTTCGGCAGGCCGCACTGATAGATTTTCAGCTCCGGGCCGACGACGATAACCGAACGGCCGGAATAGTCGACGCGCTTGCCGAGCAGGTTCTGACGGAAGCGGCCCTGCTTACCGCGGAGCATTTCGGAAAGGGATTTCAGCGGGCGGTTGGAGGGGCCGGTGACCGGCTTCCCGCGGCGTCCGTTATCGATCAGGGCGTCGACCGCCTCCTGAAGCATCCGCTTTTCGTTGCGGATGATAATTTCGGGAGCCTGGAGCTCAAGCAGGCGGCGGAGACGGTTGTTGCGGTTGATGACCCGGCGATAGAGGTCGTTCAGGTCGGAGGAGGCGAAGCGCCCGCCGTCGAGCTGAACCATCGGCCGGATTTCCGGCGGAATAACCGGGATGACGTCGAGAATCATCCACTCCGGGCGATTGCCGGAGCGGCGGAAGGCCTCGACGACGTCCAGCCGCTTGATGATACGGAGCTTTTTCTGCCCGCTGGCCTTTTCAAGCTCCTCCTTCAGCTGACGGGAAAGAGCCTCGACGTCGATTTCCGCCAGAAGCTCCTTGATGGCCTCGGCGCCCATGCCGACGCGGAAATCCTTTTCATACCGTTCGTACATTTCCCGGTATTCCCGCTCGGTGAGGATCTGGTATTTGGACAGGGGCGTCGTTCCGGGGTCAATCACGATATACTGGGCAAAATAGAGCACCTTTTCAAGGAGCCGGGGGGAGATGTCGAGAAGCAGACCCATTTTGGAGGGAATGGCGCGGAAATACCAGATGTGGGAGACGGGAGCGGCCAGCTCGATGTGACCCATTCTCTCGCGGCGAACCTTCTTCGTCGTGACCTCCACGCCGCACTTCTCGCAGACCTTGCCCTTGTACCGCACGCGCTTGTACTTTCCGCAGAGGCATTCCCAGTCCTTCGTCGGCCCGAAAATTCTCTCGCAGAAGAGGCCGTCGCGCTCGGCTTTGAGGGTCCGGTAGTTGATGGTTTCCGGCTTTTTCACTTCACCGTGCGACCAGCTTCTGATCATGTCAGGAGACGCAAGTCCGATTTTGATTGAATCAAACACATTATGTTCCAAAGCAATATCTCCTTCTCTTTCACATATCGAAATCGTCGTCGCCGGGGAAGTCTTCAAACCCTTCGTCGCTCTCGTCGCTGTCGTCAAAGTAGTCGCCGTCCTCCGAGTCGAAGCCGTCGTCGTCCTCGTCATCCGTCATGGAATCGAAGCCGTCGTTGACCGTCTCTCCGACGTCGTCAGCCGAAATGAAGTTCGGCACATCGGCCTCGTCGTCTCCGAGGGTGGAAAGCTCGATCTCGTTGCCGTCGTGGTCAAGCACACGGATGTCGAGGCAGAGGGACTGAAGCTCCTTCACAAGAACCTTGAAGGCCTCCGGCACACCCGGCGTCGGGATGTTCTGTCCCTTGACGATGGCCTCGTAGGTCTTGACGCGTCCGGTGACGTCGTCGGACTTCACCGTCAGGATTTCCTGAAGGGTATAGGCCGCGCCGTAGGCTTCCAGCGCCCAGACCTCCATCTCGCCGAAGCGCTGGCCGCCGAACTGGGCTTTTCCGCCGAGAGGCTGCTGCGTGACGAGGGAATAGGGGCCGGTGGAACGGGCGTGAATCTTATCGTCCACCAGATGGTGGAGCTTGAGATAGTACATGATACCGACGGTAACGGGGTTATCGAAGGGCTCGCCGGTACGGCCGTCGTAAAGGGTCATTTTTCCGGTTTCGCTCAGGCCCGCCTTCTTGAGGCATTCGGTGATGTCCTCTTCCTTGGCGCCGTCGAAGACGGGAGTCATGACCTTCCAGCCGAGACGCTTGGCCGCGATGCCGAGGTGAACCTCCAGCACCTGCCCGATGTTCATACGGGAAGGAACGCCCATCGGGTTCAGCACGATGTCAAGCGGCGTGCCGTCGGCCATGAAGGGCATATCCTCCGGCGGAAGAATGCGGGAGACAACGCCCTTGTTTCCGTGGCGTCCCGCCATCTTATCGCCGACGGAAATCTTTCTCTTCTGAGCGATATAGACGCGAACGACCTTGTTCACGCCGGGAGGAAGCTCGTCGCCCGCTTCCCTTGAGAAGACGCGGACGTCGACGACGATTCCGCTCTCGCCGTGGGGCACGCGGAGGGAGGTGTCGCGCACCTCTCTTGCCTTCTCTCCGAAGATGGCGCGCAGGAGCCGTTCCTCGGCAGTAAGCTCGGTTTCGCCCTTCGGCGTGACCTTACCGACCAAAATGTCGCCGGCGCGAACCTCGGTTCCCTTGCGGATGATTCCGTCCGCCGAAAGATCCTTCAGCGCGTCGTCGCCGACGTTCGGGATCTCGCGGGTGATTTCCTCCGGGCCGAGCTTGGTGTCTCTGGCGTCGTGGGAATATTCTTCAATATGAAGGGAGGTATAAACGTCGTTCCGGACGAGATTCTCGTTCAGCAGGACGGCGTCCTCGTAGTTGTAGCCCTCCCACGTCATGAAGCCGATCAGCGCGTTTTTGCCGAGGGCGATTTCGCCATTTGAGGTGGCGGGGCCGTCGGCGATGACCTGACCCTTTTCGACGCGGTCGCCCTGATCGACGATCGGGCGCTGATTGATGCAGGTGCTCTGGTTGGAGCGCTTGAACTTAATTAAATGGTAGACTTCCTTCTTCCCGTCGTCCCCGAGAACCACGATTTCGTCCGCCGAAACCTTCTCGACGATTCCCGATTCCTTCGCGCAGACCACGACGCCGGAGTCGACGGCGGCCTTGTACTCCATGCCGGTTCCGACAATCGGGGAATCGGTGACAAGGAGCGGCACCGCCTGCTTCTGCATATTGGAGCCCATCAGAGCGCGGGAGTTGTCGTCGTTTTCAAGGAAGGGGATCATCGCGGTGGCCACCGAGACCACCATCTTGGGGGAGACGTCCATATAATCGGGGACGGAGTTGTCGACCTCGATGATCTCGGCGCGCTGACGGGCGGTAACCTTTCGCTTGACAAAGCGGTTGTTTTCGTCGAGCGGCTCGTTTGCCTGCGCGATGATATAGTTATCCTCGACGTCCGCCGTCATATACTCAATCTCGTTGGTAACGACGCCGGTGGCCTTGTCGATCTTGCGGTAGGGCGCCTCGATGAAGCCGTAGTCGCTGATCTTCGCGTAGGTCGCGAGATAGGAGATCAGACCGATGTTCGGGCCTTCCGGCGTCTCAATCGGACACATTCTTCCGTAATGGGTATAGTGAACGTCGCGAACCTCGAAGGAGGCGCGGTCACGGGAAAGACCGCCGGGGCCGAGGGCCGACAGACGGCGCTTATGCGTCAGCTCGGCGAGCGGGTTGTTCTGATCCATGAACTGGGACAGCGGCGAGGAGCCGAAGAACTCGCGGATGGCGGTGACGACGGGGCGGATGTTGATCAGGCCCTCCGGCGTCAGCGTCTCGTTGTCCTGAATGTTCATTCTCTCCTTGACGATCTTGTCCATCCGCGAAAAGCCGATGCGGAACTGATTCTGGAGCAGCTCTCCAACGGAACGCAGGCGGCGGTTGCCGAGGTGGTCGATGTCGTCGACGCTTCCGATGTCATGGGAGAGGCAGACAAGATAGTTGATGGAGGAGAAAATATCGTCCTTCGTGATGTGCTTCGGGACAAGCTCGCCGATACGCAGCTTCGCCTCCTCGCGGACGGCGTCGCGGTCGTTTCCGCACTTGTCGCGGATTTCAAGCAGCACCGAGAGCTTAACCTTTTCGTTGATGCCGCAATCCTTCAGATCGTACCCCAGAATATGCTCCGGGAGAACCGCGCCGTTGGAGAAGACCTTCATTTCACGGTCGGCGTCAAGACGGAGGTAGACCTCGTTCACGCAGCCCCGCTCGATATCCGCGGCCTTTTCGGCGGTGATAACCTCGCCGGCCTCGCAGAGGAACTCGCCGGTGATCGGGCTGACGACCGGGCGGGTCAGGGTGTGCCCGATAATCCGCTTCCCGAGGGCCAGCTTTTTGTCGAACTTATAGCGTCCGACGCCGGCAAGATCGTAGCGCTTGGGATCGAAGAAGAGGTTGTTGAGCAGAAGCTGCGCCGACTCGACGAGCGGAGGCTCGCCGGGACGGAGCTTCTTGTAAATCTCCTTCAAAGCCTCGTCTCCCGCCGTCGTTCCGTTCTTCTCGGCCTCCGACTGGCAAAGGTCGTGCTCCAGCGTCACCTTGATTTTGGGGTCGTCCCCGAAATAGCTGACGATTTCGGCGTCGGTCTCGATGCCGAGGGCGCGGATGAGGTTGGTGACCGGAATCTTGCGGTTCTTATCGATGCGGACGTAGAAAATGTCGTTGGCGTCGGTCTCATATTCCAGCCATGCGCCGCGATAGGGAATCACGGTGGTGGCGAAAATCTTCTTGCCCGACTTGTCGATCTCCGAGGTATAGTAAATCCCGGGAGAACGGACGATCTGCGAGACGATGACGCGCTCCGCGCCGTTGATGACAAAGGTTCCGTTCTCGGTCATCAGCGGGAAATCGCCCATGAAAATCTCGCGCTCAAGAAGCTCTCCCGTCGTCTTGTTGTAGAGACGGACTTTTACGCGCAGGGGCGCGGCATAGTTGACGTCCCGCTCCTTGCACTCCTCCACCGGATACTTCGGGGTAGGGTCGATCGTGAAGTCGATAAACTCGATGCTCAGGTTTCCGGAATAGTCGGTAATCGGGGAAACGTCCCGCAAAACCTCCCGCAAACCCTCGTTCAGGAACCAGTTGTACGACTTCTTCTGCACCTCAATGAGGTTCGGCATTTCGAGGGCCTCGTCGATTTTCGCGAAGCTCATCCGAATGTTTTTGCCGAGCTTATGGGGCTTGACCATTACAGCAATCACTCCATTCAAAGTAATAAGACCATACCGTGAAGACAAAAAAACGCCGCCCCGAAAGCCCCCGAAAAGCCGATTCCGCTACCCCTACGACAAGCTGGTTACCGTCGAATTATAAGCTGCGGTCACGGCAATCCGGAAACTCCCGCGCCGTGATTTTCTGTCGGCTCGGTATGATCCGAAAAGTCGTCGGAGCGGCCTCCCACAAGGGTTTGGCCGACTCTTTGCCTATTTAGAGTCATTCTCAAAGGAATAACTACGCAAGTATAGATTTTACCATAATTTTTTTTTGCTGTCAACCCGGAATTTGATTGTTTACAAAATTTTAACAAATAAATTTTTTGTAAAAACTCTTGAAATTTGTCGCCGGGTGTGGTATGATAAAGTGCTGATGATTCAATGGACAGAAAATAGATGTCAGGGAGGTGAACAGTTTGCCGAATATCAAGTCCGCGAAAAAGCGCGTCAAGGTAAGTGAGATCAAGACGCTTCAGAATAAGATGGTCAAAACAGCTCTTAAGACCTCTATGAAAAAGTATGAAGCCGCAGTCGCTGCCGGAAACCGTGAGGAAGCCGCCAAGGCCTACACGGTAGCCGTCAAGAAGCTTGACTCCGCCGCTTCGAGAGGTATTATCCATAAGAACAATGCCGCGAGAAAGAAGAGCCAGTACACGCTGATGCTCAACAAAATGGGCGCCTGAGAAATCAGGAGAACGGGACTCCGTGAAAGCGGGGGGTTTGGACTTCGTGAAAGCGAACGTCCTGACTTCGCGAAAGCGAACGTCCTGATTTCGCGAGGACGAATGTCCTCAGGAGGAAATACGCGCAAGCTATGCCGGTGTGAAATTTCACGCCGGTTTTTCCTTTTTGCCGGAAGCATGAAGCTTTCACGCGGTTTTCCCTTTTCTTGCAAAAAAGCCTTTCCGCCGTCTTTTCCTTTTGATGCGGAAGGGAAATTTTCCGTTGCCCTTCCCTTTTCACTTCAAGAGAGAAAACCGAAAATTTTTCTTTCCCTCTTGACAGCCCGCGCCGCAGGAATTATAATGATAATTGATAAGGATAGAAAGTCTTGCGCCGAAAGGCGCTTCCGATGAGAAAGAGGACAGAACGATGAGTGAAAAAAAAGTCTACACAGTCCCGCTGGGAAGCATCATCGATGAGTTTCAGCTGGAGGAAATCAACGCCCCCGTCGACCGGGAACGCCCGGTTCAGCGGAGCGAGGTCAACCGCCCAGGTCTAGCTCTGGCCGGCTTCTTCGGCTATTTTGAGCCGGGAAGAATCCAGATTATCGGACTGAGCGAAAACGACTACATTACCCACTTGGATGAAGAAAAGCTCCGCGAGGTCTTCGAGCGCTTCTTCTCGGAGGATCCCGTCGCCGTGGTCTTCTCCACCTCCCTCGCCGTCAATCCCGTCATTATCGAAATCGCCAACAAATATCACGTGCCGCTTCTGCGGACCGCGACCAAGACCTCGGAATTCATGGCGGCCCTGATCGGCTCCCTCAGCGTCAGCCTCGCGCCCCGCATCACCCGCCACGGCGTTCTCGTCGAGGTCTACGGGGAAGGCATTCTGATTCTCGGCGACAGCGGCGTCGGAAAGAGTGAAACCGCCATCGAGCTTGTCAAGCGCGGCCACCGGCTGATTGCCGACGACGCCGTCGAAATCAAAAAGGTGTCGGCCAAATCCCTCGTCGGCTCGGCTCCCGAGCTGATCCGCCACTTCGTCGAGCTTCGCGGAATCGGCATCGTCGACGTCAAGCGCATCTTCGGTATGGGCGCTGTCAAGGATACCGAGAAAATCGATATGATCATCAAGTTCGAGCAGTGGGTGCAGGGAAAGATGTACGACCGCTTCGGACTTGAGACGGAATACACCGACATTATGGGGATTCAGATTCCCACCACCGTCATCCCCGTCCGCCCCGGGCGGAATCTTGCCGTCATTCTTGAAATCGCCGCGATGAACAACCGTCAGAAAAAAATGGGCTACGACACGGCGAAGGAATTCAACGAGCGGCTGATGAATATGACCTTCTGATCTTCATGGCCGACCCGGAGCCGGAAGGAGCTCCCGCGAGGTGAAAAATTTTCGCCCCGCGTCCCGCAGGAATCGCCGCCTCCCATACCGATTCTCCGAACATAAAAGAAACCGCCGGAGCGCCTCTTTTGAGGTTCTCCGGCGTTTTGCCGTGTTTTTTTTCGTTTTTGCCTCTATTCTGTCTTTGCGGCGTTCCCCACGTCAGAGGCTTCCTCTTTGCGGGGCCTTCTGACCTTTCCGCCGAAGGGCGACGGTTTCAAAAGAAGATCCAGCGGCCGGGAGAGAAGATTCAGAATCATCACCGCGCAAAGCGGGCCGATGCCGGGGCCTATGAAGCGGCGAATCAGAAAGGCCGCCACCCCGCCGATCACACCGGCGGCAAGTGCCCCCCGCCCGGTACGGGGGAGACTTCCTCCCTCCGCCGTCAGGAAGACTGCGCAGAAGAGGAGATTCCCGGAAAGAAGCTGATAGACCGCAAAGCGGAGCGCAATCATATCGGAGGCGATGGCAAGCGCCGGGAAAAGATAGCTGAGAATCGCCACCGTCAGAAGGAAGGAGGAGAACAGGCCGGGGCGGAGGATCTTTCTGTAGAGGAGATACACGGCGCCCATCAGAATCAGGAGGGCCGACACCTCCCCGACCGTTCCGGCCCGTAGGCCGACAAACATTCCCCCGATCGACAGCTTCGGCAGATTCCCCTCAAAGAGCGTCCGGGCGGCGGTCGAAACCGTCGGCCCCGTGAAGCCGGATTCCCATCCGAAAACCGAAAGCTTCGTCCCCGGTTCGCAGAAAAGGTTCATTCCGGAGGGAGAAATCAAAAAGAGGGAAGCGACCGCGACGGCGACGGGATGAAGGCGAACCTCGCTCAGTCTCCCGGCGCAGAAATCGGCCAGAACGACGGCGATCAAAGCCCCGACCACCGGCATCCAGAGAGGCGCCGTCGGCGGAAGGCAGAGGGCGAGAAGCATTCCGGTGACCGCCGGGATAAGGTCGGCCCCATCGTAGCTCTCACGGAACAAAAGGGCCGCCAGAAAACGGAAAAGGAAACAGGAAAGAACCGACAGGCAGGTAAGCGTCAGCACCCGGAAGCCGAAGAGATAAATCCCCCAAACGGTAAGCGGCAGGAGCACGAGCAGAAGGTCTGCCGAGCGGGAGGCGAGGCGGTTTTCTCCCCGCGCCCCGGGGCGCATGGGCAAAAATGCCGCGAGCCTTCCCTTCCCCGGCGCCGTCGGTGCGGGCAGGGCCTCCCCACCGTCTTTTTTCTCCGGTTCGGATTCGGATTTTATCGCTTCCGTCGCCTCGTCGGCGGATTCCTCCGGCTTTGTGGCTTTCGGCTCCTCCGCTTCGGCGGCGCTTTCGGCTTTCGGGGCCTTCTCCTCTGCCGCTTGAGCGGCTTTCTCCGGCTCCAAAGATTCTTCTTCCGGTTTTCCGGCAGGCTCCTCCGGCGTCAGAAGCGCAACCTCCGGCGCCGAATCGGAGGACTCTGTACCCACCTCGGCGGCTGCCTCTTCTTTTTCCGACGCGGCGGCCTTTTCGCCTGTGGAAACGGGTTCCACGTTCAGTGCTGAAACGTGGGAATCTTTCTCTGAATCGGGGGTTTTACCCTTCGGCGCTGAAACGTGGGAATCTTTCTCCGAATCCGTGGTTTTACCCTTCGGTACTGAAACGGGAGAAGTCTCCTCGGAATCCGGGGCTTCATCGTTCTCGTCCCGTCCCAAAAAGAACCCTTTCCACGCTTCCAAAAGCGAAGAAAGCCTCTGCCGTAAGGGGTTTTCTCCCCTGTCGCCCCGCGTTTTTTTCTCTTTTTCTTCTGTGTTTTCCGGGACTTCCTCCCTCGGGAGAAACCGAAGGTGTTCGCGTCCGTCGTCCGAATTCTTCTTATTCATCGACTTCTCCTTCGGCGGCTTTTCCCTCGCCGTTTTCCTCTTTTCTCGCCTCGTCGGGCTTTCCGAGTTCTTCTTTTCCCTCGGCGAGCGCGGCGCGGATGTCGATACCCGACGGGCAGACTGCTGTACAGCACCCGCAGGAAATACAGCACATAAGGTCAAATCTTTCGCAGCCCTTGCGACTGCCCTTGACTAGGTATTCATAGAGCAGAGAGGGAACCAGTCCCATCGGGCAAACCTTGGTGCACCGACCGCAGCCGATGCAGGGATAGCTCCTGACACGCGGTTCCTTCTTTAAAAAGGTCAGCACGCAGGTGTCCCGTCCCGTTACCGCCCCCGCCGGGGCCTTCCTT
>CANQQT010000006.1 GCA_947626065.1 uncultured Clostridia bacterium | reverse complement strand
ACACAAATGGCCTTTCGTGTCGATTTCAAAAGTGTAACCGATAATACCAAAAGCCTTTTACGGTGATTTTTTCATCGCAGAAGGCATTTTAATATTTCTTAATCATGAATAAATCTACCGCTATTAACCCGGCACAGATTTTACACCGCAAACGAAAATTACACCGCAAAGGCGCACTTTTCAATTATTCCTCGGCTTTGTATCAAACTCTGCAAGATTATATCGTAAACCGTTTTTGCTACGCTGTTGCCGGCAAGGAAATCGTTGTCGTCATAGAACAGGATGTTGACCATCAGTTCGATGACCTCGCGGGGCGTGTAGTGCTGTCCGGCGTCCTCGTTATGCGCTTCGGAAAAGCGACGGATAATCTCCTCGAATATGTAGCCCATCTCCAGATTGGAAATATGGTCGGGGTGCAGATCCGCTTTGGGCGTGGTGAACTCTTTGAGGACAATATACAGGATGTTTTTCTGCGCCATGGTGGTGATGTGTCCGTCAAACTTGAATTTTTCAATAATTTCGGTCACATTTGGGGAAAAGCCGTTCAGGTAGTCGCGGAAATTCGTTTCGATGTGGTCGGGGTCGTCAAGAAGTCGCTCGAAGGTATAGCGGCTGGTGTTGTAAAATTGGTAGCCCGACGCACTGCGGAGCAGAATATCCCGCATCGGCAAATCCTTCACCTGTTCGAATTTTTTCAGCACGGCGTCTTTGGTATCGGCAAGAATGCAGTCGAATCGGCGAATGACGGTCAGCGGCAGGATGACCTCGCCGTATTCGTGGGGCTTATACACGCCGGTCAGTTTGTCGGCGATCGCCCAAATCAGATTGGCTTTTTCGTTGATGTTTGAACTTAAACTCATTATACAAACCTCGAATCTATTATTACAAGTATCGTTATAGCATAAATACTGTCCCATAAAACGGACTTTAATCCTGATACCCAATCCTGAAATACTTCAAATACTTCTTGAACCTGTCCTGCGCCGAAAGGCAGGTGTCGGTGAGGTAGCCCTTTTCCTGCGGCCACGCTTTCAGTCCGCGGTAGTAGAACAGCTTGATCTCGTCCTCGATGATGAAGGGGACGATGTCGTGCTTCAGGCACTCCTTGAACAGGATCAGCCGACCGACGCGACCGTTTCCGTCTTGGAAGGGGTGGATACGCTCGAACCGAACGTGAAAATCAAGCAGGTCGTCAAGCGTGATCGTTTCCTTGCCGTTGTAGTCGTCAAGCAGTCGTTTCATCTCGGCAGAAACGTCCTCCGGCAGAGTCGTTTCCGTGCCGCCGACCTCATTGGGTAGTTTTTTGTAATCGCCCACGGCGAACCAATCCTTTTTGGCGTCGCCGGTGCCGGTTTTGAGGAGCAGGTGCAGATGCTTGATCCATTTCTCGCTCAACCGTAGCTTTGCGCTGTCGATGATCTCGTCGATACAGCGAAAATGATTGACCGTCTCAATAATATCGTCCACGCGGATGCTCTCGTCGGTGACGCCGACGGTGGCGGTTTCATAGATATAGCGTGTCTGGTCGTGGGTGAGGCGGCTACCCTCGATGCGGTTGGAATTATAGGTCAGTTCGATCTGGGCTTTATGGTAGATCCCGCCGCGGATCTGCCCGCTTTTTTCGTCTTGCAGGACGGAAAGCAAGGTGCGCGTCGTCGCTTTTTTGTTGCTCCGTTCGGGTTTCTCGGCGGTTTCGGGGATATTCCAAGTCTTGCCGGTGAGAAATGCGCCGGGAACGCGGCCTGTCGCACAGTAATTCCGAACGCTGCGCTCGGACATCTTCCAAAGCGTCGCGATTTCTTTGACGGATAAATAATTCATACCGCACCCCCTTTCTACCCGTATAGTATATCACATTATCGGCAAAAAATCAATAGGCGAATATGAATCGCATCATACTATTTGCCGTTTGCGGCAGGAAAAGCGGAACTGAGAAGGCGCACTGTGTCGAACATGGTCGGGCAGAAAGAGAATCGACCGTGTGTGCCGTATTTCTTTGTTTACAGCGGCGCAGATTTTGACGGGGACGGCTTGACTTCTCACAATTTCAGATATAGCATGTTGAAAGCAAAAGACTTTTTGGACGGCGAAACGGCTTGGGAAGCCTTTCCCGACCACATTTTATCCCACATACCACCCCGGAAAGCATGGAAACAGCGGAGGCAAGAGCGCAGGAGAGCATCGTTTTCCGAGCGGAAAGGGGCGAAAATCGCCCGAAAGGGCAGGAAAAATATACCAACCGCTATTTGGGAGCATCAGGCCGCGAGTTCGAGTCTCGCCACTCCGACCATCGCCGCGGCGGTTTTCGACCTTCCGCGGCACTTTTTTTGTCTCCCGCTCCCCACGCTTTCTCTTCATACGCAAAAACCGAGCGGACGAAATGCTCGTCATCCGCTCGGTTTTTTATGCTTCCTTTTGCTTTTTTTGCTTGCTTTTCCTTTTTGCGCTTTTTGGGGATTTTTTGTTTACTTTTTTCGCAGAGTTTATAAATATACGAAAGCCATTTTAGCACACAACCTGTTTCATTTCAAGGGATTTCATAAAAAATTAAAAAAATACACGATTAAAATTTTCGGTTTCTGTCGTCTTTTGGACTTGAAAGAGAAAAGGAGCCGTTTTTCTCCCCGCGCGGCGGGGATGGGCCGCCGAAATTCCCGTCATTTTTTCCGTCGGAATCGCCGTCAGGCCTTCGCCCGGTTTCTCGTCGGATTTCCGTCCGTTTTTCATCGGCTTTCCGCCCGGTTTTTCATCGGGTTTCCGCCCGGTTTGTCGTTCGATTGGCCGCCCGGGGGGTTCGCGGGTTTCCGCCCGATTTCTTCCCGGTTCCCCGCCGATTTTCTGCCCGGCCTCCTCCCGAAACGCCGCCGGAATTTTCGCGGGAACGCCGCGTAAGCCGTCCGGATTCCCGTCGGAAAAGCGGGGAAATTCCCCCGTCCCACGGGCTTTTTTCTTTTTTTCCGCAGAGTTATAAACTCTGCGAAAAGAGGACGTGCGTTTGTCCTGTTTTTCACAGGGCTCTGCCAACGGCAGCGGAAGGGAGAAGGACGGGATGAAAAGGGCTTCGGCGCCGATTCCGAAAAAGAAAATTGACCCCCGCGAATCCTTGATGGACGCGGTGGTTCGCCTTACCGCTTCGGGCGGCATTGAGAGCGTTTCTGTGCGGACGGTGGTCGCCGAGGCTTCGGGCGTCAGTACCGACCTTTACCTTTACCGCCTTTTCGGCGGCAAGGAACAGCTCCTTTCCGACGCCTTCCTCCGCGAGGATCGCCGTCTTTCGGAGGAGGTTTTTTGGCGCTCCGATTCCCTTTTTGAGTCGAATCTCCCCTTCGAGAGCCGTCTTCGCTATCTTTGGAACGGCGTCTGGAGCTGGCTGATTTCCCATCCGGGGGAATGCCTCTTTCTCGCCCGCTATTTCTACAGCTCCTACCCGACGCCTCAGATTTGGGAGCGTCACCGCGCGGTGTGGGCGTCGACGGCGGAGAAGTGGCAAGACGTTTTCCCTTTGGCCGACACGGCGCGTCTTACCGACACCTTCTTTTCCTCGCTTCTGAGCGCGGCCTTTCCGGTCTGCCTCGGGCGGATTCCGGACGACGGCACGGCGGTAGAGAACGGCTTTCTGACTCTGAGCGGCGTTTTCGCCTTCTGGGCGGGGCAGGAACAGAAAAACGCCTGACGGCAAACGCCTGACGGCGTCGGTCGGAAGCGTTTGCGCCGTGCACGCCAAATGTGCGGAGAGCCGCGCCAACCGAAAAATGGCGCACAGGGCCGGGAAACGCCTTGAACGCATCACCCCGTGCAAACCAACCGCGGACGTCGGGTAAGCGCCGCAACGCCGTTTTGAATTTTCGCCCGCGCAAGCGGACAACCGTGCGGAAAAGAGTACGCGTGGGAAAATCACGGCCGACAAACAAGTTATTATATAAAATAGTAAGCAACCAAGCGAACACACAGCGACAAGACTTCGACTGGGCGGCGGGCGATGCCCGCGCGACGGTTTAAGGAATGGCTTTAGGCAACAGGTTCAGGGAGGAACCGAAAAAAACAATGACAGCAACTGAACAAAAACAAAGGAAACATATCCGTGGACACGTGGGGAAAGGAGCGGCGCCGGCTCGCGGCTTCGGGCGGCGTTTTCTCGCCCTGCTTGTCTGTCTTTGCATGATAATCCCCATGATTTCCGGCTTCGGCGGCGCGCTTCTCGTGGACACGCTTGCCACCGCGACTTCGGGCCCGACGGCGGGCGTCACCCGTCAGGCCGACCCGAGCACGATGGACGACTATATCCGTATGCTGGATTTCGACGTCAACACCCGTTGGGCCGGACGCCTCTGGTCGGATAAGTCGGTTTTCGCCTACGGCTACGCGGACGAGGGCGACCGTGTGAACCTCTGGAACCGTCGAACCAATGTTCTGAAGCTGAGTGAGCTCCTTGACGGCGTCAGCGGGGAGATTCCTCTGACCGACGACTTTCTCCACGTCTACAGCGCTCTTGGCTCCAGCCTTGAGGTCACCGGTGTTCCTCCCGTGCGCACCGTCATCGTCTTCGACAACTCCGGCTCGATGTACACGCAGGACACGTGGGACGAAACGCGAATCGCCAAGACCGTCGACGCCATCAACGCCTCGATCGACATTCTGATGCTTTCGAGCCAGTACAATGAGGTTTCGGTCGTTCTGTTCGGCGACGGCGCAAAGAGCGCGAACACCAACGCCACCACCGTTCAGTACGACGGCAACAACACGGCGGTTACCATTCTTCCCATGAAGCACTATCAGCCCTGCGCGGCGGCGAAGAATGACTACGAAAACAACCGCGGCATCATAAAGCCGGGGAACAACACCTCCTATCTCAAGGCCGGGTGGTGCGCGAACAACGAAGCTGCCGACGGCGGCACTCCCGACCATTCCACCAAGGCGGGCGGCGGTTGGGTATTTGTCGACAACACCGTTTGTAAGCTGAGAAAGCAGGATACGGCGACAGATTCCGACAACAGCGGCCACGGCTGGTACAAGAGCAGCTGGAACGGTTGGAACAACTGCGGAAACGCCTCCTTCACCTCCTACCGCAACGGCACCACCAACATTCAGGCCGGGATTTATCAGGGAATGCAGGAGCTTCTGACCGCCAACAAGACCGAGCGGGTCGGCACGCAGATTTATCAGTGCGTTCCTTCCCTCGTCATGCTGACCGACGGCGCCGTGACCGACGCGCTGGACAACTGGCTGAGTCCTACCCAGTCGGGAGGCATTCTCAACACTTCCGTCGGCTTTGTCAACGATTTCAGCTACAAGGGCACCTCCTTCGTCGAGCACAACGACCCCCGCGGTAAGGGCGGCGACAGCAGCAACACGGCGTGGAACCAGTTCCTTGAGGTCAAATGGCGCGACGGGTCGGGCTCTCCTCTGAAATCTCCCAGCGACGAGTTGACGCTTGCCAAGGAAGGGAAGCTCTATTACGATCTGGTCGCAAGAACGGCTGCCGGCGCTCTTGAATTTTCGACCTATACCTACAGTAACCACGGCGTGCAGTTTGCCAATGCGACCCAGCTTACCGGCGACTCCCTCCTTGCCGCGCAGAAAATGGCGAATCAGTACCGGGACGACGAGGCCTACATGGTCTTCACCTACCTTCTGACGGCTGCCTATTACAAGCAGGCGGTGAAGAGCGCCTACAACGTCGACCCGAAAAAGGAATGGGGCCTCTATACCGTCACCATCGACATGATCGATCCGAAGTCGGAGGGCTTCTCCGCCGGCTTTGAGTCGGACAACACGACCCCCGAGAGCGCCGGTATCACCAGCAACCCGGCGATGATGGATCCCTCCAATTACTTCAGCACGGCATGGCTGGAGGAAACGGGCTATCTCAAGAGCGGCGCTGCCGGGGAGACCGACAACACCTTCTACGACGACTATACCATCGGCGATATGACCGTCGAAGGCGTGAAAAAGGCGATTGAGGCCTGGGAAAAGTGGAACAACGGGGCCGCCGCGTCGGAACTCGGCCTCGATCATTTCCGTTCCATTCAGAGCGGCTATAATTTTTTTTCCAACGGAATCAAGGATAAAATCGTCGGCTTCGGCGCGGGTGAGACCTTCCCAGGCCCCGGGCACAGCAGCTTCTTCCGTATCTACGGAGAGCAGAAGCTTGGTACTACGACGGGGGACGGCGACTTTTACATCCCCACCCTCGCGGAGGCGAAGGCCAGCGCCAAGCGCTCCGGCTTTGAAATCACCGACGGACTGAGCTTCAACTACGTGACCGACGCCTATTACGCCAACGTCGCGGGCGGCGGTGGGGCGGATCTTGCCCACGTCTTCGTCGAAATCATCACCGCCATTACCGAGCCGCTCTTTGCCCCGGTCGGCGGTGTGAACGACCTCGGCGTCGGCGACGCCGTGACCTTTATGGACCCGGTCGGAAAGTATATGGACGTCAAGGACGTCAAGGGCCTCGTCCTCTTCGGAGTACTCTACGGCATCACCAAGACCGCCGTCTACGATTACCGCTGGAACCATCAGTATATGCTGAATCTCGGCAGCGACACGACGCCTCTTCTCGAGGGCTGGTACAAGGGCACCCCTCTTGCCACTGGTGACGCCGACGGCAACGCCGACGTGGACTACTCCGCCGACACGATTCCGCCGGGCTGCAAGGACGCGAAGGACGCCTTTGCGCAGGGCTGGGTATTCCGCGTCAGCTTTGAAACCGCCTCGAAATTCGTTCCGACGCTGACCGACATCAACAACCCCAACCCCGACGAGATGATCAACAAAATGCGTCGGACCGAATACACCTTCTACCGCCTTGATATTGAACCGGAGGAGCGCAACGAGCTCCGCGTGAACCCCGCCTACCTGACCAAGGGGCAGACGGCGGAGGAGGTTCTTTCCGGGAAGAGCTACGACGAGGGTGGGGCGCATAAGAAGACCCCCGGTGTCTACGCGCTCTCTGACCTCCGTATCTGGGTGGAGGACAGCGGCGACTTCAACGACACCGCCGTCAGCGACACCCTGACCGACTCCAACTTCGACGAGGCGCTCTGGATCAACATCCCGGTCAATATGCTTCCTCTCCGCACGGTTTCGATCGACCTCGGCAAAACGGGGGAGAACGACAAGGTCTGGGAATACAAGTCGAATCTTGACTCGGACAGCGACGGTTACCTTGCCTCCTTCCCGCTTCGCGTCTTCTATTCGGTGGGCATGAGCGAGGACGTGCTGGAGGCCTCCAACCGCATCAACATCGCGGGAGCCATCAGCGCGGAATACATTCAGAACAACAAGGTGCGCAACGTCACCTATGCGGAGGCGCGGGGCATCGCGGAGGGAAATCTTGAATTCTTCTCCAACTGGTACAACCCGCAGAACCGCTACAGCGACTACGCCACCACGAGAACCGACTATTCCTACGGCGACCCGGTGACCTCCTTCTCACCCTCGACGGGCAACCGCTACTACGCCTTTGAAAAGGCGCTTCCCCTCTACAGCGCCGTCTACGTCTGGATGCCTGACGAAAAGAAGGAATCGGTCGACGGGACGGCGCCCACCTACGGAAGAGGCGAGGGGCGCTGGCGGCTCGCGGTCATCGGCGAGGACGTCGGCGACGTCGAAGGGAGTACGACCTTTGACGCGACGACCTTCGGCGGGGAGCTGATCGCGCAGGATCTTGAGCCCGCCGACACGCAGACCACCCCGGAGGATCGGCAAAACGCCATCTGGGACGCCCTTTCCGAAACGGATGAGGGGATCACGCAGGTTCACGACGGCGACATGATCCTTCTCAAAAAGCACCGCCTGACCGACGTGACGGGGCCGGAGGAGGAGGCCTCCGATCCCTTCAAATCGGAGAGCTACTTCTTCCTTCCCATCGACTACTACGCGCTTGACGGCGAGGGCCACGCCACCTGGATGCAGTACGTCATTACCCGAAAGGGAAGCGAATTCGGCTCTTCCTACAGCGCCGGAGGCATCACCAACGGCGATATGCTCTGCTGGCACGACGTCAGCGGTGACAACACGCAGAACTACCCCTATCTCTCCTACTCGGAGACCAGCGGGGCCGGGAATCCCGACCCGTCGCGCGGGCGGCAGTACATCGGCGCGCCGCTCGGCAAGGACGGCTATTATTCCGGCTGTGACCGGAGCGTCCACGCCATCCCTTCGGAAAACAACGGCACCTATGAGGAAAACGAAAAGACGAACGAGGACTGGAAGGGCGTTTACGATCGCGGCGAATGGGTCGTCTGCGCCAAGCCCGGCGGCCTTCGCGTCGGCGATTTGGCCCAGAACGTGCAGAGCAAGGGCGGCGTCGGCTACGTAGAATATGCCGATTACGTCGCCGAGCGCTTCCCCGACAGGGTCGCGGAGGACGCCAGCTTCCGCGTCGGCTATTACACCGGGGAGACGGTGACGGAGGAGGGAACCGTCAAGGTTCCGGCCAACACCACCCGCACCGCCAACAACTACTACGTTCCGACCATCAGCCACACCTCCAACATAGAGAGATCCGATATCAAGGTGAATGTTTACCTCGGCAACAACGGCCGCCTCTACGTCATGGATACGACGCTTCTCGTCACCAAGCTGGTCGAGCTCCCCGACGGCTTCGTCCTTTCCGACGCCGGGCGGGAGGAGGAGTTCAACTTCCAGATCTTCCTCTCCGGTATCCGCGGCAAAATGGACGCCGTCGTCGTGCAATGGAATCCGAACGTGCAGAACTGGCAGCGGCAGTTCCATTATATCGACCTTGAGCTCGATTCTCAGCTCTTCCTCCAGACCTCCGACGGCACCAGAGCCACGGTGGACGGCAGCGGCTGCCGCATCGTTTCCGATTCGAGCGGCGCCTATACCTATACAGACTTCTGCCGAGACAAGAACGGCGTCAACCATGCGCCGGGCGACCCCTACGAAGGGCCGGTTTACTACGTCTTCATCGGGCGGAACCGCGGCACGACCGAAACCGGCGTCGCCGATACCGCCTTCCGCGTTTACCACAACGAGAATATGCAGGACGGCTCCGGCTCGGTGGACAGCACCGACGTCCGGATCGACGGAGAACAGGGCATGGGCGGCACCTTCTATGCCGCGACCGTCTGGCTCGTTTCGACCGATACCTTTGAGGGAAAATGGCGGGGCCAGGAGCTTGTTTCGGACGAGAGCTTTGATATTGAAAGGCTCGACCCGGAGGACTCCTCAAGGCTCTACGACGTAAAAATCGACGACGCCAGCTTCCCGCTCCTCTCGATTGACCCCAATGTTTCCTCCAGCACGACCGACATCTTCTTCTCGACGCCCTATTCCACCATCAGCGCCTACTGGACGAAGCAGGTGGAATTCGGCAGAAACACCAACAAGAACGACGACTGCCCGACCGAAGGCGACGTACTGACGGCGGCGGGACTCTACGATCCTCTGCTCCCGACGGCCGACCGGCCCGATTACTTCAAGGGCCTGAGCAACGAGACGATAGCGCTTTATACGGCGGAATTTACCCTCCGCCACGGACAGGCGCTCCTCTTCTCGGGCATTCCCGCCGACACCGTCTACCGCGTCACCGAAAAGTTGACGGCGGATCAGATGGCGAGGGGCTACACGCTGAAAGAGATTAGCCACGACCAGCAGGTCGGCTCGGTCAGCGTCTATCGCCCCGGCGTGCAGAAGGTTCCGGTGCATATCTTCGACGGCGCGACCTACGGCGACTGCGGGAAAACCGTCTATCCGGCGGACTATCTCGGAAACGGCACCGAAAACGGCCTCACCTGGTCGGTGAATCAGGCCGGGGAGACGAATTCCGACGCCTATCTCCGGGAGGAGGCCTTCTATCATACCAACGCCGTGATGTGGGAGTATTATTCGACGCTGGCCGCCGACGCCATCGGCGACGGCCACCATCAACCGGCGGGCTCCTATGCGGAAGGCCGGGGCGGCAGCTCTCCCTTCTATCTCTGGGACGCGGCCCGTGGAACGAACGAGGCGGTGGAGGGCTCCGACGGGCTTCTTCAACACGAGATTCTCGACAATCCGCGCTGTATGCCTCTTGAAGAGGGCGGCTGTGACGAGGCTATTCTTGACGAGGAGGGAGCTGTCACAAGCTACCGCCACTATATCTTCCGCGAAGGCGTTTTGCTCGACAGGCACTACGAGGGCGAGGGCTCAGGCTATCTCCGGGGCATTTGCCGCTATCTCGTCAGCCCGACGGTGCATTTCGGGGTGAACGGCGAAGGGGCCGTGCAGTCGACAGACCCGGCGGCGCTTCCCGAAAGCGGAGAGTACGACTATAACGGCGTTTACTCGGTGTTCGGCGACACCGGAATCTATGAGGAATCGGTGAATTTTGTCAACACCGCCGATCCCGATATGCTGGTGCTGACCAAAGACCTCGTCGACCTCGAAGGGGCCGATATTCCGCTTCCTCCCGACAAGACCTTCGACTTCACGTTGAAGCTGACCCCCGCCGGGAAAGAGGCGATGGCCGACAGCGACGGCAAGCTCTTCTACTGGAAGGGCCTGAAGGCCGACCTCGGGGAAACCGTGGAGGCCGGCGGCCCGCCGAAGCTCAACGAATACACTTCCTGCAGCGAGTCGCTGTTCCTTGCCGAGCCGGGAGAGGACGGAAGCTATCACTTCCCGCTCAAGGCCGACGAAGCCGTCGTGATCTACGGCCTTGTCGCCGGAACCGGCTATGAAATCACCGAGACCGAGGTGGAGAATTACCCCGCCGTCGACGGGGAGAGCCATACCGTAACCGCTCCTGAGTATTACAGCCAAACCGGCACGGTGACGCATAACGTCACCGACCGGGTCGTCATGCGCGATCCCGCGAAGACGGCCAACCGTTCCGACTTCTACAACCAAGTGGCGACCGGGCTTCTGACGGTGCAGAAGAAAATCTCCGACGAAGGGGCGGAGGAGGTGACGAGGGACTTCGGCTTCAAGGTCGAGCTCACCCCGGCGAAGACCGCCTCGGCGCTCAACAAGGAGGAGCTTACCGCCGTCAAGTACCTCGCCGACGGATCGGTGGATCCCGATTTCAGCTACGAATTTGTCGAAATCGACGCCGACGAGGACGGCAACCCCGACGGAGGACTCTTCATCACCTTCCGGCTCAAGCATAAGGAAACGGTCGTTCTCGGCGGTCTGCCGTTCGGGACGAAATTCACGGTGACCGAAACCGACAGGGTAGGGTACAACCTCCAGCACGTTGCCGACAACCTCGACGACCTCCCGACCGACGGGGCCTATCTCCCCATCACAGACGGAAGCGTTGAAGGCACCATCACCCGCGAAGCTCCGCGGATGTACACGCTTTTCAGTAACGCCAAGCCCGCCGAGCTGCCCTTCACGGGAAGCTACGGCCTGTCCGCCTTCTACGGAATCGGCGCGCTGATCCTCATCGCGGGGATGGCCGTGGCGGTCAAGAAGTTTGCGTGACGGCACGCAAGCGGCGATAAATAAAAAACGGCTCCCGGGATGGGTTTCTGTCCCGGGAGCCGAACGCTGTCCGGAGGCGCTGAAACCGCTCGAAAGAGCTCTAACACGCGCATGAGGTATTCTCTCGGAGTCCCTCCCGGGATGGGGTTCTGTCTCGGGAGCCGAACGCTGTCCGGCGGCGCTGAAACCGAACGAAAGCGTTCCAACACGCGCATGAGGTATCCTCTCGGAATCCCTCCCGGGGTGGGTCAATCCATTTCGGGAGGGATTTTGTCAAAATTTATAGCCGCGGGGGCGGTATGGCCGGAGACGCGGCGTTTTTTACCCGTCGGAGTACCACGGCGGGGCCTCTCCTTGAATTTTTCGCTTTTCTGGGCAAAATATCCTCTGAAACCGTTGACAAAAATGTAGAAACGATATATAATGTGTATGTTATTACTTGTGTCCCTCATGGTTTTGTGATTTTGAAAAAATTTTCAAAACCGTAAAACCGAAAGGGCGTCCGGTTCGTCTATAGAGTGTAAGATCCAAAAGAACAGTCAAAACAGGAGAAAAGACAATGAAAAAGATCATCACCTTCATTTTAGCTATGACCATGGCGGCGATTCTTGCGTCGTGCGGAGGGAGTGGGGGCAATCCCGATAATACCTCTGGCGCGCAGGGCACAGGGAGCTCCGGCCCGACGGAATCGGCCAACCCTGAGGGGACAGTTGACACCTCAGCACAGCCGCAAGAACCGATTTCCGATAGTGAGGGATTGGAGTACGAACGGAACGGCGAGGAAAATGGGTATATCGTCGTTGGAATCGGGGAATGCACCGATACCGATATCAAAATTCCGGCAACACATGAGGGACTTCCGGTGACGGAGATTGGCGGCGGCGCCTTCTTCGGATGTGCAGGCCTGACAAGTATCACGATTCCGGACAGCGTGACGGCGATTGGCGAGCGTGCATTTGAGGACTGCACGAGCCTGACAAGTATCACGATTCCACACGGTGTGAAAGCGATTGGCGAGATGGCCTTCTGCGGATGTACCGATCTGACAAGCCTCTCGATTCCGGACGGTGTGACGGAGATTAGCAGAGACGTCTTCTATGGTTGCAAGAGTCTTGCAAGTGTCACAATCCCGGACAGCGTGACGAAGATCGGCGAGTATGCCTTTGATGGCTGTACGTGCCTGACAAGTATCACGATTCCGAACAGTGTGAAAGAGCTTGGCGAGGGGGCCTTCTACGGATGTACCGTTCTTACCAGTCTCTCGATTCCGGACGGTGTGACGGCGATCGGCGATTCTGTCTTTGAGAACTGCGCGGGTCTTACCGGTATCACAATCCCGGACAGTGTGAAGGCGATTGGCGAGAAGGCCTTCTGCGGATGTTCGGGTCTGACAAGTCTCTCGATTCCGGACGGTGTGACGGCGATCGGTGATTCTGCCTTTGAGAAATGCACGGGCCTTACAAGTATCACGATTCCGGACAGCGTGACGGAAATCGGCGGGAGTGCCTTTGGCGATTGCAAAGGTCTTACAAGCATCACGATCCCGGACGGTGTGAAGGAGATTGGCCATGGAGTCTTCGGTGGCTGTACAGGGTTTACAAATATCACGATCCCGGCCAGCGTGACGGTGATCGGCGAGTGCGCATTTGAGTACTGCACAGGTCTTATAAGTATCACAATTCCGGACAGTGTGACGAAGATCGGCGATAGAGCCTTCTCCAGTTGCACAGGCTTGACAAGCATCACGCTCCCGGACGGTGTGACGGAGATCGGCGAATTTGCCTTCTATGGTTGCACGGGTCTGACAAGTATCACAATCCCGGACAGCGTGACATGGATCGGTAGCTTCGAGGACTGCCCATCATTGGCTGACGTTTACTACGGCGGAACAGAGGCGCAGTGGGAAGAGTTGAACGGGGCTTCTGCGGTTCCCGATACCGCCACCGTCCATTACAACAGCCACGGATGATTTTTTCCCGGCCCGGGTTTTCCGGGCGGGGAATTTTTTGCTGTTCCTTTGTCATGGGCGTGGATCCCGGCGCGTTTTCAAAAAGAATCCCTCGGTTTTCGGTTTTCTCTTGCAATCCTCCCGCAAAGCGTGTATAATAGACTTATAGCGCAGACGCGCCTTTTCCCTTGGGGCAGGCGCCGTCCCGCGCATTTTTGGGGGAGGAGGGAAGCCTGTGCGAAGAGGTCAGCGCCCATTGGAAAAGCACCCGGCGGAAGAGCGCCCGACGGAAGAGTGCCCGACGGAAGAGTGCCCTGCGGAAGAGTGCCCTGCGGAAGAGTGCCCGGCGGAAGAACGCCCAGCGGAAAAGTGCCCGACGGGAGAGCGCCCGGCGGAAGAGTGTCCGGTGGAAAATCGCCCGTTGGAAGAGCGCTCGACGGAAAATCGCTCGGCGGGAGAGCGTCGCCGCGCCCTTAAGAAGCGTTTCGCTGTTTGTGTCGCCGTTTTTTGCCTTCTCTGCGGCGTTTCCATCCTTCTTGTCCGCCCGATCGGCGTTTCTATTACCTCCCGCCGTCAGGCGGCCGCCATTGCCTCCTACGTCGAGGCGGTCGGCAGGCTCAGCGCGGCGGAGCGGGAGGCCATCAAGGAGCAAGCGCTTGAATACAACCGCCGGATAGCGGCTACCCGGCCCTATATCTGGTCTTCGCCCTACGGGGATTCCCTTTCCGACTACCAAACCGCTCTCGCGGTTCCCGGTACCGACGTTATCGCTTATATAGAGATCCCTTCGATCAATGTTTCTCTCCCCATTTACCGCTTTTCCTCCGACCGGAATATGCGCAGGGGCTGCGGCCATGCGGAAAGTACCTCCCTCCCGGTCGGCGGCACCTCTTCCCACTCGGTTCTCCTCTCCCACCGCACCATGGCGGAGGCGATTACCTTCGAGCATCTTGACCGTCTGCGCGTGGGGGACGTCTTTTTTGTGACGGTTCTGACGGATACCCTGACTTACCGCGTCGAATCGGTTCGCGTAGTGGATCCGAAGAAGCCCGAGGACTATGCCTTTGAGCGCGTGGAGGAGGGGCGGGAGATTTGCACCCTCGTCACCTGCACGCCGAAAATCAGCAATACCCATCGGCTCTTTGTGCGGGGCGTTCGCGTGGAGGCGTGAGCGAGCTTTCCGAAACGTGAGCAGAGCTTTCCAAAATCCGAAAGAAAAGAAGAGCCTGCCGCACCGGCGTTTGTTCGCTTGTGCGACAGGCTCTTTTTCTTTTCTGGGGTGTGTCTTTGGCGTTTTTTTGGCGGCGTCTCTTATGGAGGCATCTCTTGGGTGGCGTCTCTTGTGGCGACCGGCCCTCTTTGGCCGTTTTCGCGCCGTTTGGGCCTCTGTTTTGCGTCTTTCCCGGTGTCCGCCGGGCTTTACGGGAATTTCTTCCCCGCTACAGCGGCAGGCGCGAGGCGATCTGATAGAAAATACAGGCGACGGCCCACGCGACCCCGCACTGTAGCAGGACGACCCCCACCGTCCCGGCCAGCGATTTTAGCTCCCGGCGCACCGTGGCGATGGCGGCGACACAGGGGGTATACAACAGGGTAAAGAGCAGGAAGGAGGCCGCCGATACCGGGGTGAAGAGCTCCGAAAGCGTTCCGGACAGCTCCTTGATTCCGGTTCCCGTGAGGACGGCGAGGGTGCTGACGACGGCTTCCTTGGCGGAGAATCCGGCGATCAGCGAGGTGACGACTCTCCAATCGGCGAAGCCGAGCGGGGCGAAAATCGGGGTGATGGCCTTTCCGATGAGGGCCAGCAAGCTGTTTTCCCCTTCCGTGGTGTTCAGTCGGATATCAAAGGATTGGAGGAACCAGATGGCGATGGCCGCGAGGAAAATGATGGTGAAGGCTCTCTGGAGAAAATCCTTCGCCTTATCCCAGAGGAGGAGCAGGACGCTTTTGGGCGAGGGGAGTCGGTAATTCGGCAGCTCCATGACAAACGGCACCGGCTGTCCCCGGAAGGCGGTTCTCTTTAGAAGCGCGGCGAGGAGAATTCCGAGCAGGACGCCGGTCGCGTAGAGGGCGATCATGACGAGCGCCGTTCGATTGGGGAAGAAGGCGGCGCAGAAGACGGCGTAGATCGGGATTTTGGCCGAACAGCTCATATACGGCGTGAGGAGGATCGTCATTTTCCGATCCCGGTCGGAGGAGAGCGTTCTTGTCGCCATGATGGCGGGCACCGAGCATCCGAAGCCGATCAGCATCGGCACGAAGCTCCTTCCCGACAGTCCGAGCTTTCGCAGAGGCTTATCCATGACGAAGGCGATTCTCGCCATATATCCCGTGTCTTCCAGAATCGAGAGGAAGAAGAAGAGCACGACGATGATGGGGAGGAAGCTGAGAACGCTTCCGACGCCGGTAAAAATGCCGTCGACGATCAGACTGCGCACGACGGGGTTGATTCCGTAGGCGACCAGCCATCCGTCGACCGTGACGGTCAGCGAATCGATTCCCGCCGACAGCAGGTCGGACAGGCGCTGTCCGATGACGTCGAAGGTGAGCCAGAAGACGAGGCACATGACCCCGAGGAAAAAGGGAATGGCGGTGAATTTTCCGGTGAGAATTTTGTCGATGGCGACGCTGCGGCGGTGCTCCTTGCTTTCCCGGCACTTCACGACGGAGGCCTCCACGGCCTTTTCGATGAAGGTGTAGCGCATATCGGCGAGCGCCTCGTTCCGGTCGAGCCGGGTGTCGCTTTCCATTTCGACAATGCTGTGCTCCAGCAGCTCTTTTTCGTTTTCGTCGAGTCCGAGCCTTTCGGCGAAGGCGGCGTCCCCTTCGATCAGCTTGGTGGCGCAGAAACGCGCCGACACGCCGATGTTCCGGGCGTGGTCCTCGATGAGGTGCGCGGTCGCGTGGATACAGCGGTGCACCGGGCCGTCCTCGCAGAAGTCCATCACCTGCGGCAGAATGCGGCCTTTGACGGTTTTCACCGCCCGGTCGACAAGCTCCGAAACGCCTTCCCCTTTGGAGGCGCTGATGGGAATGACCGGCACGCCGAGCTGTTCGCTCATGAGCTTCACGTTGACGGCTCCTCCGTTTGATCGCACCTCGTCCATCATGTTCAGGGCGACGACGGTGGGGATGTGGAGCTCGAGGAGCTGGAGGGTCAGATAGAGATTGCGTTCGATGTTGGTGGCGTCGACGATGTTGATGATTCCGTCGGGCTTCCCATCAAGGATAAAGTCGCGCGCGACGATCTCCTCCTGCGTATAGGGGCGGATGGAGTAGATCCCGGGGAGGTCGACGACGGAGCAGTCCTTCTGCCCGCGAATCTGTCCGATTTTCTGATCGACGGTGACGCCGGGGAAGTTTCCGACGTGCTGATTTGAACCCGTCAGGGCGTTGAACAGCGTGGTTTTTCCGCAGTTTTGGTTTCCGGCAAGTGCAAAGGTCATGTTTCTTCCTCCGGGTTGACCTCGATGTGGGCGGCGTCCTCCTTGCGGAGGGTCAGCTCATAGCCCCGCACGCGGATTTCAATCGGGTCGCCCATTGGGGCGGCCTTGGCTACCGTCACCCTCGTTCGCGGGATGAGTCCCATGTCGAGGAGCCTCAGTCGGAGCGCTCCTTCTCCCCCCACCGCGGTAATGACGGCGGATTTTCCGATGGCCAGACGGTCAAGAGTCATAAGGCTTCACCAGTCCTTCTTTGTTTTCCGCGCCGGGCGGCGGCTCGGGAATCGGGCGTGCGGCAGGCTTGGGCCTCTTGGGGAGGGCCCCGTCCTTCGGGTCTTGGCCGTTCCGTAGTCCCTTTGAGCGCCTGCTTTTCGGCGGCGGAAGGGGAATCCGCACAGAGGGCGGTTCCCGCCTTTTAATACTTCAGTATAGCACGGAAAGCGGCGTCTGTCAAGCGTTTTCGGGGGTGAAATTTTGCGCATCCGGCACGAAATTTTTGGATAAAATTTCCAAAGAGGGCGGCGGCCCCGTCGGCGGCGGGGAAGCGCTTACATAAAGTCAAGCCCGGCGCGGTCATAAGACCTGCCGGGCTTTATGATGTGGAGGATTTAGGGACGCCGGGGCGTGCGCGTGCCGGGATGCGGTTTTAAGCGGATTTCCGGGCACCGTGCGCGTGAAATGGGGCTTTGCGGTGCGCAGGGCAAAAAAGAGGGGTTCAACGGGCGCGGGAACGTGGGACGTCGCGCGGTTTAAGCGGTTTTTTTGAGCGCCGTGCGTGTAAAATGGATCGGCGGTGCGCAGACGGAAAAGGTGGGGTTCAACAGTCGCCGGGGCGCGTCAAGCGAGGGTGACTTCGGCGTCGGTTTGGCTTCCGATTTCCCGGCACCACCGCGCCGGATCGTATTCCCCCGTCGGGAGGCGGAAGTCGTCCCTTTCCCTCCCGAGGGCGGCGTATTTTCCCTCTCCCAGCGCGTGGTAGGGCTCAATTTCCACCCGGATCAGGCTTTTCAGCCGGTTCGCCGTCCGCGCGATCCCCGCGAAGTGGTCGGGCCGGTCGTTGTATCCGGGGACGATCGGACAGCGGAGGATGAGGGGCTTCCCCTCCCCGTCAAGGAAACAGAGGTTTTCAAGAATCGTCCGGTTGTCCCACCCGGTATACAGCCGGTGGCGCTCCGGGTCGGTTTCCTTGTAGTCGTAGAGAAACAGGTCGGTATAAGGCAGGATTTCGGCAAGCGCCTCCTTCTTCACGGCCCCCGCCGTTTCAACGGCGGTATGAAGCCCGGCCTCCTTTCCTGCTTTCAGCAGGGCCAGACAGAAGTCCTTCTGAAACAGCGGCTCCCCGCCCGAAAGGGTCATCCCACCTCCTGTGCGGTCGTAAAAGGGCTTATCCTTCAGCACTTCGTCGAGCACCTCCTCGACGTCGCGCATTTTTCCGGCGATTTTCAGCGCTCCGCACCCGGCGCTCAGGCATTTTCCGCAGAGGCTGCAGCTCGGACGCCGGAAGATATGCCTCCCCTCCGCGAAGGTCTGCACGCCGTTTGGGCAGAGGGACACACAGCGCAGGCAGGCGGTGCATTTGTCGGGGAAAAAGAGCATTTCGGCCTCCCGTCTCTGGGATTCCGGATTGTGGCACCAGAGACAGTGGAGGGGACAGCCCTTGAGAAAGACGGTCGTCCGGATGCCGGGGCCGTCCTTTGTGGTACCGTGGGAGACGTCAAAGACTCTTCCGCGCATGGGTCAGACTCCGTCCCGCGCTCGCCGCAGGAGGCTTTCCTGCATGGCCTTCGACAGGGAGACGAACTGCGTGCTGAGTCCCGAAATCTTCACCATCACATCCCGGTGAGCGTCGGGCTCCCGCATGGCGGCCTCCAGCGTTTCGGGATCGACGCCGCTTATCGCCAGATGGAAGCCTCCGCAATCGAAGTAGGTCGTGACCAGCGCCTGCACGAAGGGCCCCGCTTTTAAGTCGCGCGGCGGGAGCGACAGCATCGCCGGGCATCCGGTGGGGAAGAGCTCCCCGCGAATCCGGGCGGTTGAGAGCAGAGCCAAGGTCGGCGTGTTGGTATGGGGCGTGGCGCAGGGGTTGACTCCGTAGGAGAGCAGCTCTCCCTGCCGGCGTCCGTTGAGGGTCGCCGGGTAATTTTTCTGATGAATATCGGCGGTGAACCAGAAGAGTCCGGGCGTGACGAGGACACCGTCCCGGAGCTTGTTTTCCTTCACGGTCTTTCCAATGAAGGCGCTGAGCTCCTCGGCGAGGGCGTCGGTTTCCTCGGTGTGGGAGCCGTAGGTTCCGTCCAGTCCCTTGATTTTCTCAAAGAGCGCTTGATCGGTAAAGTTTTGCGCGGCGGCGGTGAAGAGCTCCTCCACCGTGGTTTCCTTTCTCTCGAAGACCAGCTTTTTCACGGTATAGAGGCTGTCGACGAGAATGCCGATCCCCAGAATGTTCAGCCCGAAGAGGGTATAGCGGCTCCCGAGCTGTTCCGGTAGCTTTCCGCTTTCGAGGCATCCGTCGAGACAGCAACCGAGGAAGGGCGAGCGGAGCGCCATAATTTTCGCCAGCTTATTGGAGAAGGCCGGCATCAGGGTGTGCCGATAGTAGCTTTCAAAGGAGCGCTTATAGGCCTCAAGGAAGGCGTCGAAGTCGGCAAATTTCGCATCGAGATTTTCGGCGAGAAAATAGGAGAAGCTGTCGTAGAGGTTGAAGGCCCCCGCCACGGTGTTGGAGAAGGCGCCCTGCGGGGAGGCCTCGTAGCACCCGACGATTCCGTAGTTTTCGGCGTCGGCGTCGGCCACGCCGCAGAGCTTTAAGCTCTTTACAAGAACCGTGTCGTTGAAGTAGGCGGGCATTCCGGCTCCGACCGCCGTCATAGCCGCGGCGGCGTCGAGAAAATCCTTCCCAGAGTCGGGACGGACGCGCACCCCGAAGGAGGGCTGGCGCATATTCAGATGGGCCCCGGCGAGAAGAAAGAAAATGGTGAGGGGATTTTCCCCGTTGTTTCCCTCTTCGTCCTGCCCTCCGAGCGTGATCATCTGGGATTCGTCTCCCTCGCAGGTCTTGATGCAGAAGCAGAGGATTCGGAAGAATGCTTCTTCCTCGTCGAGGCGCCCGGCGGCGATATCCCTTTCGTAATAGGGGAGGAGATAGCGGTCGATGCGTCCGAAGGAGACGGCGGAGGCCTTCGCCTCGGTTTCAAGGAAAATCTGCGTGAACCAGACGAGCTGGAGCGCCTGCCGGAAGGTCTGCGGCGGATTCTCAGCGATGAAGGAACAGTCGTCGCGTATTCCTCTCAGGCGGGCAAGATCCTCCCCCTCCGCCGTGAGGGAGAGGCGTCCGGCCTCCTCCGCGTAGCGGCGAATATAGGTGGAAAAGGCGTTCAGCACCCGCAAAAAGGCGGCGCGGTTGGCCTCCACGCTTCCCCCGTCGCAGGGCAGGGCGAGGGCTTTTTTCTTAAGTCCGGCGATTCCTTCGCGCAGAACCGTTTCAAAATTGGCGATGAAGTGGCCCATATTCGAGAGCGGGAAGGGCAGGGGACGGCGCAGTCCCGCGTAATGGTAGCAGGTTCCAACGACGGTCTCCCCTTCCTTGATGACGACTGGGAACTGCTCCGCGAAGCATTCGAGATAGCGGCACCGGAGGGCGAGCAGATCCCCTTCGGCCCTTTCCTCGGTGAATTTTTCATACACCCTTTCCAGCGCCTCCGCGTGGGCCTTCCGATCCTCCGCGAAGCTCGAAAGATGCGCGGCCTTGAGGCGATCGGCAAGTGCAAATGCACGTGCAAATGCACGCGTAAATGCACGTGCAAATGTGCTTGTGAAATCCCGGGAGCCGTCGGCGGTTATAGCTCCGGCGGGGACGGTCTTGACGTTTTCGACTGTTTTCATTTTGGATTCCTCCTTGAGCGGCGGGGCCGCTGCTTTAAACAGACTATTTTAAACAAACTGTTTTAAACAAAGCTGAGGGGTATTCCGCCTTTTCGGCGGCGCTTTCCCGGAATCGCCGGGGAGACGGGCCGGGCGGAAGGCTCGCTTGAATTTTCCGCCGGGATTTCCGGTGGAATGGGTCGCTTAAATTTTTGTCGGGATTTCCGGTGGAATGGGTCGCTTAAATTTCCGCCGGGATTTCCGGCGGAATGGTCGCTTAAATTTTCGCCGGGATTTCGGCGGAAGGATCGTCTAAATTCCCGGCGAGCGCCGCCGCGCTTTCCGTCACACGGGGCGGCGGGGCAGGCTTCTTTTGGAGCCGAGGGCGCGGGAGATTTTTTCCGCGGTGTCAAGGAGCTTCGGCAGTCGATCCCTTTGATAGCTCTCAAGCGTGGCAAAGCAGGTGAGCGTGGAGGTTCCGAGGGCGGCGACCACCTTTTCCTCCGCGTCGTAAACCGGGACGGCCAGGCAGATAATGCCCTTTCCGAACTCCTCGTTGTCGGTGGCGAAGCCCTTCTCCCGGATTCCCTCCGCTTCCTTTTGGAAGGATGAAAAATCGGTTACGGTGTTGGGGGTTCGCGCGGCTCCGTAGGCAGGAAAATAGTCCTTCATTTCCTCCTCCGGAAATTCCGCGAGCAGAATCTTCCCGGCGGCGGAGCAGTGGAGCGGATACTGTCCTCCCACGCGCCCGACGATCTGCACGTCGCCGTTCGACGGATGGTGGAGAATATAGAGCACCTGCGGCATATTCAGAATGCCGAGGTAGACGCAGTCCCCGGTCTCCTCGTGATAGGCGTCGACGTAAGGGCTCGCCAGCCGCCGCAACCCGTCCCCGGCGACGCACCGCGAGACGCAGGAAAAGGGCCGCAGGGTGAGGGCGTATTTTTTCCGCGCGGTGTCGCAGCAGTAGACCCAGCCGCTTTCGACGAGGGATCCGAGGATACGGGAAACGGCGCTTTTGTTGATTCCGAGCGCGCTTCCGATTTCGGTGATGCCGAGGGGCGCTTCCCTTTCGGAGAAATATTCGATGATTCGGATGGCGTAATCGACCGCCGGTGCCTGTGACATAGCGACCTCCAAAGTTTTAAATATGAATCTGAGTTTTATATCCGTGTTCAAATTCTATTATATTCCCGGCGGCCCTCTTTGTCAAGAATTTTTTTTGAAAATTTTTATGGCTACGCGGGGAGGAAAAGAGGCGCATTTCCTGTCGGAGGCACGCCTTTCTTCCATTTTATATAATATTATTCAAAGTCGGCGGTGAACCATCCCTTTTTGTCGCGCAGGCTGGCGTCGGGATTTCCCGATTCCGTCGTCGTTTTTTCTCCCGGCCGGTCGCTGTTGACCATCTCAAAGAGGAAGCGGAGGCCTTCGCTCTCCCCGAAGAGGGTGCGCGGGAGGGAAATTTCGTAGATGACGCCGCCGTCGGCGTTTAACCGGTCGTCAACCGTTCCGTCGACGTAAACCGCCGCGGAAACGCCCTTCTCGGCGAGGTCGAGACTTTCGGCCTGCGCGCTGTTCTTGGCCTTGTAGTCGAAGGAGAGAATGCCTTCGTTTCCGACCGTCAGGCGGAAATAGCCGGTCTCGCTTCCGTCGTCAAGATAGAAGGCCATCTCGTCGTCGGAGGTGATCTGCCGGTCGAGCCGCTCGGCGAGGAGATACACGTTGTTTTCGTCGTAACCGACCCGCACCGAAACCTGCGCCTGCGATTTGCTCCCGCAGAAGAGCGCGTCGGTGCTGGCCTCCCATTCGGCGGGGCTTGCAATCATGGTGGGGGAAATCTTGTGCGCGTGGAGGCGGTGATTGAGGTACATCCGCGAAACGAGAATTTCGCAGTCCTCCGACGCCACGGTGATCATGGCGCTGTGGGAGGAGACTCTCTCACAGCTTCCCCACCACCCCGACGGGGAATAGAGCACCTTTTCGTCGTAGAAGGTACGCGCGTTACAGTCGGCGAACCGGTAACAGAACCTGCCCGTCCAGTTATAGGTCAGAAGCACCTCTCCCGAGTCGAACTGCATAAGATAGGGCGCGGTCAGCAGGAAGAGATTGCTCTGCCGGTCGGCGGGGCCGGTCTTGTCGAGGCCGAGATCCTCCGAAAAATAGTCGTTTGTGTAAGAGAAGGAGGCGCGGAGCTGCTGATCTCCCAGCGGGGGGTAGCTCTCCGCCGCGAGGACGATCGTCCCGTTGTGAAGCTGAATGGCCACCGGCATCTGGTCGGTGTAGTGCTTGATTCCGTTCGGATAGGTGCCGGTATACTGCCGCATGACGTACTGCGGCAGATAGGGCGCGCCGGTGACGCTCGGCGTCCAGCTTTTCCCGCCGTCGGAGGAACGGACACAGCCGACGCCGCTTGAGCGATAGTAAAAATTCTCAACGCCGGCGACGTAGATGCTCGGGGCGGTACAGGAGAAGAAAATCAGGATTTCGCCGTTGTCGGCTTGCAGTACCGAGGGCTCCCAGTTGGTGCCGACATAGACGACCTGTTCCTCTCCCCACGTCTTCCCTCCGTCCTCCGAAATCTTGATGGCAACGCCGTTCTGCTCAATGACGGTGGAATAGGCGTGGCCCGCCCGGTAGGAGGTGACGGCGAGAATCCTTCCGTCGGAGAGGACGCAGGCGTCGGGATCCATGTATTCCTTCATGTCGGCGTTTCCGTTTACCGTGATGGGCGTCCGGGTAAAGACCTCCTGCGGGGCGCTCCATTCGATGCCGTCCTCGCTGAGGGCGGAGTAGACGGTGCCGCCGTAGAGGCCGTTTGCGTGGAAGAGAAGCAGAAAGCTCCCGTCGGTGAGGCGCTTGATGCGGGGATAGTAGGCGTCGGCGTTGGCGGCCTTCGACTTGGGAATCGTATAGCTTTCGCGGAAGTTTCGCATCAGCGTGCTGTTCTGCTCCTCCCCGGCGGCTGAATCGAGGGGATATTCCGTCGTGTTCAGCTCGGAAATGGCGTGAATGTGCCGCTCGATATCGGGAAGCGCCGTCGGGCCGGATTCGGCTGCGGTCTGCTCGCCCGATTCGTCCCCGGGGGTCTTTCCGCCTCCGGCGCAAGCGGATGCGAAGGCGCAAACGCCGGTGAGAAGAAGCAGAAGCGCCGACGTGAGCGCTCGGCGAAGGCGCGGCTGAGTGCTTGTTTTCATGGGTTCCCCTTTCTCCGAAGGCTTTTCTTCGGACAAGAAATTCCGATTCTGTTTCAAATTCGGTACAATGGTTTGCATTTGTTCTGAAAACATTATACCTTACGCAGGAGGCATTGTCAAGAGATTTTTGAAAATTTTGAGGTCGGGCGGCTCTGCGGCGGGGAAGAAGCGATTTTGCGCGGGGCTCGGTGGCGAATTTTTTCGGCGCGGAGCGCGGCGGACGGCGTTTTTGCGGCGGCGCGGCGGGCTTTCACCGGCGGGGCTTTTTTGCGCACGGGGAGAGGGGGCGGCTCTTTTAGTCGGCGCGAGAGGAGCGCGGCGACGGCGTTTTTTGCGGCGGTGCTGGCGAGTTTTCACCGGCGGGGCCTTTTGCGCACGGGAGAGGGAGCGGCTCTTTTAGTCGGAGCGAGAGGAGCGCGGCGGATTTCCGGGTAAAATCGCTTTTCTGCGTAGGCCGATGGGCCTTTTTCCTCCGGCGGGGCGCTCTTTGATTTCCTCTCTCGGGAAATGGCCGGGAAGTATTGCTTTCCTTTCCCACCACTTTCTTTCAATCAAAATAGGAAGAATCGTCAAATGTGACGAATTGCCGGAAAAGCCGGAGAATTTGAACAAAGCCTATTGTTTTCTCCCGGAAAATATGTTATACTGAACAAAAGATTACCGTCGGGGGCTTCCGGCATTCTCTTCGCCAAAGGCGCGGCGGGGGCCGGAAGGGATGCGGATAGGCGCTTTGGGGGTCGAAATTTTGGCTTCCAAGTGCCGCGATAGGTGCTTTTGGGGTTGAAAATCGGTTCCCGAGTGCCGCGATGAGCGCTTTCGGAGTCGGAAATCTGGCTCCCAAGTGCCGCGCGAGTGCTTTTAGGGCTGAAATTTGGCTCCCGAGTGCCGCGCGGGCGCTTTCGGAGTCGGAAATATGGCTCCCGAGCGCCGCGAGGCCGTTTCCCCGGCAAAACAATCTATGACGGGAGGGACTTTTATGAGCAAATGCAAAAAAATCTTCGGAACGCTCCTTCTCGGGGCCGTCCTTTGCCTTCTTCCCCTTTTCCTCGGCGCCGGGGAGCGTGTGAAGGCGGAGGACGTCGTTGTCACCCGGGCCGTTATCAACGGCGAAAACTGGGAGGACAAGACGCGAAACGACGACGGGAGCATTCTCTGGGATCCCGACGCGGCGATTCTCACTTTGACCGACGCCACGCTTACCGGGAACGTCGAAATTTATTTCACCGATATCGACGGCGACCTCAGGGGCGACGGCTCTCTGACGGTGAAGCTCTTCGGGGAAAACTCCATCACATCGGAAGCCTTCGGCATTCTCTCCAAAGGGGATATGACGATTATCGCCGCCGAGGGGGCTTCCCTCACGGTCAACTGCACCTCCGAAAAAAACAAGAACTCCAACGCCCTTACGGTGGATCAGAGTCTGACGCTTCGGGGCGGCACCTACCGTCTCGACGCGAACGGAACGACGGTTTACGCCGACGAGAACCTCACCTTTGACGGCGTGAAGATGACCGTCAGCTCGGTCACCGACACCGTGGCTTATGCCGGGCAGGCGCTCACCGTTTCCGATTCCACTTTTGAGGGAAGCGCTGTATTCTGCCTCCTCCAAGGCCAGCAGAGCGTGACGATTGACGCCGGGGCCACGGTAAGCGGAACCTCGCAAAGCAACAGCGCGATTTTTTCCGCCGGGGTTGTGACGGTCAGCGGCGCAGGCACGACGGTTGACGTGACGGCTCCCTACTGTCTCCTTCAGGGCCAGCAGGGCGTGACGGTCAGCGAGGGGGCGCAGGTGCGCGGAACCTCGCAAAGCGACAACGCGCTTTATACCTTGTCGGGGGCGATCACCGTCACCGGACAGGGCACGCTCGTTGACGTCAGCTCCTACTATTGCCTCATTCAGGCCCCGGCGGGCGTGACGGTCAGCGACGGGGCCAAGGTGACCGGGCAGACCTCCGATTCCGCCATCTTTTCGAGCAAAGGCCCGATTACCGTGACCGGGCAGGGCACGACGGTGGATACGACGGCTGTTTACTGCCTCCTGCAGGGGAACGCCGCGATTACCGTCAGCGACGGGGCGAAGGTAACCGGAACCGCCCAGAAAAGCAACGCGATTTATACCTCGGCGGGGGCGGTGACCGTCACCGGCAAGGGCACGCTTGTCGATATCGTCAGCTCCTACTATTGCCTCATTCAAGCCCCGGCGGGCGTGACGGTCAGCGACGGGGCCAGTGTGACCGGGGTATCCTCCGATTCTGCCATCTTTTCGAGCACCGGCCCGATTACCGTGACCGGGCAGGGCACGACGGTGGACGCGACGGCTGTTTACTGCCTCCTGAAAGGAATTTCGGAAATTACCGTCAGCGACGGGGCCACGCTTACCGGCACGTCTCAGACCAACACCGCGGTTTACACGACGGGAAAAGTGACCGTCACCGGCAAGGGAACGCTTGTTGACGTCACCGTCTCGACCTGCGTGCTTCAAGGCGAAAGCGGCGTGACGGTCAGCGACGGGGCGAAGCTTATCGGCACCTCGACGGGAAATTCCGCTGTTTACACCGGGGGCGGAGCCCTTCTCTTCGACGGGGTTGAGGTCGAGCTTACCTGCCTTTCTGAAAACACCTCGGCCCTCCGCCTGACGGGCAAGAATCCCATCACGATAAGAAACAGCAAGCTGAAGGCCGAGACGGTAGGGCGAACCATCTATTCCTACGGCGGCGGCGATATTGAAATTTCCGACTCCCAGCTGACGCTGACCTCCGAAAAGAGCAATCCGCTTTCCTGCGAGGGCAAGCTTCTGATTACCGGAGAAACCACAACGGTGACCGCCAGCGGGGGCTATCCCTGCTACGGCGGGACGGTGACGGTGAGCGGGGCGACGCTGACCAACGAATCGACTCGTCAGGCCCTCAGCGCCGGCGGCGATATCACCCTTTCCGACGGCGCACAGGTGACGCTGAAATCGACGGGGGAGGAGCCGGTTCTCTATTCCCTCGCCGGGAATATCCTTATCGACGGGGAAAAGACTTCGCTTGCGATTACAGCCGCGCAGAGCGGAATTGTGGCGGCGGACGGGGTGATCACCCTGAACGCGGCCGTCACGGTCGACGCCCCGGAAGGAGAATGGGCGATCTGGGCGCTTGAGAGCCAACCGGATGACAGCGGCGTACCCGAGACAAGAATTATTCTGGGCGAGCGATACATGGACGCCGAGAATATCGTCGCCACCACCGTGTGGAAGGCGCAGGAGGACGGCAGCTTTAAGGCCGTCACCCTCCTTGTCCCGGCAAGCACACCGCTCAACGGGCAGGGCTTGATTGAGGGGACGGTCGTCCCGGCGCGTTCGGCGAAGATTGAGCGTTACCTTCGCGGGGACGTGAACGACGACGAGGCCGTCAACGACGCCGATGCGCTCTATCTCCTCTACTTTACCTTTGATCCCGAAGGCTATCCAATCCGCCAGCGTCGGGATTTCAACGGCGACGGCACCGTCAACGACGCCGACGCGCTTTATCTGCTCTACCATACCTTCCAGAGTGAAGAGTACCCGCTTCACTGAGAGGGAACGAGGGCTTGACGTCGGTTATTTTTCCGACGAACCATGAGAAAGGAAAGGTTACAAAAATGAAAAAGCTGTTTGTACTTTTATCCTGTTTGATTCTTCTTTTCGGTCTGGCGACGTTTACCTCCGCTTCTTCCGCCACGTTGTCCCTTGAAGAGCTTCCGACCGAGCTTCGGGAAGGGGAGAGCGCCGAGATTTTCCTGAGCATCGGCGGCAGTCCGAAGGCGAGTTCCATCTATGTCGAGCTTTCGGTAGAGGAGGGTCTGGAATACGTTCCGGACTCCGCCGGTTGGGAGATTGTCGGGGGACTTCCCGACTTCAACGACGAAAAGATGCACGGCACGATTATGCCTAACGAAAAAACGCTGAGCGGTAGAATTTTCCACTTCACCGTGAAGGGAAAAATCGCCTCGGCGACCGCTCGGAATATCACATTGACGATCACGCTTCACAATTCCGCAGTGGCCGGATACGAAGAGATCGTGACGGTGACGAAGGCGGTCAAGGTTGTCTGCGCTACCCATTCCTACGGGGATTACGCAAAAAAGGATAACAGTAGCCATACCCGCACCTGCACGGTTTGCGGAAGCGTTGAGACGACCTCCCACAGCTGGGACGGTGGGCGGGTCACCAAGGCCGCCAGCTGTAAGGAGGCGGGGGAAAAGCTCTACACCTGCACGGCGGGGAGCTGCGGGGCGACCAAAACCGAAACGGTTCCCAAGACCGAAAATCATACCTTCGGGAACTGGACGCGGGCCAAGGATCCCACCTGTACGGCGAAGGGTCAGGACACAAGGAGCTGTTCTGTCTGCGGCAAGGTTGAGACAAAAGACGTCGCGGCGACGGGACACAGCTACGGGGACTGGTCGGTGACCAAGGAGCCGACCTGCGAGGGCAAGGGCGAGCAGAGCCGCACCTGTTCGACCTGCGGAGCCAAGGACACCAAGACGATGGCGGCCAAAGGGCACAGCTACGGCGCGCCGGTGGTCGTGACTCCCGCGACCGAGACGGCGCTCGGCAAGCAGACGAAGACCTGCACGGTCTGCGGTAAAACCGTTGAGGAGGAAATCCCGATGCTCGCGCCGAGCACTACCGAACCGGTAGAAAGTGAGACCGCGCAAGAGACTTCTCAGGAGACTTCGCAGGAGACTTCGTCTCACGAGACTTCGCAGGAGACTTCGCAGGAGACTTCGTCTCCGACAGAATCTCAGGTGACGGCGACGCCCGGGGAGGGAACCTCTGCTCCGGCGGAATCGCAGGCTCCCACGGGGACAGAACCGTCGGGGAACGCCGGGGAAAGCTCCGGTAACGGCGGCGGCAGTCGCGGCCCCGGGTCGGTGTGGCTTTGGGTGCTTCTTGTGGTTGTTTGCCTCGGTGGCGGCGGCTTCCTGCTCTTCTTCCTTCTGAAGAAAAAGAAGAAGAAAGACGGCGCGGCGAAATAACGCGGTAAACGGGAGGCCAACGCGAATCGGGCGGGCCAAAAAGCCAAACGCGGCGGTCAACGCGGGCCGGACACGGTTCTGCACATGGGCCACAGGGAACTGCACGGCGGTAAACGGGAGGCCAACGCGGGCCGGGGAAACCGTCGGAAAACGCAATTTTACAGCAAAAGAAAAGGGAAGCGCGGTTGCGTTTCCCTTTTTTGACGAAGAGTGCGGGGCAGAAGGCGCGGGTTGCTTACCTCCCGGTGAGGTCGGTAAATACGCCTAAATTCTCCATCGAGTAACTGCTTCGGTCGCCCATTCCTTCAAACCACGCAGGGAGAAGGGTTTCAAAAATGAAGGAGGCGTCGGTGCTGTTGGTGCCCTCGACGGTCAGCGTGCGGTTTTTCAGATTGTAAATAACCTTTGTGTCGGGGCCGTTGGAATACGGGTTGTTGAGGTAGTGACGAGTAAATTCTATGCGCTTATTAGGCGCTTTGTAACAGTAGGTATAAACAATTTCTGTCCATTTGAATATTCCGTCATGTTTTTTATAATAAAAGGAAAGACAGTATTTATTATCCCAAGGTCCTGTCCAACTTTTAAATCCAAAAATATCATCCCTATCTAACGCGAAGCCCTCCGGCATCTCGTTTTTTTCCGATGTTTGCATATAATATATTTCCTCAAACACGTTTTTGGCATGGCGCGCGAAACAAAGACGGTATACAAGATAGGCAGATCCCCCGAGGATGGCGAGAACCAAAAGGATTACGACGGGAATCAGAATCTTTTTTGTCTTTTTGGAATTTCCTGTCTTTTCCATAATAAAGCTTCCTTTCTTATTTTTCAGGACTTTTTATCGCTTCACGACTTATCGTTTTTGTTTTTGTCCGTGTGCCGGGTGGCGCGGCTTCGCGGGCGGTGTCCGTGCGCTTGCACTTCTGCGCCGGGGCGAGGGGTTGCTTATTTCCCGGTGAGGGTCGGTTTCCCCTACGGCGCCGAGCGGGGTACCGTGGGGATTTTTTTACTCAATGGAAATGCTTTCGATGTCCATTCCGGATTTTTCAAGGGCGCGGATCAGTTCGTTTATCCCGTACTTTTTGGTATTTCCGAAGTCAACGGTGACTTCGCAGACGCGGTCTCCGCTTTTTTTAGCGGCCCAGATTTCAAAGCCCTCTCTCATCTCGCTTTTGAGCAAATCGTTGCTCACATCTTCCACGATGGCTTCGAGCTCTTCAACCGTTGTCTCCGACACGTCGGAGGCAAAATGAAGGGTAAGGGTGAGGTCGGGATAATAGAACAGGTTGTCCGGGGTGGATACCGGAATTTTCTTCCGCTTCGGGGCGGGCTTATCCTTTCGTGCAGCCTTCCGGGCCGCTTTTCGGGCGATTTTTATAATTTCCTTTTGTACACAGTCCTTTATTTCCTGAAATTCCGTTATCCAGAGGTTCGGATGATAGGTTCTTTCAAGATAATGGTGCAAATCAGGATCAAACCAGTAGGTGTTGGGAGGAATTGGCTTATCAAGGTGAAAAAGCTTCTCCTCCCTCCGAATGCGTTCAAACACAAAGGGTGGTAGCTCCTCTTCTTTTGGGAAGGCGGCGGGTACCTTGTCGTATATTTCAAAACGGATATCCTTTTCGGTAATTCCTTCCTCATCGAGGCGGATAAGCCTCTGCGGGTCGCTTGGGCAGTAGTAACGCGCCCAAACAATATAATTTCGATTAGGAATATGGGTTAGCGTGGTTAAATAACGTGAAAAAGGCGTTCGGATGGAGAACTGGAAATAGGAATAGCAAACGCCGTTTTCCATTTCTTGAAAATAGAAGATTTTGTCCGTGCTGAACAGACAGTTTCCTTCAAACATTCTGAGGTCAAATCCAAAGGTATACAGATTCGGCGTCTGAAGAGTCTCCTCTAACTGGGGTTGAATTTGAATGCAGAATTGTTGAATAAACTCCGGACTGCACAGAAAGGGATAGGTGAGATAACCGCATTCGATTCTTTTTGGATTAGGCAGTGCCTCGATTTTTTTCCAAAGCTGGCGAAGCTCTTTTCCGTTTGTGTCGGGATGGTATTTTTTCAGAGAATAATCGATGAGAAGAGAGGGTTCAAACGCAAACAACCTGTTTTCAAATCTTTCCTCGAACTGTGTTGAAAAAATTTTCTTGTTTTCTAGTTCTTCGTCCTCACTTAACGGTCTTTCTCCTTCGGACCATATCAAAGTTTTTTTATTGTCGTCCATAATGGGGACTCCTTTATAAAATGTTTTTTACCGTTTAGGCAGCAAGGCTATCAACAACATGCGAAATGTAAGAACCAAGGGGAACAGCTACAATGGTTCCGGCTGCGATGGCCTCTAACACGGGGGCTGACGCGCCGACGGAGGCCAGTCCTTCTATTATCGTAGTAACATAAGGAATCAGTTCGGTGGCGCATATCAAGCAAACTCCAATCATTACACCTTCCACGGCATATTGCGCAAATATTGCTAAAACCTCTCGGCTATTTATTGTTGTTACTATGGGAACACAATTATAACTTTTTGCTTTATTCATAACTTCCACGCATATTTCTTCTTGGCTGTATATTGGAATCTTTTCGGTCGGCCCGTCAACTCTTTCATATAAAACCAAGCCGGAATCCATAGGAACTTGCGCTATTTCAGGTGAGGGTGATACCTTTAAAGTAATTTCTTTGTCGCTACTAAAGAAATCGGGTAAAGTTAAATAATAGGGATCGGGACTAACTCCGGCAGTAAAATCTCTATAAAAAATAACCTTTTGATAACCCGAAGTCGGAGAATAGACATTTTTTGAAACAGTACCTGACTCCACACCATTGGCGTTAGCGAGATACTTTTGGAGCTGAAGCGTCCCTATTCCCCCGCCATAGTAAATGGGTTTATTTGGCTTGACCTCCCATATGTATGAGCCGCTCATACCGTATGATTTTACAATATCGGCTCTTCCGACGTATTTTTTTGGTGGATCATCTTGATCTGATGAATTTTTGATATTCGCTTTCGGAATGGAGATCTCTGTATACCCACCGACGCTTCGAGCAAAGTGTTCTTTTACAGAATCGTGATAATATCTAAATATATGAAGGTTAAGGATGGTTCCAGCAACTCGATATGAACTACCTATCCCGCTTTTTGGGCTGTCGAAGAAATCCTCATTGTCATTTACGAAATTATACCAATTCAGAGCAGCTTGTGATTCGCTTGTCCACTCACTGTAGTCACAATCTTCATCGAGATAATATGCATCCAGATCATATTCCCCTTTTTCGTTTTGCATCGCATAAAGGGCAAGCATTCGGTTGGCAACGACTCGATAGAGATCTTCTTCGACAGTATCAATGTTGTTATTCAATACTTGAAGAAAGTTTGGAATGACAGCGTTGGCATAATCGCTTGTGTAATTATTGCCCGTCATGATGTAGTCGGCACGTATAATGTTTTCCTGTTCTTCTAACTCTTGAATTAAGTCGATGTCGGGTGATAAAGAAGAGTTATTACTAACTTGACTGATGTAAGCGCGAATCGTATATAACTTGTTTTTAATATCCGTTGGAAGAGAATAATCCGCCGCAAATTTCAGTTTGGGTTTTACTTCCATTGAGAAACTATAAGACACGCCGGTAACCCGATGGGTAACAGTCATTTTTAATGTGCCTATCGCCGCCCCCGTAATCTGGCCGGTTTCATTGTTTGTTTTGATGTTTCCATTATAGCCCGTGGAGTCGGAGGTTATCGTATAATTAAAATCACTGTATCTTACCCATGTAGAATTGGAAGGAAAGGGGTTGATGACAAAAGAATCAGTCTGCCCAATTTCAAAATTTTGAGGTCGTTGGACAGTGAATCTTTGCAGTTCGTGATAGGAATCGTCGCTTACAATTCTCCACGAGCATTCTTTGTCAGCGATCCCGGTAGAGCTTTGTTTATCAATGCTGCTGCATTTTCCTTGTTTCAAATACTGGTTCCATGCGACACTTTGTATCAAAGCTCCTCCGACACTTGACCCGTTGATTCTCCAAAGCTGAGACGATGACAGGGTACTGCCGATTGGTGCAGAGATATAGATATCTCCGTCGGCTTCGTGTGTCAAATAGAGGCCCGGTTTATCTGCGGGTTGGATTGTGACCGTGCCGTCCCCGGTATTGGTGATTTTCCATCGAATCGAGTCTCCCAAATTGGCAATCAGTCCGTTTGCGGTGTTGGGAGTGTATCCTCCATTGTGCAGGTATTGCCCGGAGAAAGCGTTGTTCAGATAATAGATACCGTCCGCGACAAGGGAAGCTCCACCCGGGAAAAGAATGTTTCCCTCCTCATCGTAGATGTGCCATTTTTGATAATTGCTGTCTGACCATGTGGAGACAAAGACGTTTCCGGGAGAGCTTGAGGAGGTTCCGGACGCCGTTCCGTTCGCGCTCGACGGATAGACGGTCAGCGCAAGGCTCATGTTTGTGCGGGGGACGATCCGGAAGGCGTCATTTCCCGTGCCGATTATCAGCCATTCCTGTGCAATGGAGTCGTTGTTGGAATAGATTTGAACATTTCCGCCGTCCTTGACAAAGCCGTCGCTCTTGACGATGTCAAGAACCCGTTTGGTTCCGTTTGAGCTGCACATGGCGCGGAAGAGATATCCGCCGGTGGAAGAAACGCGTTCCAGCTTGAATTTATTCTTTGAAGTCAGGCTTCCAAGGGGAGTGGAAACCTGATAGACGTTGGTGTCGTTTGCGTCGGTTCCGTTATGAACCGTCAGGAAAGAAGCGGACGCCGCATTCTGAATCGCATAAACGGCACCGTTTTTCAGCTCAGAGGGAAGAGAATATCCGTAGACGACCGAAAGAATGGGGCGGGATCCTTTGGTTGAATATTCGGTACTGTAAAAGACATTATAGTCGGGTTTGGTTGTCGATTCGTCGGCATATTTTATGACGTATCCGTAATTTGCCGCGGCCAGATAATCCGGATAGAGGGTTGCAAGATCCGACGACAGATTTACCTCAACCTTCATGCTGGAGGAGTCGTAGGGAATGGTTCGCAACAGGTTGGAAGAATACAGCGGGGGTTGGTTTTCAAAGGTGATGGCGGACGGTTCCCAATAGGAAGACGCACGGTAAACCTCCATGGTTTTCCCGGTGGTAGTCCCGGAAAGGAACGACAGCGTCATCGTGGCGCTCAGAACCGGCATACTGGCGTCGATGTGGGGGAGCTGATTGATTTTAATGTAAGTGCGGCGAATTTTTCCGGATCGAATGCCGTAGTAAAGATTTTTCTCGGAGGAGTGGTCGGCGGTGTCATCTTGAACAACGTAGGTATCCTCAATGGTCGAATGGTATTCCCGGGTTGTGATGGAGGGATCGAAAAGAATGGGATAGACACGATCCTCTGACGTCAGCCATTTTTCATCCGGGGTGTAAACAATAAGGCAGTTTTCTCCTTCCTGCGTTACGGTGACGGCAATGGGGTTGAGAACTTCGCCGGCGGCGTCGGCCATGTAGGGAACGCCGATTCTGAAAACAAGTTTCCCTTCGTCGTCAAGAAAATCGACGCTTCCGTTGTCATTTCCCTGCGCGACAAGACCGGCCGCCTTTAGGTTCATGCGAAAGCTTCTTACTTCGGTGGGAGAGGAAATGTACAGATCTTCTTCGATTTTATTCTGATATACGGTATAATTTGCGGAAATTTCCGGGGCATCGGAGAAAAGGATGGGATAGCCGATTTGAGAGGAAATCTTCGGAAGCTCAAAGGAGCTCGGCTCGGTAATCGGTTTCCCAATTTGGAAAGAAGAGGAGCCCGCCGGGGAAAGAATTTGCGCCTTTTCGCGCTGTTCTATTTTGGAAAACGGCAAATTGCTTGAGAAAAGGAGGGCCTTTTCTCCGGATTTGTCAACACCTTCTGCGGAAACTGACCACGAGAGGGTATAGCCTTCGCTGGAAAGGGAAACGGTGCCTTCCGCTGTCGCAGCCGCGGCAAAGGTGGCGTTGAAATTCGGATTGGCTGTTTTATAGCGAGAGGAGATCGGGTCGAAGGAAAGTCGGTTGTCTACCTCTTCCCAGTTTCCCTCATCGTCCCGGTAATGGACGGCTTCCGGATAGGTTACGGCAAGAAACGCGCCGTCGGAAAGAAGATAATGCTTTTCAAATTCGTCTCTTTTTGAAACGTCCTCCGAAGCGATTACAACGCCGTCAGCGGAATATTCGGAAGGGACGGACTCGGAGGAACTTTCAGAAATGGTCGAGGCAAAGAGAGGAAGGGAAGACGTCAAGAGGGTCAGGGCAAGTAGCGTGCTTATAAACCGAAGAGACAAGAAAAATTTTGTCCGTTTCATGACAGAGTTCCTTTCTTTTTTTAGTTTTATATTTTTTGCGGTCGGTTTCGGTACGGTATGAAAAAATCCCCCCTTTTTACACGGAATCCGAAACGCAGGCCCACAAAAATACGCTCCAACCGGAAGTTTTTCCCTTTTCCTTCCATTGGGAAGGCAGGAAAGGGCAAAATCACGAAAATTTTTGAAAAATTTGAAATGCTTTACTACAATTATACAACATAAAACCGGGTTTGTCAAGAGCAAAAGAAAAGATCGGGCGCCGGGCGGAGAGAGACGCGGCGGTGCGGCGAAACAGGCCGTGCGGTTGGCGGTGCGCAGGGAAATGCGCGGGGCCGCGCGGGGTGGGAAAATGTGGCGGCGGCGCAGAAAAATAGCCGGGCGCAAAAAAGGAGCGCGAACGGTTCGCGCTCCCTTTGCGGGTTTCTTTACTGCATATTGGAGTAGCCCATCAGGAATTCGTCGACTTCCTTCGCCGCGGCGCGGCCCTCCGCCATGGCCCAGACAACGAGCGATTGCCCGCGGTGCATATCCCCGGCGGTAAAGACCTTTTCGACGTTTGTCGCGTAGCGCCCCTGCGCGGTTGCGACGTTGCTTCTCTCATTCGTCTTCACTCCGAAGGCCTCGGCGATATAGGGCCTCGGGCCGAGGAATCCGGCGGCGATGAGGAGCAATTCGGCGGGCAACTGCTTTTCGCTTCCCGGGATTTCTTTCATTTTTCTTCTCCCGGTCGCCGGATCGGTCTCCTGCCGCACCGAGATGGTTTCGACGGCGGAAAGCTTTCCCTCCTTGTCGGGGATCAGGCGCTTGAGCGTGGTTTCATAGATGCGGGGATCGGCTCCGAAGAGGGCGATGGCCTCCTGCTGTCCGTAATCGGTCTTGCAGACCCTCGGCCACTGCGGCCACGGATTGTTCACGGCGCGTGAGTCGGGGGCCTTCGGCATCATTTCGATCTGGCAGACGCTTTTGCATCCGTGGCGGATGCAGGTTCCGACGCAGTCGTTTCCGGTATCTCCTCCTCCGACGATGACGACGTTTTTGCCCTTCGCGGAGATATGATTTCCTTCCTTCAGCCCTCCGGCCAGCAGGGCCTTGGTGGTCGATTTCAGGAAATCGACGGCGAAATACACCCCTTCCGCCTCCCGTCCCGGGAGGGTCAGGTCGCGGGGATTTCCCGCCCCGCAGCAGAGGACGACGGCGTCAAACTCTTTGAGGAGCTTTCCGGCTTCGTATTCTCCCCCGACGTCAACGCCGGTTCGGAAGAGGACTCCCTCCTCCTCCATCAGCGTGATTCTCCGGAAAACGACCGATTTTTCGAGCTTCATGTTCGGGATTCCGTACATCAGCAGGCCTCCGGGGCGATCCTCCTTCTCGAAAACCGTCACCGAATGCCCTCTCCGGTTGAGCATATCGGCGCAGGCAAGTCCCGCCGGGCCCGAGCCGACGACGGCGACTTTTTTTCCGGAGCGCAGCTTCGGGGGCCGGGGCTTCACCAGCCCCATGGCGAATCCGTTTTCAATGACGGCCAGCTCGTTTTCCCTCACCGTGACGGGGTCTCCGTAGAGCCCGCAGGTACAGGCCGCCTCGCAGAGCGCGGGGCAGACGCGCCCGGTAAATTCCGGGAAACAGCTTGTTTTCAGCAGTCTTGCGAGGGCGTGCTCCCAGTTTCCCCGGAAAATTTCGTCGTTCCATTCCGGGATGAGGTTGTGCAGGGGACAGCCCGACACCATTCCGTTCAGCGTCATGGCCGACTGGCAGAAGGGAACGCCGCAGTTCATACAGCGCGCTCCCTGCTTCGCCCGCTCCTCCTTCACCATCATGGGATGAAATTCATTGAAATTCCGAATCCTTTCGGCGGGGGTCAGCGAGGGATTATTTTTGCGTTCGTAATCGATAAATCCGGTAGGTTTTCCCATGGCGGCTCATCCTTTCCTCAGCTTTCCGGAGATGGCATAGAAGGCTTCCAGCTCCGCCTGCTCGCGCGACAGACCCTTTTCCTCAAATCCGGCGATGGCGGCGAGCATTTTGCTGTAATCGACGGGAATGATTTTCTTGAAGTCAGGCAGATAGGCGTCGAAATCGGAGAGAATCCTTTTTCCGACGGCGGAATCGGTGGCCTCGACGTGTGCCTCGATCATTCCCCTCAGCTCCTCGATATCGTGCTTTTCCTTCAGCTCCGTCATGATGACGAGGGATTTGTTCAGGCGGAGATAGAAGTCGTGGTTGCGGTCGAGGACGTAGGCGATTCCTCCGCTCATGCCCGCCGCGAAGTTCTTTCCCGTCGGGCCGAGGACGGCGACGCGTCCTCCCGTCATATATTCGCATCCGTGGTCTCCGACTCCCTCGACGACCGCGACGGCGCCGGAATTTCGGACGCAGAAGCGCTCCCCGGCGATTCCGCTGATGTAGGCCTGTCCCGAGGTGGCCCCGTAGAGGGCGACGTTTCCGATGATGATGTTTTCCTCGGCGCGGAAGGCGGCGTTCTTCGGCGGGAAGACGGCGAGCTTTCCTCCCGACAGACCCTTTCCGAAGTAGTCGTTGCTGTCTCCCTCCAGCCGCATCGTCACGCCCTTCGGCAGGAAGGCGCCGAAGGATTGTCCTCCGCCTCCGCGGCAGTCGAGGATATAGGTATCGTCGGGCAGGGAGGAGCGGAAGCGCTTGGTGACCTCCGAGCCGAAGGCGGTTCCGAGTGTGCGGTTGGTGCTCGATACCGTGAGGGCCATCCGGTGCTTTTTGCCGGTTTCGAGGTATTTTTTGAATTCCGGCAGAACCTTTCCGACGTCGAGTGTCTGTTCCAACTGAAAATCAAAGGCGTTTTTCGGATTGAAATGCTTTTCGCTGTCGTCGACCCCGGGAGTCCCGGCGACGATGGCCGAGAGATCGAGGGTTTCGGCGCGTTTGGTGATTCTTTTCTCGCGGACGCGGATCAGCTCGGTGTGTCCGACCAGCTCCTCCACCCTCCGCACGCCGAGCTTCGCCATGATTTCCCGCATTTCCTCGGCGATGAAGAGCATGAAGTTCATGACGTATTCCGGCTTTCCGCAGAAGCGCTTCCGGAATTCCGGATTCTGCGTCGCCACCCCCGCCGGGCAGGTGTCGAGGTTACAGACCCGCATCATCAGGCATCCCATTGTGACGAGGGGCGCGGTGGCGAAGCCGTATTCCTCGGCTCCGAGGATCGCCGCGATGGCGACGTCACGTCCGCTCATCAGCTTTCCGTCGGTTTCGAGGATCACCCGGGAGCGCAGTCCGTTGCGAATCAGCGTCTGGTGCGCCTCGGCAAGTCCGAGCTCCCACGGCAGTCCGGCGTGGTGAATCGAGCTCTGCGGGGCGGCTCCGGTTCCTCCGTCATAGCCGGAAATCAGCACGACCTGCGCTCCGGCCTTTGCGACACCCGCCGCCACCGTTCCGACTCCCGCCTCCGATACCAGCTTTACCGAGATTCTTGCGTCGCGGTTGGCGTTTTTCAGGTCGTAGATCAGCTGGGCGAGGTCCTCGATGGAATAGATATCGTGATGAGGCGGCGGGGAGATGAGGGAGACGCCGGGGGTGGAATAGCGCGTTTTGGCGATCCACGGGTAGACCTTCTGCCCCGGCAGGTGTCCGCCCTCTCCGGGCTTGGCTCCCTGCGCCATTTTGATCTGAATTTCGGAGGCGTTGACGAGGTATTCCGAGGTGACTCCGAAGCGCCCGGAGGCGACCTGCTTGATGGCGCTGTTCTTCTCGGTTCCGAAGCGTTCCGGCTTTTCTCCGCCTTCTCCGGTGTTGGATTTTCCTCCGAGGCGGTTCATCGCAATCGCCATGCATTCGTGCGCTTCCTCCGAAATGGAGCCGTAGGACATGGCCCCCGTCTTGAAGCGCTTCACGATTTCGGCGGCCGGCTCCACCTCCTCAAGCGGAATCGGCTCCCGCTCGTCGAAGCAGAATTCGATCAGCCCCCGCAGGGTATGGGGCTTCTGCCCGTCGTCGACCATGGCGGTGTACTCCTTGAAGCGGGCATAGCTTCCGCTCTGCGTGGCCTCCCGGAGGGCGATGACGGTGTCGGGGTTGTACATATGGTCTTCCTTGTCGTTCCCCGAACGGAGCTTATGCCTTCCGACGCTGTCGAGGGTGGTGTCGGTTCCGAGTCCGAGGGGATCGAAGGCGTGGCTGTGCCTCCACTCGACGCCCTCGTCGATCTCCTCCAGTCCGATTCCTCCGACCCGGCTGACGGTGTTGGTGAAGTACTTGTCGATGACCTCCTTCCGGATACCGATGGCCTCGAAAATCTGGGAGGACTGGTAGGACTGGATCGTGGAAATGCCCATTTTGGAGGCGATTTTGACGATTCCGTGCAGGATGGCGGAGTTGTAGTCGTTGATGGCGGCGGTGGGATCCTTGTCGAGCATTCCGCGCTCAATCAGCTCCTCGATGCACTCCTGCGCGAGGTAGGGATTGATGGCCCGTGCCCCGTATCCGAGGAGGGCGGCGAACTGATGGACGTCCCTCGGTTCCCCGCTTTCAAGGACGAGGGAGACGGCGGTTCTCTTCTTGGTGCGGACAAGGTATTGCTCCATGGCGGACACGGCGAGGAGGGAAGGGATGGCGACGTGATTTTCGTCGACGCCCCGGTCGGAGAGAATCAGAATGTTGGCCCCCGAGCGGTAGGCGCGGTCGCAGGCGACGAAGAGATGGTCGAGCGCCCTTTCCAGCGGCGTGTTCTTATAATAAAGGAGGGAAACCGTCTCCACCTTGAAGCCGGGGCGATCGATGGCCTTGATTTTCATCAGATCGACGGAGGTGAGAATCGGGTTGTGAATTTGCAGAACCCGGCAGTTTTCCGACGATTCCTCAAGCAGGTTTCCGTCGGAGCCGATGTAGACGGAGGTATCGGTCACGATTTCCTCCCGGATGGCGTCGATGGGGGGATTGGTGACCTGCGCGAAGAGCTGTTTGAAGTAGTTGAAGAGGGGCTGATGCTTCTCCGAGAGGACGGCGAGGGGGATATCGGTTCCCATGGAAGCCGTCGGCTCGGCGCCGTTCCGCGCCATTGGCAGAAGCGCGTCCTTGATGTCCTCGTAGGTGTAGCCGAAGACCTTATAGAGCCGGTCGCGCTCCTCCTGCGAATGGTTCTCGACCTTCCGGTTGGGGATGGCAAGATCCTTCAGGCGGACGAGGTTCATATCGAGCCATTCTCCGTAGGGGCGGCGGGTGGCGTAGGTGTTTTTGCACTCGGCGTCGGAAATCAGCCGCTTTTTCACGGTATCGACGAGGAGCATTTTTCCCGGCTCCAACCGGCTCTTCTTGAGAATATGCGCCGGATCGACGTCGAGGACGCCGACCTCGGAGGAGAGGATCAGGGTATTGTCGTCGGTGATGTAATAGCGGGAGGGGCGGAGTCCGTTGCGGTCAAGCACCGCTCCGAAGGTATCGCCGTCCGAGAAGAAAATGGCGGCGGGGCCGTCCCACGGCTCCATCATCGTCGAATAGTAGTGGTAGAAATCCCTCTTTTCGCGGCTGATGTTCTTGTCGTTCCTCCAGGGCTCCGGGATGGTGATCATCACGGCGAGGGGCAGCGGCAGTCCGTTCATGACGAGAAATTCCAGCGTATTGTCGAGCATGGCGGAGTCGGAGCCGGCGGCGGTGACGACCGGGAGAATCTTATCCATATCCTCGTCGGAGATGACGGGGCTCTTCATCGTCTCCTCCCGCGCCAGCATCCGGTCGACGTTTCCCCGGATGGTGTTGATCTCTCCGTTGTGGAGGATCAGGCGGTTAGGGTGCGCCCTCTCCCAGCTCGGATTGGTGTTGGTGGAAAAGCGGGAATGCACGGTGGCGATGGCGCAGAGGTAGTCGGGGTCGCGCAGGTCGGAATAGAAGGCGCGGAGCTGTTTGACGAAGAACATTCCCTTATAGACGATGGTGCGTGAGGAGAGGGAGGGCACGTAGGTGTTGTCGTTGCTCTGCTCGAAGACGCGCCGGATGATGTAGAGCTTCCGGTCAAAGTCGAGGCCGGGGGCAAGGTCCTTCGGGCGGGCAAGGAAGCACTGCAGAATGTGGGGCATACACTCCCGGGCGCGTTTCCCGAGAATGCCGCTCTCCACCGGCACCTCCCGCCAGCCGAGGAAGGGGACTCCCTCCTTGTCGGCGATGATTTCAAACATTTTTTTGGCCTGTGCGCGTTTCAGGGTATCCTGCGGAAAGAAGAACATCCCGACGCCGTAATCCCTCTCTTCCCCGAGGGTGATGCCGAGCTCCGCCGCGACGCGGGAGAAGAAGCGGTGGGGAATCTGCGTGAGAATCCCGACGCCGTCTCCGGTTTCTCCGTCGGCGTCCTTTCCGGCGCGGTGCTCCAGCTTTTCGACGATGCTGAGGGCGCGGTCGAGAACCGCGTGGCTCTTTTTCCCGTCGATGCTGACGACGGCGCCGATGCCGCAGGCGTCGTGCTCAAAGGCGGGGGAGGTGAGGCTTTCGGCAGGTGATTTCATGGGTGAATCAGATCCTTTCGTAAGTGGGGTTGCGCGTTATTCCGGGAGATTTTCCAGCTCCTTCAGCCAGAGCGCCGCCGAGGCGTCGGAGGGCATTCTCAGATCGCCGCGCGGCGAGAGGGTGACCGAGCCGACCTTCGGCCCGTCGGGCATACAGGAGCGCTTGAACTGCTGTGAGAAGAAGCGCCGCACAAAGGTTTTCAGCCAGTGGAGAATTACTTCGTCTGTATAGTCGTCCCGGTAGGCGGCTTTGGCGAGGCGGAAGAGCTTGGCGGGGGAGGAGCCGAAGCGGAGCATATGGTAGAGGAAGAAGTCGTGCAGCTCATAGGGGCCGACCAGATCCTCCGTTTTCTGCGCGATTTCCCCGTTTTCCTTCGCGGGGAGCAGCTCCGGGGAGACGGGGGTGTCGAGGATATCCGAAAGCACCTCGGCAAGGGCCCCGCCGGTGCGGTCGGCCTCGTAGCGGACGATATAGCGCACGAGGGTTTTCGGCACCGAGGTGTTGACTCCGTACATAGACATATGGTCGCCGTTGTAGGTGGCCCATCCCAGTGCCAGCTCCGACAGATCCCCGGTTCCGATGACGAGGCCTCCGGTGAGGTTGGCCAGATCCATCAGAACCTGCGTCCGCTCCCGCGCCTGCGAATTTTCATAGGTGACGTCGAGCGTTTCTTCGCTTTGCCCGATATCGGCGAAGTGCTGTCTTACGGCGGCGGTGATGTTGACCTCCTTGAGCGTCACGCCGAGCTCCTCGCAGAGCCTTCCGGCGTTGCCCCGCGTCCTCTTCGTCGTTCCGAAGCAGGGCATGGTGACGGCGAGAATTTCCCTGCGGTCCTTCCCGAGCAGGTCGAAGGCCCGGACGGTGACCAGCAGGGCGAGGGTGCTGTCCAGCCCTCCCGAAATGCCGATGACGGCGGTTTTGGCGCCTGTGTGGGCCAGCCGCTTTTTCAGTCCCTGCGACTGGATCGAGAGAATGGCCTCGGCGCGGGCCTTCCGGTCGGCCTCGGCGGGGGGAACGAAGGGGTTCTTCGCGAAGGGCCGGGTAAGCTCCGTCTGCCTCATCGGTTGGGCAAAGGGGAGGACGGTCATCGTCGGGCAGGAGGGGAAGGTGGTGGTGCGGTGGCGCTCGTGGGCGAGGCGCTTGACGTCGATTTCGGAGAGAATCAGGCCCTTTTCCTCAAAGGGCCGGTTTTCGGCCAGCAGGCTCCCGTTTTCGGCGATGATGTGGTGGGAGGAGAAGACCATGTCCTGCGTCGATTCGCCGGGGGAGGCGTTTCCGTAGAGATAGCCGCAGAGGAGCCGCGCCGAGGTGGAGAGGACGAGGAGGCGGCGGTAGTCGGCCTTCCCGATGACCTCGTCGGAGGCCGAGGGATTGCAGATGAGGGTGGCCCCGGCGGCGGCCAGCCTTTCGGAGGGCGGCGAGCTGAGCCAGAGATCCTCGCAGATTTCGACCCCGAAGCAGTAGTCGGGCATTCCCTCGCACTGAAAGAGCAGGTCGGTACCAAAGGGAACGCTCTGCCCGGCGAGGGTGAGGGTGTGCGTCACGCCTCCCAGCGTCTTGGCGGGGGAGAATTGCCGCCTTTCGTAAAATTCCCCGTAGTTCGGAAGGGCCGTCTTCGGGACGACGCCGAGCAGTTTTCCGCGATGGAGGACGGCGGCGCAGTTGTAGAGCTTTCCCGCGTAGCGGAGGGGAAGCCCCAGCACCGTCACCGGGTAGAGGGAGGCGGTTTTTTGGAGGATCTCCTCCAGCGCCGGCTCCACGCCGTCAAGAAGAGCGTCGGAGAAGAAGAGATCTCCGCAGGTATAGCCGGTCAGGCAGAGCTCCGGGAGGAGAAGAAGGTTGGCGCCGGCTTCGTCGGCCTCTTTCATGCGGGAGAGAATTTTTTCGCTGTTTGCCCCGATATCGGCGACGGTGACGTCGACGGAACCGACGGCGGCCTTGATAAATCCGTGTTTCATAAGGGGGAATCCTTTCTTTGTGATTTCCTACCGATTATTATACACGCAAATGGGCCGTCTTGCAAGGGGGAAAGGGCCGGAATACGCAAATTTTTGCGAAAAAAATTGCAGGAGCGGCGGTTTTGGGGCGTTTTTCGGGGCGCACGAGGGGTGTTTTTCAGCGGAAAACCGTCGGGTTTTCTTGGTCAAGCGGCTTTTTATTTTCCGGTGGAAAAGCGTCGGGTTTTCTTGGTTAAGCGGTTTTTATTTTCCAGTGGAAAAGCGCCGGTTTTCTTGGTCAAGCGGTTTTTATTTTCCAGTGGAAAATCGCCGGGTTTTCTTGGTCAAACGGTTTTTATTTTCCACTGTCGCCATAGTTCGACAGGACGCGGGCGGAGGGGTCGGCGACGTCGCAGCCCTCCCACTCCTTGTTCGGCATCCAGAAGGCGGGAATCATTTCGGCCTGCCCGGGATAGAAGGACTCGAAGAGCTCGCGGTAGAGGAGCGATTCCTTCGTGAAGGGCGGAACGTACGTGTAGGAGGCCGCCCGCTTCCGGAATTCTTCGTCGGTATAGAGCCCTTCGGCGTATTCCTTCAGATCGTCCACCATCGAATGCCCGACGGCGTCGCTGAAGGCCGCCTTTTCCCGCATCAGAATCGATTCCGGCAGGTAATCCCCGAGGAAGGCGCGGCGAAGGAGGTATTTCCCCTTTCCGTAGCGGTTGAGCTTCTTTTCCGGGTCAACGCTCATGACGTATTCGACGAAATCGAGGTCGCCGAAGGGAACGCGGGCCTCCAGCGAGTTGTAGGAAATGCAACGGTCGGCGCGGAGAACGTCGTAGAAGTGAAGCTCGCGGAGCCGCTTCTGCGCCTCCTTCTGGAAGGCCTCGGCGGAGGGGGCGAAGTCTGTGTACTTATAGCCGAAGAGCTCGTCGGAGATCTCCCCGGTGAGCAGGACGCGGACGTCGGTCTTTTCGTGGATGGCCTTGCAGACGAGGTACATTCCGATCGAGGCGCGGATCGTCGTGATATCAAAGGTTCCGAGGAGGGCAACGACGGTCGGCAGGGCGTCAAGGACGTCCTCTTTGGTAATGATGACCTCGGTGTGCTCGCTCCCGATGAAGGCGGCGACCTCTCTTGCGTATTTTAGATCGATGGCGTCCCCGCTCATGCCGATGGCGAAGGTGCGGATCGGCCGGTTCAGAAGGCGCGCCGAGACGGCGCAGACGAGGGAGGAATCAAGGCCTCCGCTGAGGAGGAAGCCGAGCGGCACGTCGGAATCGAGCCGCTTTTCGATCCCCGCCGTCAGCTTTTCCCGGATCTTCCGGCAGACCGTGTCAAGGTCGTCCTCGCAGTACTCCCCGACGGCGGCGATGTCGCGGTAGCAGACGAATTTTCCTCCCGCATAGTAGTGTCCGGGCGGGAAGGGAAGCACCTTTTTACAGAGCGGGACGAGGTTTTTGGCCTCGCTTGCGAAGAGAATTTTTCCCTCTTCGTCGTAGCCGTAGAAGAGCGGGCGGATGCCGATGGGATCGCGGGCGGCGATGAATTCTCCCTTCTCTCCGTCGTAGAGAATCAGGGCGAACTCGGCGTCGAGCTTCTCAAAGAAGGCGAGGCCGTATTCCCGGTAGAGCGGGAGAAGAATTTCGCAGTCGGAGTCGCTTTGAAAGGCATAGCCCTTTTGTTTCAGCTCCTCTTTGATCTTCCGGAAGCCGTAAATTTCCCCGTTGCAGACGAGATAGCTTCCCCCGAGGGTAAAGGGCTGCATTCCCTCCGGGCTGAGGCCCATGATCGAGAGCCTCTGAAAGCCGAGGAGGCCCTTTCCCACCCGGGTGATTCTCATGTCGTCGGGGCCGCGGCTGACGGTCTTTGAAAAGGCCGGGAGAATTTTGTCGAGGGGAAGCGTTTCCCCGGAATAACCGAATATCGAACACATGACGGTGTACCTTCCTGTTTCAAGTATAAGACAAGCGCACAGCTCCCTCAGCGGGAGGAGGCCGGGGTCGGTCTCCTCCTCTCAGGATAGGGCGAAGCTGTGCGCTCGCGGTACCACCTATTTTTGTTCTCAGACTCGGTAAAGCCTTTTTCCGTAACGGGGAATCCGGCGCCCCTACTGGCTTTCGCGTTGGGTTTGCTGCTCGGAAGGGTTCTTCCCCACGGCGGTGTCTCCGGAAATCTCAGCGTTCTTTCCGTTCTCTGTAGAGGCCTTTCGCGGGTACTTTTCTTCGTCAGGGCATTTCTTTGCCTTTTATGTTTTTTTCAGCGGACGCCGAAGAGCATATCGCCGTACGTGGGAAGCGGCCAATAGGACTCGGCGGTCAAGGTTTCGCTTTCGTCGGCCACGATGCGGAGCTCGTTCATGGCCGGGATGACGGTGTCCTTATAGTAGAGGGCGAGGGACGCGGTGTCGCGGATGCTCTTGGCGCCGATCACCGCCGTCTCCAGCGCCTTTACCTTGGCAAGGGCGGAGGCGTTGAGGCTGTTCAGCTTTTTCATGGTCTCAAGCTCGAAGCTCGCCTCGCATCCGGAGGTTTCCTTCACGGCCGCCACGGTATCGGCGAGGGATTTTACGTAGGAGGAGACGGCGGGGAGGATTTCCCTCCGCGCCATATCGACCATTGTCAGCGCCTCGATGTTGATCAGCTTGCAGTAGTTTTCCAGCATGATCTCATAGCGGGAGCGGAGCTCGGTTTCCGAGAAAATCTGATTTTCGGTGAAGAGGGCGATGTTTTTCTTGTCGAGGAAGTGGGCAAGCGCCTCGGGGGTGGTTTTCAGATTGAGCAGTCCCCGCTTTTCGGCCTCGGCAATCCACGACTCGTCGTAGCCGTTGCCGTTGAAGATGATGCGCTTGTGCTCCCGGATGGTGTCGCGGATGAGGTTGTGCAGGTCGGTTTCAAAGTCCTCCGACGCTTCCAGCTGGTCGGCGAAGCCCTTCAGCACCTCGGCGACGGCGGTATTCAGAACCGTGTTGGCGTCGGAGACCGAGGCGGAGGAGCCGAGCATCCGGAATTCAAATTTGTTGCCGGTGAAGGCGAAGGGGGAGGTGCGGTTGCGGTCGGTGGAGTCCTTCGGGAACTTGGGGAGAATGTGCACGCCGATGCGGAGCAACTCCTTCTCCTTGACGTCATAGGAGGATTCCGATTCGATGGCTTCGAGGATGCCGTTCAGCTCGTCGCCGATGAACATCGAGACGACGGCGGGCGGGGCCTCGTTCGCGCCGAGACGGTGATCGTTTCCTGCCGAGGCGACCGAGATGCGGAGCAGATCCTGATACTCGTCGACCGCCTTGATGACGGCGCTGAGGAAGAGGAGGAACTGCGCGTTTTCGTAGGGGGTTTCCCCCGGTTCGAGGAGGTTGACGCCGGTGTCGGTCGAAATCGACCAGTTGTTGTGCTTGCCGGAGCCGTTGACGCCTGCGAAGGGCTTTTCGTGGAGGAGGCAGACGAGGCCGTGCTTCTTGGCGACGTTCTGGAGAACCTCCATCGTCAGCTGGTTGTGATCGGCGGCGATGTTGGTGGTGGTGAAAATCGGGGCCAGCTCGTGCTGGGCGGGGGCGACCTCGTTGTGCTCGGTCTTGGCGAGGACGCCGAGCTTCCAGAGCTCCTCGTTCACGTCGCTCATGAAGGCGGCGACGCGGGGCTTGATGGAGCCGAAGTAATGGTCGTCAAGCTCCTGTCCCTTCGGAGATTTGGCGCCGAAGAGGGTGCGCCCGGTGTAAATCAGATCCTTGCGGCGGTCGAAGAGCTCCTTCGGAATCAGGAAGTACTCCTGCTCGCAGCCCACCGTCGTTTTTACCGAGGTGACGTCGGTGTTTCCGAAGAGCTTCAGCACCCGCAGGGCCTGCTTGTTGATTCTCTCCATCGACCGCAAAAGCGGGGTTTTCTTGTCCAGCGCCTCTCCGCCGTAGGAGCAGAAGGCGGTCGGGATGCAGAGGGTTTTTCCTTTGATAAAGGCATAGGAGGAGGGGTCCCACGCGGTATACCCTCTCGCCTCGAAGGTGGCGCGCAGGCCGCCCGACGGGAAGGAGGAGGCGTCCGGCTCGCCGCGAACCAGCTCTTTTCCGGAAAATTCCATGATGACCTTTCCATCGCTGGTCGGGCTGATGAAGCTGTCGTGCTTCTCCGCCGTGATGCCGGTCATCGGCTGGAACCAGTGCGTGAAATGGGTGGCGCCCTTTTCAATCGCCCAGTCCTTCATGGCGTTGGCGACGACGTTGGCGACCTCAAGATCGAGGTGCTTGCCGTTCTTGATGGTGCGCTGCATCGCTTTATAGGTTTCTTTCGGGAGCTTTTCCTTCATCGTCGAATCTCCGAAGACGAGCGATCCGAAGGTCTCGGTTACGGTACTCATGGCTTTTTTCTCCTTTGCTTTCGTCTGAAGAGGAAATGGGAACAAAAAAACGTCAGAGGGGTAGATCCTCTGACGCCTTTGTCATTACGCCCTCCATTATAGCGCTTTTTTCCCCTTCTGTCAAGACGGTTTTTGAAAAAATTTCGCATTCTCATTTTTCGATAAAAATCGACGGGGCAGGGCGCCTCAGCTTTGTCAAAGTGACGGTTTTTTTGTGAGATTCGGGGGATTTCCTCATTATAATTAAAGGCCGGACTTTTTCCCCAAAAAGAAATTGCAAAATTCCTCTTGACAAAATCGCCCGACGGGAGTATAATCAAAGCGTCGGACAAAGAGGTCCACGGCAAAAGGCAGAGGCCTTTCCGTGGGCGTTTTTCTTTTGAAGGGCCCTTTTCGGGGATCGTTTTCAGGGAAACGCTTCTTTTCGGAAAAGATTTCAGGGAAAAGATGCGGGGAAAATTTCAGGGAAACGCTTTCCCGACCGCCGAAAATCCGGCTTTTGACGGTGAGGCCGCGTTTGCGCGAAGCCTGCGCCTCATGGCGTTTGTGAGGAGCGTCAAAAACGGCTCCTGTGCGGGCTTCCGTTTACCTTTAAAAACGGCTCGTCAGGCTCGTCAGGCTTTCTTCCGACTTTTTACAAATTTCTTTCCATTTCTTTACGACAAAGGCGTCGAAGGGGTTTCCTTCGCCCTTTGTCTCTTTTTTTCGGGTCACGGCGCGTTTGCGCGGGCTATAGATTCATTTTTTTGAAAGAGGGTATCGGTAATGGATACGACAGCGCTTTGGTTTTTGATCGGCGCCGTGCTGGTGTTCTTCATGCAGTGCGGGTTTGCCATGGTGGAGACGGGCTTCACCCGGTCGAAGAATGCGGGAAACATCATTATGAAGAATTTGATGGATTTCTGCATCGGGACCGTCGTCTTTATGGTTCTGGGCGCCGGGCTTCTGCTCGGGGAGGACGCCCTGTTTGGGTTGGTCGGCATCCCGAACTACGACTTCATCACGAATTTCGCGACCTATGACTGGAGCAACTTCGTTTTCAACCTCGTCTTCTGCGCGACGGCGGCGACGATCGTCTCGGGCGCGATGGCTGAGCGGACGAAATTCTCTGCCTACTGCATCTACTCCGGCATCATTTCCCTCGTCGTCTATCCCATCGAGGCCCACTGGATCTGGGGCGGCGGCTGGCTCTCCCGCCTCGGCTTCATCGATTACGCCGGATCGGCGCTGATTCACACGGTGGGCGGCATCGCGGCGCTGGTCGGCGCGATCATCCTCGGGCCGCGTCTCGGAAAATACGTGAAGGACGCGAGCGGGAAGGTTGTGAAGGTCAACGCGATCCCCGGCCACTCCCTGACGCTCGGCGCTCTCGGTTGCTTCATCCTCTGGTTCTGCTGGTACGGCTTTAACGGCGCCGCCGCCAAGTCGATCTCCGAGCTTGCGCAGATTCTCGCGACCACGACGGTGGCTCCCGCCGTTGCGACCGTCACCTGCATGATTTACACGTGGCTGAAAAACGGTAAGCCCGACGTTTCGATGTGTCTGAACGCCTCCCTCGCCGGCCTTGTCGCCGTGACGGCGGGCTGTGCGACGGTGGACGCTATCGGCGCCGTTGTGATTGGCATTGTTTCGGGCATTCTCGTGGTGGTGATTGTGGAGGTTCTTGACCTGAAGCTCCACATCGACGACCCGGTCGGCGCCGTCGCCGTCCATATGGGGAACGGCATCTGGGGCACGCTGGCCGCGGGACTTCTCTCGACGAATACGGCGAGCGCGGGGGTTGACGGCCCGATCTATGCGCTGATTCACGGCACCTCCTTTGCCGCCGGTATGAAGGTTCTCGGCGTTCAGGCCCTCGGCCTCGTCTGCATCGCTCTCTGGACGGCGGTGACGATGACGGTCTCCTTCCTTGTCATCAAGAAGCTGCACGGCCTCCGCGTCACGCCGGAGGAGGAGATCCTCGGCCTTGACCGGACGGAGCACGGAATGCCCTCCGCCTACGCGGATTTCCTTCCCGCCGTCGATCCGACGCTCGGGGACGCCTACGCGGCGGTTGCCGTCGCCGGAACGGTTCCCCCCGCCGAGGCCGTCGAGGTGAAGTCGGTTCCCGTCTTCGAGGAGGAGAGCGAGGAGAAATCCTCTCGCCCGCGGATTACCAAGGTGGAAATCATCTGCAAGGAGCGGATGCTTGAGACTCTGAAAAACGCGATGATCGACATCGGCATCACCGGAATGACGGTTTCGCACGTGATGGGCTGCGGCATTCAGAAGGGCAAGCCGGAGTATTACCGCGGCGTTGAGATGGAGCCCAGCCTTCTTCCGAAGGTTCAGGTCGACATCGTGGTGTCGAAGGTTCCGGTTCGCTCGGTGATTGAGACGGCGAAGAAGGTTCTCTACACGGGGCATATCGGGGACGGAAAGATTTTCGTCTACGGCGTGCAGAACGTGGTGAAGGTCCGCACCGGCGAGGAAGGCTACGACGCGCTTCAGGACGTCGAGCAGTACTGAGCAAACAAGTTTACGCGGGGGGGCCGTGGAAGCACGGGAACTCCTGACAAAAGCGCAAAAAAGAAATGCGCGTGAAGTACGGGAGCGCCTGACAAAGCGCAAAACCGCAAAATTGCATAAAAAGAGGCGCGGCGCCGGGATGGCGCCGCGCTTTTGCGTGCATTTGTGTTTCGGATGAAGAATGAGAACGCCGCGCCGTCTCTTGCATGGCAAGTGCCGGGCGGTTCTGTCGCCGGGGCGACCGTTGGGCACTTTTGCGTCGTGGGGCGCGGGAAGAGAGCTTCCCGCCGGGCGACTGCCGGCGTTTGTTACCGGCGCGACCCGCCGGGCGCTTTTGCGCTCGCGCGTAGCAAGAACGAATCTTTGAAGCGGCGTCGGATTGCCGCGATTTCTCAGCGCGAAATGAGCCGGAGAACCTCGTTTTTCTTTCCCATGATGATCACGTGGTCTTCCTTCTCAAAGGTATAGTCTGCCGTCGGCACGATGACCTCCCCGTTTTCCTTTTTGATGGTGAGGATGTTGATCCCGAAGCGCCTCCGCACGTTGACGTTTCCGATGGTTCTTCCTTCCCAGTCGTGAAGCGTCGGAATCTCAAAAATCGAATACTCCGGCGTCAGCTCGATGAAATCGAAGAGATTGCTGGCGGAACAGCGGACGGCGAGCTTTTCCGCCATATCTCGGTCGGGATAGACGACCTCGTCGGCTCCGTTCCGGAGCAGGAATTTCGCCTGAATTTCGCGGTTTGCCTTGGAAATGACGCGTTTGGCCCCCATTTCCTTGAGCTGGGAGGAGATTTCGAGGGAGGACTGGAAATCCTCTCCGATGGTGACAAAGCAGATATCGAAGCTGCTGACCCCGAGGGAGCGGAGCACGTCGGGATTGGTGCAGTCGCAGATCTGGGCGTTTGTGAAGTGCGGGGCCAGCTCGTTGATGATGTCGGCGTCCTCGTCGACAATCATGACGTTGTTGCGGAGTTCGATCAGCCGCCGGGCGAGAATCTGCCCGAAGCGGCCCATGCCGATGACAAGAAAATTTTTCATGATTTTGTTCCTTTGACAAAATGGGAGCGGTTTTGCGGATTTATGCAAGCGCTTCCGCATACGCGCGGAAGCAAACGGCGGAAGCCGCACGGCCCGAAAGCATATGGTGTGAAAACGCACGGCGCGAAAGCACGTGGCGCGGAAACACCTACGCGCTCAGGGAAGGTTTTGCGAAACGTTCAGAGCAACAGGTTTTCCGCCGGGCGGGTAATCGGGAGATTCTCCCGCTTGGCGGCGAGGGCGATGACGAGGGAGAGCATTCCGACCCTTCCGAAGTACATGAGGAGGCAGAGCACTAATTTGGAGACCGCCGTCAGCTGTCCGGTGATTCCCATCGTCATTCCGACGTTGGAGAGGGCGGAGACGACCTCATAGCAGATCTGCGTGAAGGAGAAGGGCTCCAGCGCACAGAGCAGAACGACCGAAAAGGAGGCGACGCAGAAATAAATGGTGGCGATGGCGGAGGCCTGCCGTACCAGATCCCCCTCCACTCTTCTCTTGAAGAGATTGGTCGCGGCGGATTGCCGCGCGGAGGCGAGGGTTCCCGCGAGGAGGACGAGGAAGGAGGTCACCTTGATGCCTCCCGCCGTCGAGCCGGGGGCTCCTCCGATGACCATCAGCAGAATTGTCAGGGCCGTGCTCCCCTCGGTGAGGGAGGCGATATCGACGGTGTTGAAGCCCGCCGTGCGGGGTGTGACCGACTGAAAGAGGGCCGCGAGGATTCTTTCCTTTCCGGTGAGGGGAATCGCCTCGTTTGGCAGCTCGAAGAGGAAGAAGAGCAGAGCGCCTCCCGCGAAGAGAATCCCCGACATGACGAGGACAACCTTGGTATGGAGACTGAATTTCGAGGGGCGGAAGCGGCAGGCGAAGAGATCCTGCCAGACGGCGAAGCCGAAGCCTCCCGCCGTAATCAGTAGCATGATGACGACGTTGACGGTGATATCGCCTGTGTAGCCGGTGAGGGAGGACTGGCCGAAACGGCCCATCAGGTCAAAGCCCGCGTTGCAGAAGGCCGACACCGAATGAAAGACGGCGTTCCAGATTCCGGTCGCCGTTCCCATCTGCGGGACAAAGCGCAGGGCAAGGAAGAGCGTTCCCGCCCCCTCGAAGGCGAGGGTGAAGAGCGTCACGCTCCGGATGAGCTTCGGGACGCCGCCGATGGTGTCGTTTCCCGCCGAGAGCATGAAGAGCTTCCTCTCCTTCAGGGAGAGGCTTCTCCCCATCACCTTGGTGAGGAGGGCGACCAGCGTCATGATGCCGATCCCCCCGATCTGAATCAGGAAGAGCAGGACGATCTGCCCGAAAAGCGACCAGTGTCCGTAGGTCGGGAAGGGGATCAGTCCGGTGACGCAGACGGCGGAGGCGGAGGTCATGAGGGAATCGACCGCCCCGGTCGGATTTCCGCTCCGCGAGGAGATCGGCAGGGCGAGCAGAGCCGCGCCCAGAAGCAAGGCGGCGAGATAGCCGAGGGCGATGATCTGCATGGGGGTGAGCTTCCGCTTGCGCCGGAGCGCCGGTTTTGAGGTTCCGGTCATCGTTTTCACAGCCCCGACAGGGGAAGCGGGTGGGAAATCCCGACGTCGGCTTTCCCGCAGACCAGCACCGTTTCGCCGTTTTTCTCCTCAAAGCGCAACTCGGTCAGGGAGAGGCGGCGGGGATCGACGGTTCCGGGCGCATAATGGGTGTGGTAACAGAGAATCATCCTTTTCCCGTCGGGGGAGCAGGTGATGCAGTGGTGCCCGGTTCCGCTGACCGTGACGCCGTCCCCGACGAGAATCGGATTCCCGGCGTATTTCACGAAGGGGCCGAGCGGGGAGTCGGACACCGCGTAGCAGACGCAATAGCCGGGGTCGCGGTAGTGGCTCCCGGAATAGGTGAGAAAGTATTTTCCGTCCTTTTTGAGCATATAGGGCGCCTCCGCGACGGGGGACATCCCGCATTCATAGGGCTCCTCGGCGGTAATCAATAGCGTTTCCGTCGAAAAGTCGGGATTCCTTCGGTCGGGGAGCATTTTTACCCCGTAGAGGCCGTAACGGTGATCCTTTCTCCAGGAAACGTAATAAAGGTACATTTCCTCCCCGTCGAAAAAGATATGCCCGTCGATGGTTTTGTCGAGGAGAAAGCCGTTCTGCGGGGAGAAGGGGCCGAGCGGGGAGTCGGCAAGGGCCAGTCCGAGGTGCTCCGACACGGTGACGAGCATATAGATTTTTCCGTCCTTTTCCTTGACGTCGGGGGCCCAGAATTTCTGCTCCATGCCCCACGCACGGGAAAGGCAGACGCCGCGATTTTCCCAGTGGACAAGGTCGGGGGAGGAGTAGACCTCATAGCCCCGACAGCCGAGAGGATAGGAGGTGGCAAAAAGATAGTAGAGCCCTCCGGAACAGAGGATATCGGGGTCGGCGTAGCCGTCGAGAATGGGATTCTGAAATGAATTTGACATGAAAGCTCTCCTTTCACAAGGGCGGCGGGCTTATTCCTGCCGGATCGGCGGCAGACTCTCGGGATTGACCGGCGTCTGCTGGTCGCTTCCACCGGGAGTGGTTCCACCGGGCGTCGTTCCACCGGGCGTCGTTCCGCCCGGATCCGTTCCGCCCGGGGTTTGCCCCGTCTCGGGACGCGGGCCGAGGCTGATGACGAAATTGACGGTGGAGCCCTTCACGACCTTCACGCCCGACGTCAGCGACTGGGAGAGAATATAGCCCGCCGGGACCGTTTCGGAATAGTCGTAGGTGACCTCTCCCACCCGCAGCTCTCCGTTCATTCTCTCATAGGCCTCCTTCGGGGTGAGGTCGGTGAGCTTCGGGACGGTTACCTGCATGACGGTGGTTCCCTTGCTGTAGTAGATGGTGAGGGTGGAGCCGTGCTCCACCTGCGTTCCGGCGGCGGGGTTGGTATAGACGACGTTTCCTACCGGTACCATTTCGTTGTCAATTCCCTCCACGACGCACTGGAAGCCGAGCTTCTCGGCGGCGATCCGCACGCTCCGGTATTCCAGCATCGAATAGTCGGGGACGCGGAGCGTCTCGGCGCCCCGGCTGACGGTGAGCTTGACGGTACAGTACTGCTTGTTCGGCAACACCTTCCGCATTTCCCCGCCGGCGGGCTCCTGCTCGATGACGGTGTTTTCGGGGTATCCGGCGTCATAGACCGGCTCGATTTCGAGCTTGAAAATACGGGAGTCAAAGAGCTTTTCGACGTCGGGGCCGTAAACGCTTCCGACGACTCCGGGCACCTCCACCGAGGTCGGGGTGTTGGCGTTCTGATTCTTCAGCACCATATCCAGCCCCATGATCAGGCTGACGATCATCACAATGCCGAAGGCAAAGGACACGCCGAGGATGATCGGGAACATCGAATGGCTCTGGCGGCGGGTACGTTTGGACGACTTCTTTTTCTTCTTCATATTATTTCCGAGCGGACCCTGTCCGTCCGGCGTCTCCTTCTGCGTGCGGAAAACGTAGCCGGGATTGCTGTTCAGGCGTTCGATATAGCGCAGCATCTGCGCGGCGCTCTGAAATCTCCGGTCGGGGTTCTTCTCCATCGCGCCGAGGATGATCTGCTCCAGCCCGCGCGGAATGTCGGGCTTGATTTCGCTCGGCGCCTTCGGCTGTTCGGTCACCTGCATCAGGGCCACCGAGCCGGGGGTGTCGGCGTTGAAGGGAAGGGCGCCGGTCGCCATTTCGTACATGAGCACGCCGACGGAATAGAGGTCGGAGCGTCCGTCGATCTCCTTGCCGCTCGCCTGCTCGGGGCTGACGTAGTAGACGGTGCCGATGGCCTTTTCGTTCATCGGGGCGGCCTCGGCGTTGGGAAGCTTGGCGATTCCGAAGTCGGTGACCTTGACCTTTCCGTTTTTGAGGAGCAGAATGTTCTGCGGCTTGATGTCGCGGTGGATGATGCCCTTGGAATGCGCGTGATCCAGCGCCCGCAATACCTGCTCGCTGTAGCTCAAAACCTCCTCGGTGGTGAGGGCGCCCTTCTTCTGCATATAGCTCTTGAGGGTGATTCCCTCCACCCGTTCCATCACGATATATTTCAGGTTTCCCCGCACCGAAACGTCGAAAATCTTGACGATGTTCGGATGGGAAAGCATCGAAACCGCCCGGGATTCGTTGACGAAGCGCCGCACGGCCTGCTCGTCCCCGGAAATCTCGTCGCGGAGCATTTTCAGCGCGACCTTCCGGTTCAGGACGATGTCCTGCGCCTCAAAGACGACGGCCATTCCGCCGACGCCGATGACGCGGTTGATCTGATAGCGCCGGTCAAACAGCTTTCCTACATATCTTTCGACCATATCCATAAGCGTTTCCGCGTCCTTTCGTTGGGGGCGTTTTCTGAATAACGGGGCGGGATTTTCCCGCGAAAAAGGGGAGTCCGGGGCCTTCCGGCTTTCCGTTTACGAAAATTCCGGTATCCGGCAGTGAAGTCTTCATTTCCCGAGGGCGAAATTTTGGGCCTCGGGCGGGGCATTTTCGGCCTCCGGGAACGGCTTCCCGGCTTTCCGTTTACGAAAATTCCGGTTCCCGGCAGTGAATTTTTGCTTTCCGAGGGCGGAAATTCGGCCTTTTCGGAAGCGGGATTCCGGGGAAAATTTTTCCGGCCCGCCGGTTACGAGATTTTTCCGAGGATGACGGTGATGTTATCGACGCCGCCACCCTCGTTTGCCAGTCGGATCAGCTCTTCGGTGCAGGCCTCCAGCTCTTCCTCTCCGTCTCCCTTGAGCGCGGCGGCGAGGGCATCCTTCTTCACGCAGTTGGTGAGCCCGTCGGAGCAGAGAAGCACGTAGCTCCCGGGGGTAAGCTCCAGCCGGAAGAGGTCGGGGTTGGTCTCCGGCTCGTTTCCGACCGAGCGGATGATGATGTTCCGGATCGAGGCGGTTTCCGCCTCCTTGACGGTGATCTGTCCCCGGTCGACAAGATACTGCACGTAGGAGTGATCCCTTGTGATCTGCCGCAGCTCCTTCCCGTCGAAGGTGTACATCCGACTGTCTCCGACGTTGAGGACCAGCGCCGTCCGCTCCTGCGAAATCAGCGCCGAGACGAGGGTGGTTCCCATTCCCTTCAGGGCCGGATCGGCCTGCGCCTTTTCGTAGACGGCGGTATTGGCGGCGGCGGCCGCTTCCTTCAAAAGCGCCGAGAAGCCTCCGGCGGCCGGATCGAAGCGCTCCTTGACATGGGTGCAGAAGACGGCGCAGGCGGTCTGACTCGCGACGTTGCCGCCGCTGACGCCTCCCATGCCGTCGCAGACGGTGAGGAGCGTATAGCCGCCCGGAAGGGATAAGATGCTATAGCTGTCCTGATTGGTGGTGCGCCGTTTTCCGACGTCGCTTTTTCCGCTGAAAATCATTCTTTTTCCCTCCGTAGTACTTGGGCCGCGCGGCCTTTTGGGGACTTTTTCCTTCTTTGCAGGTTTCAAAAAGGTTTTTCTTCTTTCGGGGCGGGGAAGCCGTGGCGAAATCCGCGCCCGGCCTGTGAATTTTACGTTATTTCGGCGGGCGAACCTGCGCCTGCGCCTGTTCGATGGCCTGCTCCAGCACCTCTTCCTCCCGGAAGCGGAGCTGTCCGCAGGAGGCGTTGATGTCGGGGCCGAGCCGCCTTCTCACCGTGGCGTTGATTCCCTTCTGAATCAGATTCCTCTGGAAGGCGGATACCGCGGCGGCGGAGCTTCTCCGGAAATTCCGCTCGGCGACGTCGTTCAGCGGGATCAGATTGACGTGAATCGGCATTTCCTTCCCCAGCCCGGCCCGGAGGCCGTCGGCAAGCCTTGCGGCGTGATAGGGGGTGTCGTTGATTCCCGCGATCAGGGTGTATTCAAAGGAAATTCTCCGGCCCGTTGCCGCGAAATAGGCTTTGCAGGCCGCAAGAAGCTCTTCGACGCTGTAACGGTTGGTGATCGGCATGATCTGCTTCCGCTCCGACGTGATGACGTTGTGCAGGGAGACCGACAGGGTGATCGGGAGGTTTTCCTTCGCCAGACGGAGAATGCCGTCGACGACTCCGCAGGTCGAGAGGGAAATGTGCCGGGCGCCGATGTTCAGCCCGTCGGGGGAGCTGACGAGGCGCAGGAAGGCGACGGTGTTTTCGTAGTTGTCAAGCGGCTCCCCGATGCCCATCATGACGACACCGGAGATGCGGAGGCCGAGATCGTTCTGCGCGGCGATCACCTGCCCGAGAATTTCACCGGCGGTGAGGTTTCTTACCCATCCCTTCAGGGTGGAGGCGCAGAAGCGACAGCCCATCCGACAGCCGACCTGAGAGGAGACGCAGATCGTGTTCCCGTAACGGTATTTCATGACGGCGCTTTCAATCAGCTGGCCGTCCCGGAGCCGGAACAGGTACTTGACGGTCCCGTCGATGGCCGACACCAGCTTTTGCCGCACCGTCGGCAACGAGACGAAACAGCCCATTTCGGTAAGCGTCTGCCTCATCGCCTTCGGCAGGTCGGTCATTTCCTCCACCGGCGTGCCCTTGGTCGCCCACGCGTGAATTTGTCCGGCGCGAAAGGCGGGGAATCCGGCTTCTTTTATCAGACGGGCGGTTTCCTCCCCGGTCATTCCCAAAAGATCGATTTCCATACCGTCACAAATCCTTTGTCAAAGAGTCAGCGAACCTCTCTCAGGTAGTATTCCCGGGTGCCGAGGCCGATTTCCTCCAGCTTTTCGGGCTGGACGTAGGGATCCTTTCCGTGCAGGCGCTCGAAAAGGTGCCCGTGATCGCCGAGCTTCATGCCCTTCGGCACGCCGACCTCGATGAGGTTTTCAAATTTCACGGCGTCAAGGGAGGCCTGCTCCAGCGCCGCGATATCGTTCCCGGCCATGATTCCGATGTCGGGTACCAGCGAGGGGGTCGTCAAGCCCCAGCAGTCGCAGAGCGCGGTGATCGAAATCAGGAAGTTGATGAAATAGGTATTTTCGGGAGAGAAGGTGTCGAGGACGGTCTTGGCGCAGAGGGCCATGCCGTACTGGAAATCCCGGTAGTCGTGGGCGTCGAGGGAAATGGCGCCGGTCGGGCAGACCTTGACGCAGTGGGTGCAGTTGGTGCAGTGGTGGAAATTGACGGAATATTTTCCGTTTTCGTCGAAGCTGTTCGCGTAGTGGTTGCAGGCCTCGATGCATTTGCCGCAGTGAACGCATTTGCTCTCGTCCCAGAGTAGACCGCCCTCTAGCGAGTGAATCTCCTGCCGCGTCCGGTCGGTTACACAGCCCATCGCGAGATTCTTGGTGGCGCCTCCGTAGGCACAGCAACCGTGGCCCTTGAAGTGGGAGAAATCGATGAGGAAATCGGCGTCATGAATCAGTCCCGCGACGTCGACGTGGCGGAAGGTGCGGAAGTCGACTTCCTTTGTATAATAGTATTTTCCGAAAAAGCCGCAGTCATCCAGCACCGGGCAACCGAGGGTCGCCTCGGTGTAGCCTCGCTGTTCGGGGTGGCGGTCGTGAACGTAATGGTCGGTGACGAAGCAGTCGCCGCCGTTTTTGCGGATGAATTCCACCAGCTTGATGACGAAGAGCGGGGGAATCGTCGTGTAGCCGACGCCGCAACCGACGTGCATCTTGATGGCGACCTTTTTGCCTCTCACCTTTTCGGCAAGGCCGGATCGGTCGAGGAGGCGTTCAAATTTGGCCGGGAGGGTGAGGTTTTGTTCGTATCGCGCGTAAGCGACGGAGGCGAAGAGAATTTCGGATGCCATGAGGAAATCCTTCCTTTCCAGTTTGAAATTTTGAGAAGTACGTAGCCGGTTTCGTTTCTGCGCGGTAGGCGTGCGGCTCGTCCCTGTGTTTGCGCTTTACAAGCCGTTCGGCTCGTTCGGCGTTTGCACCGTTTTCGTCGCGCCGGGCGAAGTTGCCGCCGGGACGGTTGCGAGGGGGCCGCTGTGCCGGGCCGGGTGGCCGGGCAGTGTGCGCGAAGGCTTCGCCGCGTTTGCGCTGCCGTGCTGTTGCACGGCTTGTGCCGGTGTTTTGCGTCTGTGCCCTGTGTTTGCGTCCTGCGCGGTGCAAAGCACTTGTTGGCCTCTTCTTTTTCGGGGCGCTACTCTCCGCGTGGGCAAAAAGCGGCCCAAAAAAACTATATTCATAATAGTATAGCATGATTGATGAGGAAATGCAACGCTTTTCTGAAAAATTAACATCTGCGTAAAAAGTAGCTGATTTTTTATGGAAAAAAGCGGCAGAAAACAAAAAATCTCCCGGAAGGGAGAAAGAGAAAAAGCCGCGGCCTACACCAGTTGGTTGGGATCCAATTCCCAAAGCGGCTGTATCGCCCCGACGGCTTCATACACAGAATACACGTCGACGGGGCATTTGTCAAGGCAGGGGAAGGGAATCGTTACAGATTGTTTACAATTTGAGGTAAAATTCAAATAACGGGAACAAGAGCCCCGCCGTTCGGCCTTTTCTCGCTTGCGCGACGGGATTCCGCTTTTTTATCGTCGCCGACGTGCAGCTCCTTTTTCAGGGCTTTTTCCAGAATTTCCGAGAAATTGAGCCCTTCCCGCTCGGCCATTTTATTGAGCCATGCGGGCAGGGTGAGCGTCTTTTACACGGCGCTTGCGTCGTAGTACTCCCGGTATTCGATGGTATCACAGCGGATCAGGGAGACAAATTCGTTTTCTCCGCACGTCGTTTTCTTGATTTCCCCCGGCTTCGGAATTTCTTCCCCGTCTTCCTCCATCCGGTAAAGCGTCAGGCAGAGGACGTCCTCCGCCATTTCACAGGCATCCTGTAAATCTTTTCCCTGCGTAAAGCAACCTTCAAGATCCGGGAAGCGCACGGAATATCCGTTTTCTTCCTTCGTGAAGATGGCGGGATAAATATACTTGCGCGTGCGCTTGCACTTGTGCTTGCATTTAGCCATTTTTTGAATCCTCCGGGACGAAAATCGGCGTTTTTGAAGGGAAAAACGGGAGGCGCGGACGCGGCGGGCGGTTCTCCTCCCGTTTTTCTGTTTTATTATAGCGCGTGTGTCAAGGGAATTTGGAAAAATGCGTCGTGCGGCGTTTGCCCCATCGGCCCGGCATATGGCGCTGCCGGGGACGGGTCAGTGGCGTAAGAATCAGAAGTTTACAAATTCAAAGCTTGAAAAATCGCACTCCATTTTTTCTACCTTGACAAATTCCTTGAGGCAGTGTATCAGGTCGCAGATGCCAATCCGGCTTTCCTCCATAAAGTCGTTTTGCCCGTTGAAGGGGCCGTCGTATTGATCACAGCTCAAAGGATACTTGTCGGAAAATACCGCCGGGTCGATATAGCCGGTGGCGCTTCGGAAGCTCTCGCCGGTGTCCCGGTAATATTTTGAAGAGAGATATTCGTATTTGTGGGAATATCCGCCCCTCATGCGGAGATAAAAGTTGATGCTTTGGGTCTCGCTGAGCGGGCAATGAAGGCAGAATTCCACCATATTGCTGTCGCCCCAATAGGAAATGGCAAAATATTCGTTTTCGTATCCCCCGTACCTCGTGGCGGGTTGCTGATAGATGCAGTAATCCCCGTTTAATCTCCCGATTTTTATCGCAAAATCTTTGCAGTAAGAGAACAAATCAAAGGGCACAGCAGGGGCGGGTGGTTCGGTTTCAACCGGCGCGGAGGTCACTTTTTCGGCAGGCGCGGTGGTTTCTTTTCCGGCAGGCGCGGTGGTTTCGTTTCCGGCAGGTGTGGAAGTCTCGGTTTCAACGGGTGCGGCAGTTTCGCTTTCGGTGGGCGCGGAGGTTTCACTTTCAACCGGCGCGGAGGTTTCGTTTCCGACAGGAGCGGAGGATTCGGTTCCGACAGGGGCTGAGGGCTCGCTTTCAACGGCGGAGGTCTGGCCGCTGTTGCCGGCGGGGCTTTTAGAATTACAGCCCTTTGAAGATAAAATCAGTACGGCGGCGCCGATAAGAATGGCGGTTCCCCAAATGATCGCAAGGATCAAGCCGGTTTTGCTCTTTTTCGGCTTCTTATCGGCGGGCGGTTCCTCCGGGGGAGCCGGGGGAGCCGGGGAAGCCGGGGAAGTCGGGCTTCCTTCCGAAACGCCTAAAAGCGTATCCGAGGAAATGTTGAAGATTTTTGCCAAGGCAATAATATTATCAATGGTTGGCTGCGTTTGTCCGGTTTCCCAAAGACTGATGCTTTGCCGTGAAACACCAAGCTTTTCGGCTAATTCATCTTGAGACATATTGTTTTTCTTTCGGTAAGTTTTGATGTTATCAGACAACATGGCGCCACTTCCTTTTCGTTCGGTTTTTGAAATATCGATTGAAGATATCCCATATTATAGCAAAATCCGCGCTTGCTGTCAACAAAATTCCCTTTGCATTTTGTCAAGTAACGCTTGCATTTTGCGAAAATTGCGGATATAGAGAGAAAAATCGCGAAAAGCGGACGCGGGGAGCGGTGAAAAAATACCGAAGTGTGTCCGGCGGTGTGGATTTCCGAAACAGTGAAAAATACCTCATCACTCTTCCCTGTGACTTCTTACTTTTCACCGAGGGTCGTCTTGTCTCTGAGATGGTCGACTCCTCCTCCCGTCTTTCGGATCTCTTCGCTTCCGCTCTTTCGGAGGCTTCGGAGAACTACGGGAGGACGGCGGGGAAAAAAGCAAGCGGGGCGGATAATAAAAAAACGACCGGAGAAAGCAAACGTTTCTCGGGTCGGTACGATTATTCCAAGTCCTTTGCGGAACAGATTGACGACTATAATGCCGGAATATTCCCCCATCGTGACACTCTCGTTGTCTGCCGCACTCCGAAAGTGCTGAGGAAAGTGGGACTGAACGACCTTCCGATGACTTATTCCATCGGGCATCTTCAGACCATTATTGACGGTGACGTGGAGAATCATAAATTTGGGGTGGATTTATTAAAGCACCTCCCGGAGGCACTTGAAGATCCTCTCGCGGTTATTGCCTCTAAAACGCAGTCGGAGACAAGCCTCGTGGTAATCTTTGATTACCAATATGCGGGTGATAATCTAATCGGAGCAGTCGCCGTAGACGGATTCGGGCTGGCAAACGGAGAGAGAATCGACAGTAACGCCGTTACAACCGTTTATTCAAGAGAGGACGCCATATCGGGCCTTCTGAAAGAGGCTATTCTGGAGGAACAGAGCGGGAAAATCGGCGTGTTTTATCTGAAAAAAAGTGAAGCCGCTAACCTACAGCAGCGGGCTGGGGTGCAATTCCCCAGGTGGCTGTTTCGTAATAACGGCTTCATACACAGTATACGCGATGAAAAGTCTCCTGTCAATCCAAAATTTCAAAGTTTCACAGAATCTTTACAATTTAAGCGTTTTTTTGGAGAATGGCGGGATAATCCGGCGCGTGCGAGCAAGGTTGTGGACGGGAAAGGCATTCCCAAAATAGCAAGTTTTTACATGAACGGGGATTTTTCGGTGCTTGACTCCGATCAAATGGGGCGAAACGGGGGCCTTGGACATTTTGGCAAGGGGTTCTATTTCACAACGAAGAGCGACTTCCGTTCCCCTGAAATGAAGGTGTTCCTAAATGTCAGAAATCCTCTGATTATCGATGAGCTTTCGGATCGCAAACGGCAAGATCTATACGATTACGCGATCAACCTTGCGGAAAAGAACGGCAACGAGAACATACGCCTCAATTCCAACGGGGAAAAGGTGTTCTATAATCCGGATTCACACGAGGAATACGGATACCGGAATTTCCGCGCGGACGAACTTCGCCAAGGGCATTTCAGTGACGTTCTTTCGGAGGGGATCACCCAATGGGCCCGGAAAAACGGCTATCTTCCCATTTAGGAGCGCGTCCGGGAGACGGCGGAGAAAATCCCGGGAATCACTTCTGGTGGCAGGGGAAGTTTTACAGCCGAAACGGAAAAGATAAACGCTT